>JAISPQ010000033.1 GCA_031274955.1 Rhodanobacter sp.
AACTCGCGCCTAACTTGTTGATTTGTATAGGCAGCATCAGATGCAAGCGACTTTCTTTCGGAACGGTTTTCGGCACGTCCGGGCCGATTACTTCGCTAACATTGCATTCAACCCGGACGGCTTCGCTGCCGGTTAATTTGGGTGTTAGACGTTCGAAACTTTAATTGTTAGGCAAGTAAACCAGGAGTCCCTCGTGTTTGGGTTGATCGAGTTTTTGACAGGCGGCAAGAGACGAAAAGAAGCCGCCAGGCAACTTTCGTTTGATGATGCCATAGCGGCACACGAAAAATGGAAGGAGCGTTTGCTGAATATCGCTGGCGGTAATTCTCCCGAACTGATTTCATTGAATATTGATGACATCCGTTGTGATGATAAATGTACGCTGGGCATATGGATTCACGAGGTCGCCAAAGACAAGTTCGGTAAGGATCAGATTTTCGCTGACCTGCTTCATGAGCACGCGGCGTTCCACATTTGCGCCGCAGATGTGATTGAACATGCCAAAAGGAAACGATTGAGTTACTCGCGCGCCATCATCAATGGCAGCTTCACCCGAATCAGTCAGAAAGTAGTTAGGCTACTTGAGATGCTGCGGAGCAAATATGCCCGCCTGTGAAGCGGTGCCCTTGCGCCTGCCCGCCGCTTATCTTGGGCGTCAGCGTGAAAGCACAGGCTTCCATCGACGCCATGACCGTCAGGCGAACGCATCGGAGCCTTCCTGAGAGCCCCTCCTGCCGATCAGGCCATCACATTGCTTCGCATCTCCGGCAAGCGCGGTACGCCGTGCTCGCTGCGTTCTTCCAGAACCGGCCCATGCACATCGGCGGCAGCGTCCGCTACACGCGCGGCAAGCGGCGTGACCGGTTCGCCGCGTTCCAGCCGCAACGCATTGGCATAACAGGTATTGGCTGCGGCGAGATCACCCACCCCGCCGTGGCCATCGCCGAGGGCTTCCCAGATGCGTGGCGATGCCTGGATCGCCAGCGCGCGCTCCAACGTGGCGATGGCCTGCGTCCATTGTGCGCATTGGCCGTATAGACGTCCAATTGTCGTCAGCAATACCGCGTTATCCGGCACCACGGCGAGCCATGCTTGCGCCTTGCGCAGCCGCGTTTCGGCTTCGGCGGGGCCCAGTTCGCCATAAGCGGCGGCCAACGTATCGTTCCACTCGCGCCGCTGTGCACATTCGATCTCGTCCATCGCGGCCAGCATGTGGCCGAGCATGGCGGCACGGCGCGCATACACGACGACGAGTTGTGGGCGTTTACGCTGCGCACGCGTGGCCTTGTTCCAACAGGCATCCAGTACGTCGATATCCGGCGCGGCGGCCAGCGCGGCCGCCAGCACGCGCGTTTCCAACGCGGCTTGATCCTTCGCGCTCAGTGACGGATTGCGCGCCAGCGCCGGCAGCGCATCGAGCGCGGCCTGCGTATCGCCGGTCGCCAATGCGGCATCGACCCGCAGCCGCTCGCCGCGCGGCGACAAGCGATGATCGGCCGCTTTCTCCTTTTTTTCTTTCAGGAACGCCAGCGCCTCGGCATCACGGCCGTTTTCGATCAGGATGCGCGCGCGCAGCGTATCGGCCGCGCGGCTGCCGTCATCGCCGACTTCATCCAGCGCCTGCATCGCGCACTCCTGCGCATCACGCGCGTGCGCCGCACGTGCGCGCAGCAGCAATGCCGGCGTACGGAATGCCGTGTGATGCGCCGCCTTGGTCAGATCGCGCTCGGCCCGCGCATAGTCGCCCTCGACGAGCGCGAGCAGACCATCGGCGAAACGCCCACGGCCGCGTCGCTTCACCGAGCGTCCCCAGGCACGGAACGGCCAGCGCAGGAACTGCCAGCCGATGGCGAACAGCATCCACGCCAGGAGCAGGGCGACGACCGCGACAACCACCGTGGTTTCCAAAGTAATGCCGCGAATATGCACGCGCACGTAGCCCGGATCGGCCGCCAGCCAATGCCATACAAACGCGGTGGCGGCCGCCACCGCGAGCAATAGCGCAATGCTGCGCCAGAGTCTCACGCGTCCGCTCCGTTCTGTGATGAGGCGCTTTGCGGTGGAACACTGGGCTGTGGAGCGGCTGCCGGCGGCGGCGGCGCGGGCGATGCCGGCCGGCTCAGCACACGCGTGGCGCGCAGAGCGCGCAGTTCTTTCAATGCGCTGCCCAGTTCAGGAATCGCCGGCGCCATCGGCGCGGCGGCGAGGCGGTCGAGATCGGCCAAGACAGCCTGCGTCGGCGCCGCGCTCGTATCGAAGCGTGCGGCAATACCGGCGCGCGCACGTTGCAACGCGGCCTGCCATGACGCATCGTCGTGCGCGAGCAGCGCCGCTTGCGCGACGCGCAGATCCAGTTCGGTCAGCACGCGGATCAGGGCGATGTCGCGAACGTCCTTACCCGGATCGTCATCGCGGCTGATGCGTACAAACGGGGTGATCAACGCCTGCCAGCGCGATGTTGCGGTTGGTTCCGTGTCCGGTACGCGTGGTAGCGGCAAGGCGGACAATTCCGCGCGCACGTGTTCCAGCGTGGCAAGCGCGTCTTGTGTTTCCGCCGGCTTGCTGGCCTCCAGCGCGCGCAGCTCGGCGCCGATCGTCTGCCGCACGCTTGTCCACATCGGATCTTCGATGGTGACGAGCGCCGAATCGGCCAACCGATAGGCATCTGCCGCCGCTTGCGCGTCGTGAAACAACACCAGACGTTCCTGCGCGAGTTGCAACAAAAATTCCACTTCGTTCACGGCCAGCGTATCGCGGCCGCCCATGCGCTGCTCGGCAAGATTCGCCACCGCATCTTCCAGATGCCGCGAACGCTCGCTCAGGCCAAGTAGTTCCTCGCGCATGCTCTTGTTTATACCGTCAGCATCGGCGATGCGTGTGCGCAGGCTGTCCATATCGCGCTTGCGTTGCTCCTGAGCGCGCGTCAGATCGTCGATGCTCGTACGCAGTTCGTCGCGCAACGTGCTCTGCGTCTGCGATCGCGCCTGCTCCATCGAATGCACGCGCCAAAACACGAAACCGCTCACGGCCAATGCCGCGAACGCCATCAGCACCGCGATACCGAAACCGCCACGACGCGGCGGCTTCGCATCGTGCGGTGTAGTGGAGGGCGTCGAATCGTTCGTCGTTACGATCGGCGCGGTATCGTTGTCTTCGCTCATGCTGGCATGCTAGCCCAAGTCTGCGTCATACGTCATAAACGATGTCGGGCAAGCGCCCGGCGTGCCGCATCGATCAGATCGTCGGCCAGCGCCGAGCGTGCCAGGACGATATCCTGGAAACCGCCATCGTGCGCCAATGCCGCCAAGCGTTCGCTGCTGGCCACCAGCGGCTGATGATGCAGGCGCGACAGCAACGACCTCGGCAGCAGCACCATTAGATTCTTCAGCGCTTGCGCGCTGGAAATCAGCAGGATGAGCGGATCGTCGGCTTGTTCCAGTGGGGTGAAGTGCCGCCGGGTGAGCCGCGGCGCGGCGCGTTCGTAGAGGTGAATCGCCGTCACCTTAGCGCCCCGGTTGCGCAACGTGACCGCGATCAGATCGCGGCCGTCCGCTGCCCCCGCCAAGGCGATGCGCCGATCGCGCACGGCCGCCAATTCGGGCAATGCGAGCAGCCCCTCGCTATCGGCGCGCGCGGGCGCGATGGCCTGAATGGCGCGACGCGCCAGCGCACGTGCGGTGGCCGATCCCACGGCGAAGACGCGGGATTTCCCGTCGAGGCGAAAACCCGGTGCGATACGGAACGCGAAGCGTACCGCGGCCGGGCTCAAAAAAATCCAATCACCCGTGGACGCATCGGTCAGCGCGCGCGCCGCACATGCCGGATCGGCCAGTGCGCGCAACACAAGCCCCGGCAAGCACAAGGCATTGCCACCCAGTGCGCGAATTCGCCGCACCAGCGGACCGGCTGAACCGGCCGGGCGCGTAACGATCACGCCAGCGCCCACCAGATCGCCGCACGATATGGGTGTCACCGAAGTGGGTAGCCGCCTGTGTGTCATGAACACGCATCATACGTGGCGCCGGGAGAGCACGTTCAGATTTATTCCTCGCATTGCCCCTCCCTCCCGTGAGGGCTACGGTATGCACACATCTTTGGGAGGTCTGCACAACCCCGTCTTATCAGATTTTATTTCTGTAAAACCAATAAGTTGTAGTGTTTAACCCATTGATTAGACAGTGTCGTCAAGAGACGTTCAGCCAAAGAGCCAAGCATCGAATCTGCACAGCGGCCAAGAAAGATGCTGCATTCTTGGCATACCTGGCGGCAATGCCCCGCCAACGCTTGAGGTTCAAAAAGGCGTTCTCCACCAAGTGCCGCAGTTTGTACAGGCGTTTGTCGTAACTCCTTGGCTCTTTGCGGTTTTTGCGTGGCGGAATCTGTGCCTGCATTCCTTGCTGTTGCGCCTGCTCCACGATGGCATCGCTGTCATACCCTTTGTCGGCCAGCAGGTGCTCTGCCGTGATGCCCTCTATCAATCAATATGCCAGCCTGCGTGCAGTCAGCACAGGCAAGCACAGTTGGCAGCGCCGTTATCGATGAGGCAAAGTTCATGCGAACCCCTGCATAGCTTCACCAGACACCTTCGCCATGTCCGACCTTTCCAAAATCACCTGTATTGAAGACCTGCGCCAGGTCGCCCAGCGACGCGTGCCGCGCATGTTCTACGACTACGCCGATTCCGGCGCGTGGACGGAAAGTACCTACCGCGAGAACGAGCGCGCCTTCCAGAAGATCAAGCTGCGCCAGCGCGTGGCGATGAACATGGAAGACCGCTCCACCGGCAGCACCATGATCGGCGAGGAAGTCGCCATGCCCGTGGCCCTTGCGCCCACCGGTCTAACCGGGATGCAATGGGCCGATGGCGAAATCCTCGCGGCGCGCGCGGCCAAGGATTTCGGCGGTCCGTTCACGCTCTCGACCTTGAGCATCTGTTCGCTCGAAGACGTGGCCCAAGCCACCGGACGGCACCCGTTCTGGTTTCAGTTGTATGTGACGCGCGACCGCGACTTCATGGCGCGTCTGATCGACCGCGCCAAGGCCGCCCACTGCTCGGCGCTGCAACTCACGCTCGATCTGCAGATCCTCGGCCAGCGCCACAAGGACATCAAGAACGGGCTATCCACTCCGCCCAAACCGACGCTTGCCAACCTGATCAACCTGGCCACCAAACCACGCTGGTGTTTGAACATGCTCGGCACCCAGCGCCGCAGTTTCGGCAATGTCGTCGGCCACGCCAAAAACGTGAGCGACAATGCCTCGCTGGCGTCGTGGATACTGGAACAGTTCGACCCGGCACTGAATTGGAACGACGTTGAACGCATCAAGCGCCTCTGGGGCGGCAAGCTGGTGCTCAAGGGCATCATGGACGCGGAAGATGCGCGCCTGGCCGCCGACAGCGGCGCCGACGCGCTGATCGTTTCCAATCACGGCGGCCGCCAACTCGACGGCGCCCCGGCCACCATCGACGTGTTGCCGTCGATCGTACAAGCGGTCGGTAAACGCATCGAAGTCTGGCTCGATAGCGGCATCCGCAGCGGCCAGGATGTGCTCAAGGCGTGCGCCCTGGGCGCACGCGGTACGCTGATCGGCCGCGCCTTCCTCTACGGCTTGGGCGCCTATGGGCAGGCGGGTGTGACGCGCGCGCTGGAAATCATCCACAAGGAACTGGACCTCACCATGGCCTTCTGCGGGCGCACGCGGATCGATGCGGTGGATGAGAGCATTCTGTTGCCTGGGACTTATTGAGCCAACTCGTCACCCCCCCGGTACTGACCGCGGTAAGTGAATAAATTCAATCCACCGCCGTTACACCTGCCGGTTGCACGGCTTGCGCGCGCTGCGCATAACGTTGCGCAATCACTGCGCAAACCATCAACTGTATCTGGTGAAACAGCATCAGCGGCAGCACGGTCGCGCCGACGGCCTGGGCGGGAAACAGCACCTTGGCCATCGGGATCCCGCTGGCGAGACTTTTTTTGGAGCCGCAGAAGACGATGGTGACTTCATCAGCCGTGTTAAAGCCCAGGCGACGTGCCGCCCATGTGGTTGAAGCCAGTGCGAGCGCCAGGATCACCGAGCAGACTACAAGCAGGCCCGCGAGCGCGGTCAGCGGCACCTGCCTCCACAGGCCCTCGATCACCGCCGCGCTGAAGGCGGTGTAGATCACCAGCAAGATGGAGCCGCGATCGACCAGACCGACCATCGAAGCGTGGCGCCGGAGCCCCTCGCCGATCCACGGGCGCAACCAGTGGCCTGCCACGAAAGGCACCAGCAGTTGCAGCAGGATGCGCTGGATCGAATCCAGCGAAGAACTCGCGCTTCCATGCGGCAACACCATCAAGTTCACCAACAACGGCGTGACGAACACGCCCAGCAGCGTCGAGGCCGAGGCGCTGCACACGGCCGCCGCGACATTACCGCGCGCGATCGAGGTAAAGGCAATCGCCGATTGCACCGTGGCGGGCAACACACACAGGTAGAGCACACCGATGTAGATCTGCGGCGTGACCAGCGGCAGCAGCAGCGGCTTGAGCAGCAACCCGAAGACCGGAAACAGCACGAAGGTCGCCACCAACACCAACGCATGCAGCCGCCAATGCCCGATACCCGCCAGGATCGCCTCACGCGAGAGTTTGGCGCCGTGCAAGAAGAACAGCAGTGCGATCACGAGGGTAGTAAGCGCATCGGCCACGCGCGCCCCCGCCCCGTGCACCGGCAACACGCTGGCGGCGACGACTGCCGCCGCCAGCGCGAGCGTAAAGTTGTCGGGCAAATACCAGGGGCGGACCATATGGCGTTTACAGCGTGAAAATAGTGCAGCCGGTGGTTTTGCGCGCTTCAAGGTCGCGGTGCGCTTGCGCCGCTTGCTCAAGCGGGTAACGCTGTCCGATCGGAATCTTCACCGCACCGCTTTGCACGGCTGCAAACAGGTCGTCGGCCATCGCCTGCGTCGATTCACGCGTCGCCATGTGCGTGAACAACGTCGGCCGCGTGAGGTAGAGCGAGCCCTTGGCCGCCAGCACACCCAGATCGAACGGCGGCACCGGGCCCGAGCCGTTGCCGAACATCGCCAGCAGACCGAAGGGACGCAGGCAATCGAGCGAACCTGCGAAGGTGTCTTTGCCTACCGAGTCGTAAACCACCTTGACGAGCGCGCCACCGGTGATCTCGCGCACGCGCTGGACGAAGTTTTCGCTGCGATAGTCGATCATGTGTGCCGCACCATAACCAAGCGCCAGTTCGCATTTGGCATCGCTGCCCGCAGTACCGATGAGCTTGAAACCCAGCGCCTTGGCCCACTGACAGGCGATCAGGCCGACGCCACCGGCGGCCGCGTGAAAGACGATGAAATCACCTGCCGCCAGTCCCTCGGCAGGCAGCGTTTTCTTGAGCAGGTAGTGCGCCGTCATCCCCTTGAGCATCATCGCCGCACCGGTCTCGAACGAGATCGCATCGGGCAGTTTGCAGACATGCTTGGCGGACATCACGCGCAACGTGCAATACGCGCCCGGCGGCTGGCTGGCGTAGGCGGCGCGGTCGCCCACCTTCAAGTGCGTGACGCCCTCCCCTACCGCCTCGACCACGCCTGCGGCTTCCGAACCCAGGCGCAAGGGCATCGGAAACCGGTACAAGCCGCTGCGCTGGTAGGTGTCGATGAAGTTCAGGCCCACCGCCTGGTGGCGGATGCGAATCTCGCCGGGACCGGGCTCGCCGACTTCGACTTCGACGCACTTGAGTTCTTCGGGGCCGCCGGGGCGGTCGATATGGATGGCTAGGCTACGCATGGAATGTCCCCTCACGAATCGCAAACACACGGATCGTGCCATGAAGCGGCACGGCGTGCATGGCTTAGAACCAGCGCATAGAACAGCACCGGGACTTCAACCAGGTTCATGAATATCCTGTTGGGGAGTGCGACATCTGTTGGAACGTTGGGGGATTCACCGTACTGGAAGTCGCGAACGACAACGCGGTTGACCAAACGTGCGCCGAAACGGCAGATGGGAATCTGTACCAGAACGAGCAGGGTCTAGAGCATGAGCGTGAGGGCTGGCAGAAAGATGGAGGTCGGTTTCATGGCAATGCGGACAATGGGTGGATGTTGCGGTGCCTAACGCCCAAGGTAAGCGGCGGCCATAGGCCGCTCGCTTGATCGCAGACGTTGGCCTCGGTCTTGCCGGTTTGGCAAGAAGTTTTTTGCCACGCGCCTTCATTGCTGGAGTACCGATAACGATAAGCTTCTCAATGCACCGCTTTACTTTTGTTAGAAGCTGCGGGTTACGGCAGGCAACGTCAGCCAAGACTTGCATGACCATTATTTTTACAATACTGCCACGGTCATTCGTATAACCAGATAGAATATTCAAAACGTAAGCGACCCAGGAGACGAACACAACCCACTGGAAAAAGCTTGCTCGGGGGAAGGATTAGGCGCTCACCTGATTATATAAACACTTACAGTTTTCTATATTGCCCAGCCTACTCTCTTGTCGTATGTTATTATTACAGATGCTGTTGCATCTCTTCTTCTATACTCTTGCGTAATTTCATTAACTGCTTGGCGTATTGCTCCTGACTCCGGTCTTCCTCTGTTAATGAGGACCAACTGGGAACAACGACTGGATTGCCTTGAGTATCTACCGCAACAAAGATTATTACGCAGTGTGTTGTATGCGTGTGATCGTCTCCACGAGGGTCGCCCGCACACACATCAACAGCTATATGCATGCTTGTGCGCCCCGTGTAGATAACCCTGGCAGTAACTTCAACAAGATATCCGATGAGTATCGGCTTGAGGAAACGAATTCCACCGACATAAGCAGTGACACAGTACTGACCGCTCCAGCCCACAGCACAAGCATAGCCGGCTTGGTCGATCCACTTCATCACAGCGCCACCGTGGACCTTACCACCAAAGTTGACGTCTGCCGGTTCGGCAAGGAATCGAAGGGTAACCTCACGTTTACTGCTGTCCACAATACCTCCCAAGAAGCAATTTCTGATGGGGAAGACAAAGGAGCCTTCTATGCTGAATGCCCGAGGTAACTGCTGTTGCCGCGATGCCTGACATATTACCGCAAGCCTTCCACAGTGGCCTGCTTGAGCGATTAACAGGCTGCTGAGAAAGCACTATCCTACCCTTTCGGAGGATAAACGACCGCGACAAAGCCGCATCACATGTTTGCAAATCAATAAGTTACGACGTTAAATACACGGTTCAGATACGGTCTTTCCATGGCCGACAAATCCAGGGAACCCACCAGGAGATATAAGAGTTGCTGAGCATTCACCACGGACTACGCTTGAACCTGATTCCGAAACAGCTCGACATTCTCTTTGACACTGGCTGGAATCAGAACACTTTTTGCCTGCATCTGTAGTTGCAAGCCTGCAGAAATAGAATTTGCCCATTGGCCTCCGCGTGATAGACACTCGTTTTCAGCCTGCGGCACTGTGGACTTGTGCGCTTGAGTGGAAGTGCGGCCGAGTACCATGAGCAGTGCCAAGGAGGACATTACTAGTACATCGTTCCATTAAAAACCTTACTTAATTATCCGTATCAAAAACCATGTCGATCCGATGGAAAACATGTGATGAAGAACCGATCTTATTCGTTAATATTTTGATGGAACGGTGTACTAGTAGCAGCAGGATACCTACCACCTGAGATAAGCGGCCACGCGACCGCGATAGCATATGATAGCCCAACACCGTGTCATCCGCGCGGTCCGCTTGAGTGAGTTCGGGTCTCCCTGGAAGAACGCGTGCTTGCACGTAGGCGAAGCCATGCACACGACATGCGCTCCAGAGGACACATCCTCGCCAGATCAGGCGGGAGGCACCGTGCTTTTCCTACATGTTTTTGTTGTGATGGCACCATTTTACGTGGTATCTTAATACCATGCAATCCACCATTGACAAAGCAGGTCGGGTTATCATTCCCGCCGCGATTCGCGCCCGCCTCGGGCTGGTTCCAGGGCCGGTGAACATCGTGATCGAGGGGGCGGATGTGCGCATTACGGCCATTGCCCCCAACAAACTTACCCAACGCGAGGGACGCATCGTAATCGCCGCCGATGGGCCGACGCTCAACGCCGACGACATCCGGGAGCTGCGGCTTGCCAACCAACGCTGACCTGCTCTTGGATACCAGTGCGGCTATTGCCTTGATCGTGCCCACCACCGAAACACACGCGGCAGTCATGCAGCGCACACGTGGTGCGATACTCGGTCTGGCTGGGCACGCCGTATTCGAGACTTATTCGGTGCTGACACGCCTACCCGGTGCGTTGCGCCTAAATGCCGCTGGTGCGCGTTCGGTCATTGAGACGAATTTCCCCGCCAGCGTGTTTCTCACACCAAGCCAGTCGGCCCACGCCTTGGCGACGTTGACCGAAGCGGGCATCGCCGGCGGCGCTGTCTATGATGGTCTGGTTGCGTTGGCCGCAACCACCTCCGGCATCGTGTTGCTATCCTGCGATCGACGCGCCCTACCGACCTATACCGCGCTATCGGTTCGGGTTGAAATACTCTGACTTAAGCCAAATACTCGTCACTTAAAGAACATTTAGCGGCATCCTGTCCACATTCCACGACAGGAGAACCGAGCAATGGCACGAACGCTCGCAACGCTTCCCCAGGGCAGCCAGACTACCGACCACGTGAGTCTGGGCGTGATCACCAAGACATTTCCGCTGGAGCGAGTGCGCGCGGTTCTGGCCGTCACCGGCAAGAGCAGCGTGCGCGAACGCGAGCTGCCCGCGCATGTGATCGTGTACTACGTCATCGCCTTGGCGCTGTACATGCAGTCGTCCTACCGCGAAGTGTTGCGCTGCCTGCTCGAAGGGCTGCAGTGGCTGAGCAATCCCACACTCGCACTCCCGCAAGTGACCGGCAGTTCGGGGATCACGCAGGCGCGAACGCGCGTGGGCAATGGCGATGGCGCGTTGATTTATTTGGGCCGCTACCTATATCGCGGCGTGATCCGCGAGGCCGATGTTTTTATCGGCCAGGACGGACAGGTGGGCTTTCGGTATCGCGACAGCTAAAGCGGTCAGATGAAAGTGCGAATGTTGTCCGGCGCGGATTTTATACACCTGCTATTGCAACACGTCGTACCCAAGGGTTTCAGGTGGGCAAGAAACTACGGCTTTGTGCACCCGAATAAAAAACGGCTGATCGCGCTGCTGCATCTGGTGCTGAGAATCACGCCGCGCCCGCCGCCGCCAGATAAACCCCGACTCGTGTTCGCGTGTCCGTGCGGCGGTTCGCCGATGAAGATTTTGCAGCGCAAAATCAGGCCGAAAACGACACCGCCGCCAGCGGCGGTGCAAGCAACGGAGAGGGTCGTGTAAGCCTGACGATTCAGTATTCAACGGTGCGCCATCTCGCGCCCCGATACTCGCGTTCGGCCAAAATTTGCTGAAAAACCGTGCCGTCAGCGTGAAAGTCAAGCGTGTTGGCGTGTTTCAATCGTGAACTGCAACGCCGGAACATCAATCGACAGCCACCTCGCCCATTTCCGGGAAGATCAATAAAAAGCTATTTTCAGGGAAGTCCTGAGCAATGAACCGGGCTTGTTCAACAATCGGCTCATATCGTGGCTCGCTTCGCGATCACGATATAACCTTACTCGTTAGGTTGTTGCATTGATAAAAAACCCCATGATCATAAACCGAGTGATTATGGAAGCAAACAACAAACCAATAAATAGTAAAAACCAGCGAACCTTGAGCCACACTACATTGAACGAAGACATTTGTGCAAAAATATCAACAGGATATGCAGCACAGAATGCGATATTTGCCAACACAGCTAAAATAAAGAAACTTAGTACAGAATCAAAAGAAATTCCTGATGAGCCCCGACCCTCAGCCATGGAAATTGGTCGCCAGTCGCAAATTCGGCTCCGCACAAGGCGTGCAGAGCACCATCGCGCGCAACAACCGAGGCAGCATTTTGGCGAGATGAAAGCGCCG
>JAISPQ010000047.1 GCA_031274955.1 Rhodanobacter sp.
GACCGCCCCAAGCGGTGATCTGGTCATCACAAAACTCAAGTTCCAGGTCCATACCTGACTCCTTTGGGCACGATCATGTCCAGCCCCCAAAGTTTTACCATAAAGTCTTTGTATATCAACAGCTTGCGCAATCAGTTTCCATTTGACAATGGGGTAAATGGAAAATCTGGGTTTAACCGGACAGTAATGATGCCAACCAAGAAAACTGGCGAGGTTGGCCGAGCCACACGGCAGGCGGGGCGAGCGGTCGTGTATTCATCAATATAAATGCCAACAAAAAACTAACAAAATATTTTGCCAATTTTAAGCATGCCGTGCGGATACTCCATGTGAAGGCGTGACGCAGCATACGGATTGAGCCGAGGATATTGAGTAGCATTCGGGCAGGGAAGCGCAGAGGGCAGTTTGAACGTATAGACGTCCAAATGCTGCAGCAGCCTCCGAGTACGGAAATGTGGCGCCCCTGATCGGGTGAAAGCAACAGGAAGGAGGCTCTTTCGAAAAGAACGGAGTAACGAATTTATTTTATTCTAACGTTATTGTGCTTATGAGTGATGAGAACAGGCATGTTCCAGTAGATGTCGTATCCGGTTTTTTATAGGTGGACATGGATATTGCCGCCAGTGATGCAAGCAAATTTTTGCATCGGATTTTCAACAGGATTCTGTGTAAAGCAGTAGAGATCCCTAACCCCTAATTCATGAGAGAGTAAAAAATGAACACGACAGAGCCAAAAATCAACACGACAAGGTGCCCGCGCCTGAACAGGAGAGGATGCTCACAAATGAGCACACGACTCAAGCGAACCGGTATCGCGATGGTAACCGCTCTCGCGGTGAGTATCGGTACGCTGACGTGGTCACTGCCCGCCTCGGCGATGGTGGTCCCGGAGTCGAGTCTTCCGAGTAACCGGGTTGTTCATGCGCGCAAATATATCACTGTAAATGGCATAAAAATAATAGTGGCCACTGAATTCACGTATACGGTAAACTCGAGTACTTGCGAGTTCACCAAAATTATCTTTCAGGTGTCGACGTGTCCTAAAACCGGTACCAATAAGAAGATGACCGTCTGGTGGATAGGGCAAAATAAGGCAGATGTTTACCCTGGCTGGACTTTTTAATGCCACTAACCCCTTCAGACCCTTGAGGGATCCAGTTGTATGGTCAGGACCACGCCATAGTATCTTCATGCATGGCTAGCTTGCCGAGGTCCTCTATGCGGACTACGCGCAGGCATCGGAATAATACCGTAAACCCGTAATTCTTTACGGTTCCATTGTGGATGACCGGTGCCTGTGCGTGGTTATCGAACGGATCAAACCGAACGGATGGTGTGATAGTGAAATCGACCGCACGCTGGAGTACAGCAGCAAAGTACGGAGCTTTTCGAGGATGTTGAGTGACATCCAGATGCGGGGAGGAGGCGCACCGAACCGAGTGAATGTATGAGATAAACGGCTTGGAGGTTTCAATGCAAGCAGGCAGGAAAAAAGCAGTCTCCGGGATAGTGGTGGTGATTCTTTTGGTAGCGGCATGGGGCTTGTACCGCTGGGCGGCTCCTGCCCGCTTCGATGTACAGACTCCCGTCCCTGCCATACAGACCCAACAAGATTCATCCGCTGCCTCCAAGAGCACATCCGCATTCACGGACATGGTGACCATCAAGCCACCCCGGCTGCCCGCTCAAGCGAAAGCCACGGAGCATTTGCACCGTAATACGCAAACAGACTCACCACCGCTGCATCTCGACCAACCCCTGGTGGGGAAGCTGATGGCCGATTTGGAGGACAAGGCCAATCACGGGGATGCCGATGCGGCTACACAGCTTTGGTATTATCTGGACAGATGCAAAGAAGTGGCATCAGAAGATAATTCTAAAAATATCGAATCGTTACAGCAGCAGGATAGTCAACTCGATCCGCAGATGATCAGCATGATGCTGCAGGGAGAGACCGCGCTGTTCAACAACTGCAATGGCATCACTGCGGAGCAGATGGATTCCCGTTATCAGTGGCTGAAGCAGGCGGCTGCGGAAGGCAATCCGCAGGCCCAGTACTTTTATGCGACGGATGGGGTCCAGATGTTTGAAGGGCAAGATGAGGCTTCAAGAGATCCGGTTGCATGGGATGACTACAAGAATACCGTGATCAATTACACCAATGATTTAAGTGCGCAATGTGATCTGAACACCTTGGCTTTTCTTGAAGGCCAGCTTCAATATGGAGGTCAATTATTTGAACAGGACACAGCAAAGAGCTTGTTCTACTCGAATGTTATTGCACTTTTGAATAATGAGGGTAGGGATGTCCCTGCGGATGTCGTATCCGGTCTTTCCCAGGCAGATATGGATACCGCTGCCAGTGATGCAAGTAATTTTTTCGCATCGAATTGTCAATAGGATTCTGCGTAAAACAGTAGAGGCTCATAACAACCTAATTCATGATGATAATCAAAGATGAATATGACAGAACCAAGGATCAACACGACAAGGCGGCCACGCTTGAGTAGGAGGAGATGCTCGCAGATGAGTACACGGCTCAAGCGAACCGGCATCGCAGTGGTAACCACTTTCGTGGTGAGCGGCGGGACCGAGTTGGTCAATGATGGATTGAACCGACAGGGTTTTGCCAATGCCACGAAATTTGTCGGGTGGTAAGGGTTTGGCCGAGGGAGAGACGAACGAAGACTCCGATGGGCAAGCAGTGGCTTGCCCGATGCCGGTTATCAGAACTGCTACGAGCAGGAAAATACGCATGCTTGCAGGCCCTAACGCCTGAATTAACCGGAAAGTAACTGCGCAGCAGTTACTTTCCGGGTTGAATGAAATGTTAGAGGAAATTTTCATATGCGAAAACTCATGGATTAAGCCGGAGCGACTGTTGGAAGACGGCCGCTACAAAATAGAAATGCAACACCTGCAATAAGAAGCAGCATTTCTGTAACCGTTCTCGCTTTCGGCGAGAGCTGTGGGAACAGGCCCATACGGACGCTTACGCCGAGCCACAGCATTAGGACTGCCGCCACGACAGACCACGCAGCAAGACCCGAAAGATAAACGTCAATGTCACAGTTGTGACGGCGTGGGAAAAACAGTCGCCCGCGAACAGCACCAACGATGCAATAGAGAAAAACACCACCAAATAGGATAATTGTTGCCAGCCAATCCGTGCGTGATGTTGGACGACCCACTGTACCCTCTAACTGTCATGGCAGGTATGTGCCACCCCGGATGATGAAAGAAACGCTCGAAGGTTCTTGCGAAAACATATCCTACTTGTCGTTCCCGCGTGCTTCTGGCGGGAACCCAGTGCCTTTTGCTTTTCCATATCTCCAAGGCAAGAGCAAAGACGCTGGATGACGCGCGGCGATCCCGCCGCTTGCCCTTCGGGCCGGCTGCGCCGTTCGCTTAGGCATCCATGCCTTCGCAGTCCCGCCTTCGTGGGAATGACGTTGTTGGGTAGGGTTGGCGTCGATGGAAGGCTGTACTTTCACGCTAACGCACGCTAGAGGTTTGCGATCTGCGCATTCATCTGCGCGATCACCGCGCGGTAATCCTTCGCGCCGAAGATCGCCGAGCCGGCAACGAACGTATCGGCGCCGGCGCGTGCGATTTCGCCGATGTTGTCGGGTTTCACGCCACCGTCGATTTCCAGCCGGATCGCGCGGCCGCTGGCGTCGATCATCTGGCGCGCGCGGCGCAGTTTTTCGAGCGCGGACGGGATGAAACTCTGCCCGCCAAAACCCGGATTGACGGACATGATGAGCACGAGATCGAGCTTGTCCAGCACATAGTCCAGCCAGTCCAGCGGCGTCGCCGGATTGAACACGAGGCCGACCTGGCAGCCATGATCCTTGATTAATTGGATCGTGCGATCCACATGCTCGCTCGCTTCGGGATGAAAGCTGATCAGCGTCGCGCCGGCCTGGGCGAAATCCGGCACGATGCGATCGACCGGTTTCACCATCAGATGCACGTCGATCGGCGCTTTCACGCCATGCTTGCGCAGCGCCGCGCAGAGCAGCGGACCGATCGTCAGATTGGGCACGTAATGGTTGTCCATCACATCGAAATGCACCCAATGCGCGCCCGCTTCGAGCACCGCATCGACATCCGCACCGAGGCGGGCGAAGTCGGCGGAAAGGATCGACGGCGCGATAACGGCGGATTGCCTTGCCATGAATGTTCTCCAATAGGTTGTGGATGCGGATGCCAAGCCTAAAGCATTCCGCGCGTTGCCTTCATCTGAAACCGCGTTCGACCTTGATGCGCTCGTAGGCGGCGTTGATATCGCGCGCACGTTCTTCGGCGCGCCGCTTCAACTCGTCGGGCACATCGCCAAGTTTATCGGGATGATGCTGGCTTATCAGCCGGCGCCAGGCTTTCTTGATATCGCGTTCGCTCGCGTCGCGCTCGATACCGAGCACCGCATAGGGATCGACGCCGGACGGCGGCGGCCGCGGCGGCGCCTGCGGGCCGCGACCGAAATCCGGGCTCGGGCCAGGACGCGACCAGGCATAGCCTTTCGCACTCGCCAACCAGGCGAAGGTCTGCTCGCTGACGCGCAGCGCCACGCACAGGCGCCGCAACAGCACGGCCTTGGCCTGCACGAGCTCGCCTTCGGCATACACCAGATCCAGCAGCAGATCGATCACGATGATCGCCAGATCGCCGCGGCCCTGACACCACGCACTGAGTTGGGCGATGGCTTGGTAGGTGTTGAACCCCTCCTGCTTGCCGTGCGTGAACTGCTCGATCGCCTGCTGGCGCTGCTCCGGGTTCAGACGCAGATACGTCATCAGGGCTTCAGTAGCGGTGATTTCCGACTCGGACACGCGGCCGTCCGACTTCGCCAGTGCGCCCGCCATCGCGAACAGCGGATCGATGAGGCCATGCTCCATGGACGGCGGACGCAAGTGCGCAACCGTCTTGTCGTAGACATGCCCGAGCACCACACCGATGATCGCGCCGGCCACACTGCGGAACAGGAGCAAGCCGAGCAGCGCACCGACGATCTTGCCGATGATGCTCATCGCGGCGCGCCCGCGACGATGAAGGCGAGCCGTGGCGTGGCGAGGTTCAAGAAGGCGCGGAGCATGGAAGTTCGCAACGGGAAGGCGCGGATTCTAGCAAGCCTTGTGCGCAGAATCTGTGAGCACGTCATCCGATGCATCCGCTACAATCGTAACCCGTGCATGTCCTTGCGGGAAATCCATTGGGTGATGCATCCATGATGGACGATACCGTCCTGCAATACATCCGGCAGTCTGTCCTGTGCTGGCTGGCCACGGTCGACGGCGAGGGCGTACCTAACGTGTCGCCCAAAGAGCTTTTTTGCGCGCACGACGATTGCACGCTGGTGATCGCCAATATCGCTTCGCCACAAAGCCGGTCGAATATCCTGATCCAATCGATGGTATGTGTGAGCTTTGTGGATGTGTTTGTCCAGAAGGGGTTCAAGCTCAAGGGACGGGCGAGGGTGCTCCAGGCGAGCGATGCCCAGTTTCCGGAGCTGGCGCGGCCGCTAAAGGAAATGACCGGGGAGCGTTTCCCGTTCTCTTGTGTATTCGCGATCGACGTGCGGTCGGTCGAGCCCATCGTCGCGCCGAGCTACCGCTTGTACCCCGATACCTGTGAAGCCAGCCAGATCCAGTCGGCCATGCGCACGTATGGCGTCCAGCCGCTTGCCGCGTACCACGGTTCTTGAGGCGCTTGGTAGTTTATGCCCACCGTTCTTTCGCAATCGTATTTACCGGGGCTGGAGCTGATCCATCGCGGCAAAGTGCGCGATGTCTACGCGCTCAACGCCGATGAATTGCTGATCGTCGCCAGCGATCGGCTTTCCGCATTCGATGTGGTACTGCCCGATCCGATTCCCGGCAAGGGCGAGATGCTGTGCCAGATGTCCAATGTCTGGTTCGGCAAGACCGCGCATTTGGTACCCAATCATCTGACCGGCAGACCGGTCGCCCAAGTGCTGCCGCCGGGCACGGATGCGGCACTGTACGTCAAACGCAGCGTGGTGGCGAAACGGCTCAAGCCCGTGCCGGTCGAGGCGATTGCGCGCGGCTATCTGATCGGCTCGGGCTGGAAGGACTATCAGGCCACCGGTTCGCTGTGCGGCATCACTCTGCCCGCCGGCTTGCGTCAGGCCGAGAAACTTCCGCAGCCGATCTTCACGCCATCGACCAAGGCGGCGGCCGGCGCGCACGACCAGAACATCAGCTTGGATCAGGTCGTCGCGGCCATCGGCGCGGAGCTTGCCGAGCAGGTGCGCGAGGCCACACTGAAGATCTATGCCTTCGCCGCACGCTATGCGGCCGAACGCGGCATCCTCATCGCCGACACCAAGTTTGAATTCGGTACCGATGCGAACGGCAAGCTATATGTGATGGATGAGATGCTCACGCCGGATTCCTCGCGCTTCTGGCCTGCCGACCAATACCGTGCCGGCATCAGCCCGCCAAGCTACGACAAACAGTTCGTGCGCGATTATCTGGAGACGCTGGACTGGAACAAAACCGCGCCCGGCCCGCGCCTGCCGGCCACGGTGATCGCGGAAACCGCGGCCAAATACGCCGAGGCGTTGCAGAGGCTTGCGGGCCTTGTGCTGGAATAAAACAGGTCTTGCGCAGGTCCACAGGCAGCCCACCATGTAGGCTCCTCTTTTTATCTACGAGGCGAACACCATGAAACGTCCACTGGGCCGATCCGGCATCACGATCCAACCGCTCGCATTCGGCGGCAATGTATTGGGCTGGAGCATCGACGAAGCGACGTCCTTCGCGGTGCTCGATGCCTTCGTCGATGCCGGCCTTAATCTCATCGATACCGCGGATACGTATTCGTCCTGGGCGCCCGGGAACACCGGCGGCGAATCGGAAACGATCATCGGCCAGTGGCTGGCGCAGGGAGGCCGGCGCGACAAGGTCGTAATCGCGACCAAGGTGGCCAAATGGGCGCGGCATCGCGGTCTGTCGCCGGCCACTATCCAGGCCGCCGCCGAGGATTCGCTCAAACGCCTGCGCACCGACACCATTGATCTGTACTTCGCGCACGAGGACGACCCTTGCGTGCCGCTCGCGGACACGCTCGGCGCGTTCGCGCGACTGATCGAACAAGGCAAGGTACGCACGATCGGCGCCTCGAACTATAGCGCGCCGCGTCTTGCCGAGGCGCTCGCAGTCAGCGAGAAACACCGCCTGCCGCGTTACGAAGTGCTGCAACCCGAATACAACCTGATGGCACGCAAGGGCTACGAAACCACACTGGAGCCGCTGATACGCCAGGCACAGATCGGCGTCGTCCCCTATTACGCGCTCGCCAGCGG
>JAISPQ010000048.1 GCA_031274955.1 Rhodanobacter sp.
ACAAAGATGGATTCGGCGCATACTGATAAAGATTCAGCCCGCCCAACAACCCGATCGGGTCTTGTGTCGCAAAGCGTCCAATATCCGGATCGTAATACCTGAACGTGTTGTAGTGCAGCCCCGTCTCCGTGTCAAGGTACTACCCTTGCAGCCGAATGTTCTGCGCTCTGTCCTCAACCGTGTTCTCATACCGCACGTATTGGTGATCCCAGTCCTCCAGCGCCGTGTTGCCCCAAGCGCGGTATCTGGCCCGCCACGCCACGATACCGTCGTGACTTGTTGGAGATTACTATCCGCCTCCGTGATAAATCATATGCAATCGCATTCGAAAACGCCGGACCAGTCCATGTCCGCACTTCCGGTTGCACGATGATACGGGAATCCGGCGATGGCAGGTGGGAATCAGCATGAAACCGGGAATTGGGCGGGATGAGCCATGAATTTTGATCAGAAAATGACCAATCGGTCGCATATTTTTTGAAAAATTTTGTCTATTTAGACAGGCGAATCGTGTGTGGACAGTACGGATAGGACAATTCAGGTAGATGTGAGTAGATTTCCATCATTATTTTCTAATATATCTTGAACATGTCTCTCAAATAGATTTGTAAAAAATGGAATTTTTCTTAAAAATTTGATTTTTTCTATTTTTAATTTTAATTTGATTCCATGGTTATACGATAACTCGGATAACTCTTTTTCAAATCCATCTAAATCTTGACCAAGATAACCTCGATACCCACATACAGCCTTCCCCAAAAAACAAAAAAAATCTTCCTCGCAAAATATACTATCCCCTGGCATTGTTATGATTTTTGACTCATTAACATCAAGGGTCTTATTAATTATTGATCGCCAAGAAAGACAAGCTCCTAACCAAGCTCTTTTTTTTTCTGGAGTATCAAAATTTTTCCAATCAATATCACTAAAACCATGCAGCCATGATGAAATTATTCTCGCCTTCAAGCCATTAATCCCTCTATCGATATTAAACATAGCGGAAAAATACCCATCAATGGTTTTACTGAAATCAAGATCATGAATGTTTGACGCAGAAAAACCATCAATCTCTATGTCTCTAAATTTATAATAAAAATCTAACAAACTGTGACTTTTTATTTTCTTCGATTTATTTAAATTGATATTAAAAAATTCAACCAGTCTAACGCCTGATTTTTGATTGCCGCCTGAATAATCTTCAAATCCGATTGCATGACGACAATCGAAAACAACATCTTCTCCAGCACACATATGCAGAGAAAAATGTGAAAACGAATTAATCATCCCCCCCATATCTACCATGCCGGCTTCCCTCCGTCAGGATACCATGGAGCAGGAAATGTTTTCACTACTCTATAATCGTGATTCACTACATAACCGTAAATTTTTTGTCCATTTGGCATGGTTTTTTCAAGAATTCTATTATTTGTTCCTGGAACATCCCATTCTTTTGCGCCTTTCCATTTTGAAGCTTGACGTCCTTCATGAATGGTTTGAGACCCTGTGCGTGGATCTATAGTACGCGGCGTACCCTTCCCTGTTATTATATTTTCATACTCTTCCCTAATCGATTTTGGAACATGATTGGGACTTGAAAGTTTATCATTACGTCCGCCGCAATTTCCATTTACCAACCCCCACGGATCAATCCAAAGCAATGGATTCGGCGCATACTGATAAAGATTCAGCCCACCCAGCAACCCGATCGGGTCTTGCGTCGCAAACCGTCCAATATCCGGATCGTAATACCTGAACGTGTTGTAGTGCAGCCCCGTCTCGGTGTCAAGATACTGCCCTTGCAGCCGGATGTTCTGGCTTCTGTCCTCAACCGGGTTCTCGTAGCGCGCGTACTGGTGATCCCACTCCTCCAGCGCCGTGTTGCCTCAAGTGCGGTATCTGGCTTTCCACGCCACGATGCCGTCGTGACTGGTCAGTTCTTCGGGCGCGCCGTTGATGTCGGTGTGGAAGTAGAAGATCTGTTTCTCGCTGATCTCCTGCTGATCCTTGCCATGTTCAATCCGGGCCAACGGAACGTAGCTGTCCTGATCCTCGTAGATGGTGGTAGTGACTCTGGCGCCGCGTTCTTCCTGTAGCAGCAGCATGCCACTCCAGTTGAACCACGTCGTGCCGAAGCGGTCGGTTTTGCCGATCCTTCTTCCGAGCGCATCATAGTGATACCGCACCCGTTGCGTGCTGGTCTGCGGCCTGTTGCACTCGCTGGCAACAAGCTTGGAGATTCCGGCTCATGAGAAGCCAGCATTCCGGAGCATGGGACGCCACGGTTCCGGTTCATGGGAAGCCAGCATTCCGGAGCATGTGAACGCAGCGCGTCAGCGAATTCTTCAACGCAGCGCGGATCGATGCCCACCACGACGGCAAGGGTGCCCGTGGAGCAAATAGTCAGCAGGATTTTTCCGCTTGAATCACGCTGGAAATAGACGTTTGTCGTGTCCGACAAGCTGGCTTTGGTGATGCGTGGAAGTGGTGCAGCAGATGCCGCAGGCGCGGCTTGGTTGTTGAGCGTGGATTTCATGTGGGACTCCTCAAAAGTTTGAGTGAGTCCGCCACCGCGTGTTCGCACAAGGTGGCGGACGACGCGGGGTTGGCGTACCGGCGTAAGGACCGGCGAGCCTTGCGGCTCCCCCGCGCCGCCCGCCATGAACGGGTGGGTTCACGCTCACCGCCGATGCGGTGGGCATGAAAAAAGCGCCGAGCATCGGACGATGGGCGCTTGCGCGCCGTAGGGTTCGGGAGACCACTCCCGGCACCGGAATTTGCCGGTGCGGGAGAGACGCCAGCGCAATGCGTGGCGGGTGTCAAACATAGGTTGATACGCCAATTATTTGGTTCTACAACTAATCTATGGGAACGAAATTGACCTGGGATGAAACCAATCGCCTGAAGAACTTGAAAAAACACGGGCTGGATTTCGCCAATGCGAGTTGGGTGCTGGATTCCACGCACCGGCTGGATGTCGAAACCCTGCGTCGTGGCGAGTTTCGGGTACAGTCGTTTTCCTACGTGCTGAATGTGCTGGCCACGCTCACGGTGGTTCATACCGCCCGTGACAGCAAAGCCCGCATCATCAGCTTCCGCCGAGCAAGCACAGAAGAGCGAGAGGCTTACCATGAATGGCTTGAGCGTAAATAAGATGACCCGCAAACAAGTCGCCAAAGCCGTGCGGGCTATTCCCGTCAGCGAAGATTTTGTTTGGGACGGTGAAAACGAGGACGAACGCCCCCTGACCAAGGAAGAGATGCGCGCTGGCATCGAGCGGGCCAAAAAGCGCGGTCGCCCGATCGGCAGCAGCAAGGCTGCGCCGAAGGTACAAACGGCCATCCGCTTCGATCCCGATGTTCTGGCCGCGCTACGCGCCACCGGACGCGGTTGGCAAACGCGCGTCAATGAAGTGATGCGCGAGTGGGCGGCGCATCGGACATGAAGGATCGACGATCGGAGAGCGGCTGCACGCGGTAGTGTTTACGCCTTGCGCTTGATCGGCACCACGCTTGCGCCATTGCACAGGCCGTCCAGATAGTCCGCCCATGCCTGCATCATGCGTTTGCGTTCGTCCAGGTACTGCGCGGCTTGGGTATATGCTTCGCGCACCTTTCCGCATGCCGAAGCTCACCAGGCCGGACGAATACCAGCGGGGCCAGTTTGAGCGCCGCCAGCGTCACAGGCTGGCCGTTGAAGCCGTCGATGGCGCGCAGTAGATCACCGATCCTCGTGGGGTCCGTGACAGCTGCATGGTGCTTTGTCTCGGGCGTTTGAGTGCGCCGCGCAGACTGGCGGTGGGATCGCTTTCGGCCTTGCCTTCCAGCACCGCATAGCGGAACACTTGCCCGGCTTTGATCATGGTGCGGCTGACTGTCTCCAGCTTGCCGGTGGCTTCGATCTTGCGTAGTGCGTCCAGCAGTACACGCGGGGTAATGTCGGCCAGCGGGAGCGTGCCGATTTCAGGGAACAGGAAGGTTTCAAGCATCCATCGGTTCTTGTTGAGCGTGACCTCGGCACCCGTCTGCCGTGCCATCCATTCGCGCGCTACAGCCTCGAATCAGTTGGCGGCAGCCTCCACACCAGCGCGTTTTTCGGCCTTTCGCTGGGCGGCTGGGTCCACACCCCGCAGCAGTAACGCGCGAGCCTCTGCGCGTCGTTCTCGGGCTTCCTTTAGGCTCACTTCAGGGAATGCACCGAACGAAAGCCTGTTCTCCTTGCCGGCGTGCCTGAACTTCAGGCGCCACAGCTTCGCTCCAGTGGGCATGACTTCCAGATACAGGCCGTGACCGTCGGCCAATTTGTAGGGTTTGTCCTTTGCCCTGGCAATGAACGTCACAGAACAGTACTGGACGACACGCAACAAAAAACCCCGCGTTTTGCGGGGTTTCCTGTACTTAATCGAACGTTGCAGAACGTCCTGAAACACTGTATTGGTGCCGGAGAAGGGAGTCGAACCCCCGACCCACGCATTACGAATGCGTTGCTCTACCAACTGAGCTACTCCGGCGGGGGTGCGGAGTATAGCGATGGCGCATAGGATGCTCAAGGCTAGACAGTGTCGTCAAGAGACGTTCAGCCAAAGAGCCAGGCATCGAATCTGCACGGCGGCCAAGAAAGATGCTGCATTCTTGGCATACCTGGCGGCAATGCCCCTCCAACGCTTGAGGTTCAAAAAGGCGTTCTCCACCAAGTGCTGCAGTTTGTACAGGCG
Source organism: Rhodanobacter sp. (assembly GCA_031274955.1). Taxonomy (GTDB): domain Bacteria; phylum Pseudomonadota; class Gammaproteobacteria; order Xanthomonadales; family Rhodanobacteraceae; genus Dokdonella_A. Next base: position 4,712 of record JAISPQ010000048.1, read on the forward strand.
TTTGTCGTAACTCCTTGGCTCTTTGCGGTTTTTGCGTGGCGGAATCTGTGCCTGCATTCCTTGCTGTTGCGCCTGCTCCACGATGGCATCGCTGTCATACCCCTTACCGGCCAGCAGGTGCTCTGTCGTGATGTCCTCTATCAATGTGCCAGCCTGCGTGCGGTCAGCACAGGCACCGTTTGTAACAACCATTCTGATCGGCATACCATGCGCATCCACGGCCAGATGTATCTTGGTATTGAGCCCCCTTTTGTACGACTCATCGCCTGATTGCCTCCTCGCGCACTTGCTGCATGAGGATGTACCTTGCAATGACTGGCATCGATCATCAGCCACTCATAGTCAGGTTCCTTGATGAGCACTTGCAGCAAGGACTCCCACTGTCCTTGGTCGCGCCAGCGGCAAAAGCGCCGATGGGTGTTTTTCCAGTCTCCGTAGTCGGGAGGTAAATCCCGCCAAGGAGAGCCTGTACGCAGTATCCAGAAAACGGCGTCAAGAAACAGCCGGTTATCGTGGGCGACGCGGCCCCAAGCCCCCTTGCGTCCAGGCAAGTTCGGCTCAAGCAGGCTCCAAGTGTGATCGTCAAGATCGTGGCGGCGATGCGCTGGTCTGTATTCGGATAGGCTGGTCATGGGCTGAGCTTTGTGTATTTGGCTCAATTCTACAATCTCTTGACGACACTATCTAAACTCTTCCAGTGTGGGGAGCAAGTAATCTGTCCGGACTTGTAGCAAATGATCTGTCCGGTTTCATTGGGTACCCGAGGAGGTGCCGGATGAGACCGATAGAAGTGCTACAGGAGAACGCTGTCGGTGTCTGCCAGCATGGCAGGATATTCCGAACTGCTGACCTGGGTGAATTCTCTGGGTCGTCTGCGGCGTGCCGGTGTTGAAGGGACCGGATGCGTTCGAGAACCTCGTAGGCATTCGCGCTTTGGGTGGCGTGGTGGTAGTCGAAGAACATGCGCCGGATATGCGCACAGCAGGCCAGTTCCGTAACCTTCTGCGCTGTGTGCCGGAAGTCAGCGGCCTTTGCCACCAAACGCATTCCGCACGGCCGCTACGGCAGCCATGTGGAATGTGGATTCAGTGCGAGTCGGACGATGCCGGCGGCGGATCCTTGACCGGCGGCGCTGACGGCTCCGGCTCTTTGGGTGGCAGGTCGATCGATTTGAGGTTGCGGCCCTCCTGCTCGAACGCTTTGAGTTGCAGCGTGCGTGCGATTGAACCGATCACGTGGCGCTGGGCGTCGTCGCCGCCGTGCTTGAGCACGATGCCGGTCAGATGCTCGCGATCCTTGAGGTCACTGATATAACCGAACAATTCGGCCTTGCCCATCGTCGTGCCGTCGATCGAATAGCGGGCATTGCGGACCGGCTCGACGAATGCATTGCCGTCGCGCACATCCGAACGCGCCGCCGCACCGATCGCGGTGACGAGGCCGAATACCAGCCATGCGCTTGCGATCAACCTCTTCATGGCTTTCACTCCGCCGCCGATTTGGTTTTGTCCTTGCGCTTGGAAGTGTCGGGCGCCTTTGCCTGACCGCGTATTTCAGCGATTTCGCCGCGGTCTTCCATGAACGCCCGGATATGCATCTGATAGGCGACCGTGGCGAGCGCGACGATGTGTTCCTTCTTGATCTTCTCTTTCTCGCTCGGCTTGAGCAGCACGGTCGCCATCGGCAGAGATTCTTCCTGACGATAGCGGAACGCGCTCTTGAGATCCTCGGTGGCCAGCGGCGCATCCTCGAAATCGAACTGATTGTCTTTGGTGGCGTAGATCGTCACGTCGAAGGATTGCGGAACATCGGAGGACTTGAGCAAATCCGGCTTGGGGCCACCGTGATGACAAGCGGCGAGCGTCAGCACGATCAAGGCGAACGTAAAGAATTTCCAGTAGTGGGTCATCGAAAGACTCCGCATGGTGATTGTATGCTCTCAAATGTACGCGGGGTGCGAAGCCTACCACCAGAGCACGCCCAAAATCTCCCGCCATGCTCTTTCCCTTGCGCAGCAAGGATTCCAGTATTTCCACATTCTTCTTCCGACAACGTGACACGATACTTGATGGCTGGCATGTCGCTCTCCCTGAGGGAGGAATCACTCCACCTCCTCGCATCTATCATGCCAGCTATCACTTCTCTTCCTGGCGACTGACTACTAGCCGCTACCAGCAACTACCGTTGGTCGCGCCGCCGCTCTGGCCCTTCACTCCCGCACTATCGATCGTGAGATCGCCGCAGGCATCGGCAACCTGCGTTCCTTGGGGAGCAGCTGTCAACGCGTAGCTTCGCATATCCCTGGTCGAGCCTTGATCTACGGTGATCACGTAATAGCCGCTTTCCGACAACCCGCTGCCAAAACCCAGATCGCTCAATGTCGTCGTGTATCGGTTAAACGTCGTGTAGTAACGCTCCTCCGCGCTCGCGATACGCATGAGCATTTCGTGTCCATCAGCGCGGCGCGTGCGTTGCACGTGACGCGTGTAGTTGGGATAAACAATGATCGACAGAATCGCGATGATCGCGAGAACGATCATCAATTCGATCAGTGTGAAGCCTCGGGTTCGATAGATGCTCATGAATGTCCTGGAGTGTTTCCGAAGCGGTGCATCGGCGGCATTACAAACCATCGGACAACACCCGCCATTCACGACGGTGCCAATAGGCGCTTCTAGTCGTCAGCGTGGCACCCGTGCTCCCGCTGGCCCCTGGAACCATGATCTGGCCGCCGCCTAGCGTCGTTACGAGTGGCACCTCGCCCGCAGTCGGAGGATTCCGCAGGGCCTGTCCAGCCGCTTGCGATCCCGTTGGCACTCCCGATGACGAGGCGGGTGCGCCCGATCCGGGCAAACCCAAGGCTCCCGCACCGGTCGAGGCATCGACGATCATCACCGCGCCCGAACTGGACGGATTGCACGGATCGCCATGTGTGGGAATCAGTGTTTCTAACACGACCTCATTGTCATTGAACAAAACTCCAGGCGTCAGCACATTGCGTTCTCCGGGAGCCGTGAGATTGAAATACCATCCTTTCTTGCTTATGGGTACGGAATTCGTGGTAACAAAGCGATTGCCCGCGCTATCGATGGTCAGGGTTTGCTGTACGAGATCGTTGATATTTGCCGGATACAAAAGAGAATTCTTGCCATACTCACGAATACCATAGTAGGCCTGTGTCGGCGTCGCCACTACATTAGTATCGCTGGTGCCAAGATATTTGCCGGTGCCAAATACCGCGATGACACCTTGTGTGACAGTATCCGGCAAAAGCTGCGGCATTGAGGTGATCGGCTGCGCCCCGGCTCCCGGCCCGCCAGATCCGGCAGGATCGTACATCAGATCAACACTGTTCGCGGTGGGATCGGTCAAATCGAATCTCCAGAGGTTACCCACAAGATCGCCCGCGATCGCAAAATCAGCCACTTGGCCACCGTAACTGCCAGCTACCGCTGTCGCAAGTCCGTAACTGGTGATGCTGTTGCTCTTGTAAGTACCTGGCGTCTTCATTTCGGCGATGACATGGCCATCCACTGCATCGAGCACGAACAACGAAGTGAACGGCGTACTCGGCGGCGCTGGTGTTGGCAAATCGGCCATACCGGTATTACTGTCAAAATAACCGGCGGGTACCAATATCACCCACTTGCCATTGACACCGGGCAAGCGCACGATATTTGGCTGACCGAAGGTATAGCCCAAGTCGTTGGCCTGCGAACCAATATATCCTGAAAACTCCCAAATTGCGGGTATTTTTTCTTCGCTGATGCTGGCCGTATTCGTTATGTCCACCGCATAAACTCCGCGACCGCCCATACGCAGCGTGCCCACCAGCAGCGTCCGCCATTGGCCATTCGTGAACACATCCATGATTTCCGGCGAATTATCGACAAAGGGTTGATACGCGCCGCCAGGAGCGGTCAGCTTGTTGAGATTCTGTGTGACCGCATACGGTATGTATGCCCATCGCTCAACGCCGTTGGTGGCATCGAATGCGTGCAGCATGCCGTCGTTGGCGCCGACATAGAGAGTCGCCGGATCATTTCTGTGGTTGTAGACGAATTGCTCGTAGCTACCCGTATCGTCAGTGTGCCCCGAAGCCGCGGCGGTCGCCTCCAGCGAGCCCGCAGGAAAAGTATCCTGATAGCCCGACGATGGCCGCGCGTGGTATGTCGCCGAAGAGTTCACCACGGGACCAAGGAGCGAGGCGCGTGCACGGAATAACGGGCTGGAGCCGCTGACTTCCTGGGTACGATCCCCGCGTATATACGCCAGACGCAACGGACCATAACCATCCGCATCTGCGGATACCGGATCGGTATCGAGCCAGGTTTGCTGGGTCGTTGAGATATTGGCCCACTCGAAAACAATGCCACCGCCATTAGGCTCGCCGGACGTGAGAATTGTCCGCGTACCGGGCTGAACGGGTGAGGTGGTGGATGCGCCGGTCGTGACACAAGCGCCGCCCGTCAACACGCACCCCGCGTCCCAGACAGGTTGGCCGGGTACGCCGCTCGACGACAGCGGCATGGCCAGCACCGAGCCGGACATGTCTGAGAAGTCATATCCGGTGGCATAGATCATTGAATTCGTTCCGAGCACGCCCGAATTGACGGTCATCTGTGCGGAAGAAAATTTTCCATACGTGAAAATACTATTTGAAATACCAAACGGCCCCGTGCATGCCTGGGGCGTTTCAATATAGGGGATACCGGTATATATAGCCAATACTCCCAACAACCATATGGAAAAAGTGATCGTCAAGATGAAAATTGAAGAAATGCCTTTATGTTTATTATAACAAAACATGGTTTTCATTCTATTAATTACTCTTCACCGCGAATGTGCTTTCGATAACCCGTAACGCCGAATCATTGCCACCCTTGCTGCGTGCGGTAATACGGTACAAATGCATATTGGCATGGCTGGTATCGCCAGCGCCACCGATGCCTACTTGCGGGTAAAAACTCGCACCGGGTGGGAGTTCCGGACCAAGGTCCTAAATGATGTAGACCGGATTCTGGTCTAGGTTGGCACTCGCGTTGGCGGAGCCAAGATCGGTCATGTCTGTCGTGGAATATGTTTGGGTGCCGCTGGTTGTCCATGCCGATGATGTACGGAAGTTCTTGACGGTCTGGTTCGGTACCTGCGGGTTGAACGAATAGCAACCAAGCAGGGCTTGCGTACCACAGACGGAGAAAGCCCCCACTGGACCGTTGACAGCGGCATTCCACAGGCGTGATTCACCCTCGCGCAGGGCGCTTTCTGCACCGTTGGTCGCCAGATACGCATTGCGCATGGTGCCGACCATTTTTTCCTGTATCAACGCGAGGTTCGATGCTGTGATCGCAATGACCGTAATAATAATAAGGAATATCAATGCAATGAACAGAATCATACCGCCAGCATGATATCGATCCAATTCTTTATGTGAATATGGCGATGAGTTCATAATTATATCTCGTTATAAATATAATCACGGATTGGAATTGCGTACGGATACCAGTATGCGAAATTCACGCCGCAGCATGCTGCCACTGGGTAACCCTGACGGTAGTTTGGCCGTGGGCGAAGCGGGCGCCTCCGGCTGCGTGATGTTGGTATCGAAATCCGTGCTGTTGTCCGGGCCATAAAAGTAGGCTTGTTCGACCGGCGTCGCACTCATGTCGTTTACCGTATCAAGCAGAAGGCTTACCTCGACGCTCTTGACCGCACGCCACAGGCAACCTTGTTCCTGATCGGAAGAATCCGTAAATCCCGACGGCAGTGGTGGGCACGTCAGATTTGGAGAATTACTGTCAACGGCATCGGCGGTCAAAAAATAGGTAGCACCGGTATCCGACTCGACGCCGTACAAAATATCCATGCGCTCGACACCTTCGACGATGGTGTCGTCCGTCCCACCATGACTCGCTCCGCCATTCACACGGCGACGCAGGCTGCTGATAACCCGACCGGATACGGAGGAATCACTCTCGATGCGCAGATAATACGTTACCGTACGGAAATCCTTGGAGAAATTGAAGACGCGCGCATCGCTGCCGGTATCGACGGCAATGACCTGATGATCGTTGAAATTACCGGATGGCGTGAGACCCGTACCCCGGACATCAACGGATACGATCCGCGAACTCGAACAATCTGCGATCAGCGCGAGATCATTCGCGCCGAACGAAGTGTTGTCGTACTGTGCCGACATATCCATGGTGATAGACGCCAGATAATGGCTTTCCGGTTGGGTCGTCTGCTGGACGATGGGCCACCCCATCGCGCGTATCGAGCGTAGGGTCAACACATCCGCATTTTTGGCCCGGCTACCGCTAGCAGTGCCGGCGCCAGGCAAGGTGGTTGGAACAGCCGGGATACACTTGCCCGAGGTGCACCGATAACCTTGGATGAAATAATGCGGCGATAGCGGATACGCGGTGCCCGATGCCCATCCCATGGGCGCCAGTGATTCACCTTCGTAGTCGGGCAGTGCAGCAGGCAAGACGGGCGTATAAACCATCGGCGAGCGTTGCGTGGCGTGATAGACGATACCAGCAGCCGCCAACTGGGCATCGCCGCCGTTGTTCGAGCAATATTGTCCGCCGGCCGAACGCAGATCATCGACGATCCGCATGATCGCATAGCGACCATTTTCCTGCAGCAGTGCCATCGCCTGCTGAGCCGTGTCGATCCTGTTGATATTGATGAAGAAACTGACGATACCGATCGACAACAGCAAGCCGAGCGTCATCGCGATCATGATTTCGATCAGGGAGAAGCCCACGACGGCACCCCACGCGGTGCGGCGACAGCGTGAGATTGCCCGCGTATTCATGGCTGAAACGCCCAGTTCAGGGTATAAGGGACAACTTCGCTGCCACGCGTCAGTGGCGACTCACTCCAGGTGATACTCATCAAGCAGATCCCGTCGTAGGGGCGCTGGGACAACAGATCCGTCGAGGTTGGTGTAGTGGTGGTTTTGCAGTTGATGGTGGCGCTGGAATCGGGCAGGAATTGCGCGAGCGCCGCCGTGAAAGCCGATTGGTCACGCTCCGCGACAGCAGCCGGATCACAACCGCCGCCACTGTTACAAGCGGGGATTGCCGTACCAGGCGTATCCGAATAGCTCCCGTTATAGCTACCACCCCATACACCATTGATATTCGCACGCATACGCTCAACCATCGCTTGCGCGATAAAGCTGGCTTGCGTGCGCAAATAGGCCGAGTGACTGGTCTTGACCGAAAGCATCATCAAACCGGCCATCCCGATCAGACCGAGACTGAAAATAAGCAGCGCGATCAGCAGTTCCAGAAGCGTGAAGCCGCATATACGAATCCTCGGCATTGAAATGTTCTCCGGATATATGGCTGCTGTTGAGAAACGCAGGAGAATATAGTCGCAAGCCGATAAACGGACCGTGAGGAGGCGACGGCCGCAGGCGGGTGAGGCAGCGCTCCCGACCAAGGGCACTTCGGGGGCAGGCGCTGTCCCCGACTCGTTCAGGAAATGCCGAACGGAAAACGCTCCGGAGCAGGCCAGCCCTTTTTCAACAACCTGCGCGAACGCGCAGCCGCAGTTCCTTCGGCAGCGCGAAGGTGAGGGTTTCCGCTTCGCCATCGAGTTCGCGCACGTTGCGGACGCCGGCCTCGCGCAAACGCGCGAGGACTTCACGAACCAGGCTTTCCGGTGCGGACGCACCGGCGGTGACACCGACACGGGTACGCCCTTCCAACCATTGCGACCGGATGTCAGCGGGGCCGTCGATCAAATAGGCCGGCACGCCCTGCTTCTGGGCCAACTCGCGCAGACGGTTGGAGTTGGAACTGTTCGGCGAGCCGACGACGAGCACCAGATCGCATTGCTGACCGAGTTCGCGCACCGCGTCCTGGCGGTTTTGCGTTGCGTAGCAGATGTCGTCACGACGCGGTCCCTGTATCGCTGGGAATCTTCTTTGCAGGGCCCGGATCACCGTGCGCGTGTCGTCGACCGACAGTGTGGTCTGCGTCACAAAGGCGATACGCCCGGGATTGCGCGGTTCCAGCCGTTCCACACACTCCGGCGTTTCCACCAAATGAATGGCACCCACGTTCGACGCATCCCACTGCCCCATCGTGCCTTCGACTTCCGGGTGTCCGGCATGGCCGATCAGCACGACATCGCGTCCGGCCTTGCCATGACGTGCCACTTCCATATGTACCTTGGTGACCAGTGGACAGGTCGCATCGAACACGCGCAGCCCACGCGCGGCGGCTTCATCGCGCACAACACGGGAAACACCGTGCGCACTGAAGATCACCGTCGAGCCGTCCGGCACTTCGTTGAGTTCATCGACGAAAACCGCGCCGCGCGCACGCAACCCATCGACCACAAAGCGGTTATGCACAACTTCATGACGCACATAAATCGGCGCACCGAAGGTTTCGAGCGCGCGTTCGACGATCTCGATGGCCCTATCGACACCAGCGCAGAAGCCACGGGGGTTGGCGAGCAGGACATCCATCGGCGTAGTGTAACCAAGCAATCAACGCTGCATGGACTTGCGCGCCAACACACCGAACAGCACCAGCATGACCGCGCCCACGCTGATCGCCGAGTCAGCGACATTGAATGCCGGCCACGACCAGTCGCGGTAGTACACCAGAATGAAATCGGTGACGCGCCCCATGCGCAGGCGGTCGATCAGATTGCCGAACGCACCGCCGATGATGAGCGCCAACGGCGCGGCATTGCGCCAGTCGCCGCGCGGCGTGCGGCGCAGCCAGAGCGCGAGCACGCTGCTGACGACTATCGCGAGCACCGCGAATAGCCAGCGCTGCCAACCCGCCGCGCCGGCAAGAAAGTTGAAAGCCGCGCCGGTATTGAATGCCAGCGTCCAGCTTAGAAAGCCTGGGATCACTTCGTACGACACCAGCGGTTGCAGTGCGGTCAGCGCGATGTACTTGGTCGCCTGATCGAGCGCGATGACAAAGAGCGAGAGCAACAGCCACGGTAGCGCATTGCCCTTGTGCGCACTCAGAACCACAACCGGTCCTCGCCTGCCCCATCGACGTTCTCGACGCAGCGCCCACACAATTCCGGATGCTCATCGTGCGTACCGACATCGGCGCGGTAGTGCCAGCAACGCACGCATTTGCGCGCGCCACTGGGTTGTGCGCAAATCCATGCCTTCGCGCCTTCCAGTTCCACGCCCTGCACATCGGCGCGTTCGGCTGGATCATCCTGCGCGGCCAGATCCGCCAGCGTGAGCTGCGAGGTGATGAAGAAGAAGCGCAGTTCGTCGGCGACTTCCATATAGCGAGCGCGCGTGGCCGCATCCGCGTACACCGTTACGTCGGCTTGCAACGAAGCGCCAATCGCACCTGCCGCACGCATGCCTTCGAGCAGGCGCGATGCACCGGCGCGGACTGCCAACAGATCGGCCCAAAATTTGCGCCGATCCGGCGTGGCCTGTGTCGCGGCAAGCCCGTCATACCAAGTTTCGAACATCACTGATTCACCACGCGTTCCGGGAATCAGCGGCCAGATTTCCTCTGCGGTGAACGACAGGATCGGTGCGATCCAGCGCACCATCGCCTCGACGATGCGATACATCGCGCTCTGTGCACTGCGCCGACCACGGCTATCGGTCGGCATCGTGTAGAGGCGATCCTTGGTGATGTCCAGATACAACGAACCCATCTCGTTCGTGCAGAAGTTCTGCACGCGCGCGGTCACTTCGGGAAAGTCGTAGCGCGCATACGCGGCAATCACGGCCTGTTGCACGTCGAGCGCCTGCTGCACCGCCCACTGGTCGAGCAGCAGGCACTGATCGACCGGCAACAGATGTTGCACCGGATCGAAACCGTCCAGATTGCCGAGCAGGAAACGCGCGGTGTTGCGGATGCGCCGGTAGGCGTCGGCGACGCGCTTCAAGATTTCATCGGAGACCGCGATCTCGTTGCGGTAATCCGTCGAAGCCACCCACAGGCGCAGCACATCGGCGCCGAGCGTACCGACGACTTCCTGCAGCACGACCACGTTGCCGAGCGACTTGGACATCTTGCGTCCCTGCGCATCGACGGTGAAACCATGCGTGAGCACCTCGTCGTAGGG
>JAISPQ010000088.1 GCA_031274955.1 Rhodanobacter sp.
GGCCATCTTGCACAGCGCCGCCGCGTCAATGGTCGCGGGTAGCTTCGAGGTGACGGTTTCGACCGCCGACAAGATCGCGACTTTCGGCATTTCGGTGCCCAGCGCATGCGCCAGTTCGATGGCGTTTTGCAAAATCTCTGCCTTCTGTTCCAGGGTCGGCCGTATGTTGACGACGGCATCGGTAATGAACAGCGGCTTGGGGTAGGTCGGCACATCCATGATGAAGACATGGCTCAAGCGCCGCTCGGTGCGGATGCCGGTATCCGGATGCACGACTTCGGCGAGCAGTTCGTCGGTGTGCAGGCTGCCTTTCATCAGCGCATCGGCCTCGCCGGCACGCACCAGTTTCACCGCGCAAGCAGCCGACGCATGGCTGTGCGGTGTATCGATGCGGCGATAGCCGGTGAGATCGATATGCAATGAATCGGCCAGCGCATCGATGCGCGCGGTGGGGCCGACCAGCACCGGCGTAACCAATCCCGCGTGGGCCGCATCGACCGCCGCGCGCAGCGACACCTCGTTGCAGGGGTGCGCCACCGCGACCGTGACCGCAGGCAATTCCCGGCAACGTGCGATCAACGATGCGTACTTCTGTTGTGAACGGGTTTGGGACACCATACAAAATCTCTTTTTTAGAGCCTGTCTCTCAAGAGAATCGCCTATAACTTACTGATTTACATAAAACATATCAGATGAAAGCGACTTTCTTTCAGAACGCTTTTCGGCACGATCCGCCCGCTGTCTTTGCGCAAAACATGGCCCGCAGCAGCATCCGCACACGATGCGCGATGCGGGCGTCGAATCACAGCCGGATCGGCAGGTAGACCTTGAAGGTCTGCTGGTCCGCGGCCGCATCCGGCGTGGAGGTCAATTCGTCCCAGGGACGGCCCAGGCCGGTTTCGCTGTAGCGATAGCCGTGCGTTTCCGCATACGCCTTCTGGTTCAGGCGCAATAGCGGCAACGCGGCCGGGCTGCCGCTGTACTCGGTGACCAGCGCCTTGCCCTGATACCACAGGGCGGCGCGCACGTTTGCATCGACCACGAGCATACCGCTCTTGTCCTTGTCGCCCGGATTCGGCGCGGCCGGCGACTCTTCGTCGTCGCCGGTATCGCTCGGCGCGGTCACCGGCGTTTCGATGCTGTGTTCCTGTCCGGCGAGCGTGAACGTCGCTGCACTGACCGGAATCGCCACCGCGAAGGCGTATTCTTCCTCGCCCCAACTCGTGGTGATGGTCATGGGTGGCCCGGCGGCGGTGAGACCCGCTTTCTTCATGGCGGCCTGGATCTCGCCCACTGCCGTGTTGGTGGCGTCCTCGACATCGTCCAGCGTGCGCTTGGCCTTGGTGTTGACCAGAAACAGCGGCCTGGCCTGGACATCGATGCTGTCGATCTGCTGATCCTTGTAATCGGTGTTCGGAAAGCCGGCGAGCAATGCCGAGAGATTGTTGAGGCTGCCCTGGATGACCGCGGCGGGCGTGCCGTTGATGTACAGGCCGCCGTAGCGCCACCACAGGTTCCAGCCGTAGTCGACGTCGTAGGCGATGTTGATCTTGAGCGTCTTGCCGTTCGCGGCCGGCAGCAGCGTGGCGGTGTAGGTCTTGTTGGTGCCGGTCCATGCATTGTCGATGTCCATGATGATCTTGCTGTCCGGCTCACTCGACTTGATTTCGAGGCTGCCGTCGCCGACCCTCTGCGCAGACCCCGTCCAACTGACCTTGGCGCCCGGACCGGCTTGCGGGCCGGAGAGCGTCATGTTCAGGTTCGGATCGAAGCCGCGCAAGGCCGACCACTGCGGATAACGGCGGAACGTATTCATCGAGTCGTACACCTGCCGGACCGGGCTGGATACCTCGACGAAGCGTTCGATATGACCATGATCGGGCAGCAGCACGCCGACCACGATGGCCAGCACGAATACGATCAGTAGCGCAACCACCACCTCGACAATACGGATCATCCACGTCTCCAGAACACCAAACGACACCGCGCGGACGGCACACATCCATCGGCACGGTTACTCACCCTCCATGCACAAACGCATCCCCACGCTCGTTCGGGGCAGGCTCCGGATGGTACTGGACTTAAGGGCGCCGATGCTATGCCCTTGCGTCACGCCCTTGCGTCAGGTCTGCACGTTTACCGGCTGGCAAACGAGTCAAACGATACCTAACTCGAACGCTTTGAGCACCGCACGTGTGCGATCGCGCACGCCCAGCTTGGAAAGGATGTTCGATACGTGGTTCTTCACCGTCCCCTCGGCCACGCCCAGCGAGCCGGCGATCTCCTTGTTGCTGTAGCCGCCGGCCATCAAGCGCAGGATTTCCGTCTCGCGTTCGGTCAGCGGATCGGGGCGATCCAGGCTGACGAAATCGTTGTGCATATGCTCCAGCCCGGACAGCAGACGCTGCGTGACCACCGGCACGACCAGCGAACCGCCTTCGGCGACGGTTTTCACCGCATCCACGAGTTGATCGAGCGAGACATCCTTGAGCAGATAACCGCGTGCGCCGGCTTTGAGTCCGGCCAGCACGAGTTGATCGTCATCGAACGTGGTGAGGATGATGGTCGGCGGCAGTTCGTTGCGTGCGGACAAGGCATTGAGCACGTCCAGACCGGACATGCCCGGCATGCGCATATCCAGCAGCACGACATCGGGCTTGACGCGCGGAATTGTTTCCAGCGCCTGCCTGCCATCGCCCACCTCGGCGACCACGCGGATCGAATCGGATAGTTCCAGCAACGAGCGGATGCCTTGTCGCACCAGGGTCTGGTCGTCGACCAGGCAAACATGAATCATGGATCGCCCTCCAGCGGTAGCAGGGCGTCCAACACGAAGCCTCGCCCATTGCCGGTGATGATATCGAGCCGGCCGCCGTACTGCGCAAGCCGTTCGCGCATACCGGAAAGACCATGGCCCTGTTGGAAGCGGACGGTGCCACGGCCATCGTCGTGCGCGTGGATCGCCACCTGCTGGTCGGGACCGCACTCGAAACGCAGCCACAAGTTGCGCGCGCCGGCGTGGCGCACGGTATTGGTGATGATTTCCTGCGCGCAACGCAGCAGCACTTGCGCGCGCCTGGGATCGTCCACGCCCAGGCGCGGCGGCAATTCCAGATGGATCGCCAGCCCCGGCACGCCTTCAGTGAGCCCCGTCAACGCCTGCGTCAGATCGATGCTGTCGCCTTCGCGCAGTTGGCTGACGACTTCGCGCACGTCGCCCAGCAGGAGCTTGGCCAGCGACTGCGCTTGCAGCACATGATTCTGCGCCTGTCCTTGCACGAGATGGCTGGCGACTTCCAGATTGAGGCTGAGCGCAGTCAGATGATGCCCAACCAGATCGTGCAGTTCGCGCGAAATGCGCATGCGCTCGGCAAGCCGGCTGGATTCGGCCAGCAGCGTGCGCGTGGCGCTCAGTTCGGAATTGAGGCGGCGCTGCTCATCGCGCGCCTCGGCCTGCTGTTTGGCGATCAGCGAGGTGACGAACACCAGCGTACAACTGCCGATGTACAGGCTCGATTGCAGAAAGGCCAGGCTCCAGTCGTAATCGGGCAGATACGCATAGACCGGCATCAGCGAAAAGTTCTGCACGACCATCCAGACCACCCCCACCCACACCGGAAGCAACCACGGCAGCACCACCGAAATCACCACCAGCAGGATCGCCGACAACCCGCTCATGCTGAACCAACTCATCGCGAATGCGGCAACGTTGAGCACCAGCAGCAGGAAGATCCGACCCGCGCGCGCGGGCAGCGACAGGCGCCGCTCGCCCAGTCCGTGCGTGAGGAACCAGAACACCAGCCCGAACAACAGATAGCAGCCCAGCCACAGATGTACATGGATCGCTGGGCGGCCCTGCGCCAGTTCGTCCTCGATCAGCGCCCGGTAGCGCAGCAGCGGGATGCCCACGCACGCGTAGGTGAACAGGCTCGCGTAACGGAGCAATTGCAGATGATTGAACAGCGACCACGACATACGCGCATCATAAAGCCGAGATTGGGGATTGGGGCAAAGCAGGTTTTACATATCTCCAATCCCGTCTCAGAACCCATGTTTTTCCCGGATTCCCAATCCTGAATCTCGGCTCCACCCGCAGCGCGCCATGACCATCCGCTGGCCTCGTGTGATAATCGCCGGATCGGCGCATGCGCCAGACTTTGAACGGACCCCAGAAAGACATGGCTTTGAGCATCCGCGACGTGCGGCCGTACGAATTAGATTCGGTGCTGGCTCTGAACAATGCCGCCGGTTCCACGATCTTGCCGCTGGACATCTCCAGCTTGCACGTCCTCAGCGAACAGGCCAGCTATTTCCGGCTGGCGGAAATCGACGGCCATATCGCCGGCTTCCTGCTGGCGCTGCGCGAAGACGCCGACTACGGCAGCCTGAACTTCCGCTGGTTCCACGAACGCTATCCCTCGTATGTCTACATCGACCGCATCGTGGTTGCCAAACCGTACCGCGGTTTCGGCTTGGGCCGCGTGTTCTACGCGGATGTGACCAGTTACGCAGAGACGCATGTGCCGCTGCTTACCTGCGAGGTATTCCTCGAACCGCGCGATGATATCTCGTTGCTGTTTCACGGCACCTACGGTTTCCAGGAAGCCGGCCAGCAAACGCTGCCGAGCGTGGGCCGTCGCGTCGCACTGCTGGTCAAGAAGCTGTGCAGTTTTTCGTTCGTGTGCGACACCTATCTCCACGGACCGTCGGGTCGCCTGCCCGATCTGCCCTGGCTTGCCGAACGCCCGCACGCGGGTATCGCCGCGCAAGGCGCACGTGCGGCCGGCGGCGCTTGACATGGCGACCGCGACACTCACCATTCCCGAACCCGTCGTCGAGATCAAATTCGGTCAAGTAGGCATCGCCCAACTCAAGCTGAAACGCCTCGATCCGGACGGCCTCACGGCGGAACTCGCTGAGAAGATGGCGACCGCGGAAAACCTGTTCCTGCGTACGCCGCTCGTGCTCGACCTGAGCCATCTGTCCACGCTGCCGGATATCGACACCGTGCGCGATCTGCTCGCGCGCATCCGCAGTGCCGGCATGATGCCGGTGGGCCTGTCCTACGGCACCAGCGAAAACGATGCGCTGGCGCGCGCGCTCGACGTGCCGATCTTCGCGAAATTCCGCGTCGCCCCTGAGCGCGCGCCGATCGAACGCGCTCCAGCGGCGCCATCCCCGCCGCCGCGGGCGGCGCCGCGGCCGCCCGCGCGCGAACCGGCGTCCACACCAGCGCCAGCGCCGGCACCTGCGTCAACGCCGGTGCCGGCTTCCGGCACCGGTATCGGCATGATGCACAACAAGCCCGTGCGCTCGGGTCAGCAGATCTACGCGCGCGGCCGCGATCTGACCCTCACCGCGCTGATCAGCCATGGCGCGGAAGTCATCGCCGACGGTTCGATCCATATCTACGGCGCCTTGCGCGGTCGTGCACTGGCCGGCGCGCAGGGCGACGAAACGGCGCGCATCTTCTGCCGCGAGTTCCATGCCGAGCTCATCTCCATTGCCGGACAATACCGCGTGTTCGAGGACATTCCCGCGGAACTGCGCGGCCACTCGATACAAGCCTGGCTCGAAGGCGGTCGCCTGATGATCGCCCGGCTCGACGCGGGCAAATCATGATCGGCATTTCTATCTTTCACCCGAAGTTTTTGAGGAGCATCCACCTTGACTGAAACCATCGTCGTCACTTCTGGCAAGGGCGGTGTCGGCAAGACCACCACGAGCGCCTCGCTCGCGGTCGGGCTGGCACAACGCGGCAAGAAAGTCGCCGTCATCGACTTCGATGTCGGCCTGCGCAATCTGGATCTCATCATGGGCTGCGAACGGCGCGTCGTATACGACTTCGTCAACGTGATCCACGACGAATGCACGCTCAAGCAGGCGCTCATCAAGGACAAACGGATCGAAACACTCTATGTGCTCGCCGCCTCGCAGACGCGCGACAAGGACGCGTTGAGCAAGGAAGGCGTGGAGCGCGTGCTCGACGAACTGGTCAAAAGCAATTTCGACTACGTGATCTGCGATTCGCCCGCCGGCATCGAAAAGGGCGCCGCGCTGGCGATGTACTTCGCCGATCGCGCGATCGTCGTGGTGAATCCCGAAGTATCCAGCGTGCGCGATTCCGACCGCATCCTCGGCCTGCTCGCCAGCAAGACGCGCCGTGCGGAATTGGGCAAGGGCGGTGTGGAACAGCACCTGCTGCTGACGCGCTACAACCCCGGACGCGTCGCCAACGGCGACATGATGGGCATCAACGACGTCAAGGAAATCCTCGGTATCGAAGTGATCGGCGTGATTCCAGAATCGCCCGGCGTGCTCACCGCGTCGAACGCGGGCGTGCCGGTGATCCTGGATACCGAATCCGACGCCGGCCAGGCGTATGCTGACGCCGTCGCACGCCTATGCGGCGAACAGCGGCCGCTGCGCTTCATCCAGGCGCAGAAGAAAGGGCTGCTCGCCCGCCTCTTCGGGAGCTGACTATGGGACTCCTCGATTTCCTACGTTCGCGTCCGAAGAACACCGCGACGCTGGCCACCGAACGCCTGCGCATCATCGTCGCCCAGGAACGCGCGACGAACGGCCGGCCGGACTACCTGCCGTTGCTGCGCCGCGAACTGCTCGAAGTGATCCGCAAGTATGTGAATGTCGATCCGGATGCGATCGACATCCACATCCAACGCGAAGGCACCAGCGACGTGCTGGAGCTTTCGGTCGCCCTGCCCGAGAAACTGCGCGCCGCCGCCGCCGCCAAGGCCGCCGCCCCGGCCGGCGAGAACTGACGGCGCATGGACACAGCGCCTGCGGACACACGCGCCGCCAATACCGTACTGACGCTCGCCGACATCGGCTTCGCGCCCGCCCGCGCGCTGCTCGCACGCTACGGCCTTGAACTGATCGAAATCGCCGACGGCGCGGAGATTCCCGGCAGTTACTGGGGCGATTCCGAAGCCGGCGTGATCGCGCACCGCGTGTATGTGCGCGCGGACACGCCCGTGCATTCGTTGCTGCACGAAGCCTGTCACCTCATCGTCGTCGACCCCGAACGCCGCGAACGCATCCACACCGATGCATCGGATTCACAAGCCGAGGAAGACGCCACCTGCTATCTGCAAATCCTGCTCGGCGACGAATTCCCCAGCGTCGGCCGCGCGCGCATGATGGCCGACATGGACGCCTGGGGCTACACCTTCCGCCTCGGCTGCGCGCGCGCGTGGTTCGAGCGCGATGCCGAAGACGCGCGCGCATGGCTGATTCAACGCCATTTGCTACCGCACCCCGCGGTTCACGATCGCGCCATACACCCACCATGCCGCGAAGCCCAGCGCCGTGGACAGCAGTGCGCCGAGCGCGAGCCAGAGGATGTGGCCCGACAATAAGGGCGACAGCAGTCCGGCAACGACGGCGCTGACGAGCAGGCTGATGAACGTCTGCACTGACGACACCGCGCCACGTTGTTTGGGAAACCGGTCGAGCAATAACAAGGTCAAGGTCGGCAAGTTGATACCGATGCCGATCGCGTGCAATCCGACCGGCAGTATCGACCACGGCACGCGCGGTTGAGGAAGTGCGAGCGCGAGCGCGACATTGATCGTGGATGCGACCAGCATGATGGTGTAGCCCAGGCGCACGGTCGCCGTGGCCGTCAGGCGGCCGGCGATGCGCCCCGACACGAACGCGCCGATCATCAGCCCGCCGATGGCCGGTACGAACAACCAGGCGAACTGTTGTGCATCGAGTTTGAGCAGATTCAACACGATCGCCGGCGCCGATGAGATGTAGATCCACAACGCGTTGAAGTTGAGCGAGCCGGCCAGCGCAAGCGGAAAGAAAGCGCGGTCGCCGAAGATCGTGCGGTAGGTGCGGCCCAGTCCGCGCATCGATAACGCAAACCGGTGCTCGGGCGGATGCGTCTCCGGCAGCAGCACGAAGCAAGCGATCCACAACACCAGCGCGAATGCGGCCAGCGCCCAGAAAATCATCGGCCAGCGCGCGAACGCGATGATCCAGCCGCCGATGATCGGCGCGACTGCGGGTGCGATGCTGAAGATCATCGACACCACCGACATCAGCTTCTGCGCTTCAATACCCTCGAAACAATCGCGGATGATCGCGCGGCCGACGATGAGCCCCGCGCCGGCGGAGAACCCCTGCAAGGCGCGGAACGCGAGCAGCATTCCGATCGAACCCGACAGCGCGCAACCGATCGATGCGACGGCGAACACGACGACACCGGCGAGGATCACGCGGCGCCGCCCGTAAGCATCCGAGAGCGGTCCGTGCATCAGCGACATCAGCGCATAAGCGCTCATATAGGCGCTGATCGTCTGCTGCATCGCCCAAGGGTTGGCATGCAACTCGGCTTCGAGCGCGCCGAAGGCCGGAAAGATCGTATCGATCGAGAACGGCCCGAACATCGCCAATGCGGCGAGCAATGGCGCGAGCAGGCGGCGGCGGGGTTTAGTGGAAAAGGTCATCGTCAGGCAAACGTTAGCGCGCCTTCGACCTGAAGCCGCATTTGCAGGGAAATTTTAAGCTATCCACCCATCCGCACGGTGTGAACAATGTGCCATGGCTGGTACGCAAACCGGTGGATGGATCGCCCTGCGCCCACGTTGCCCCGCCAACCCCACACGGCGCATCCCGTTCATGGCAGGATGTGACTTCCTTTCCGCTCGCTCGCAACACTATGAATCCAGATTTTCCGTTTGTCCGAAGAGCGGGAGAGGGTGAGCGCACCGCAACTCATTGTTGAAATTTAGTCAAATGGAAATTTTGGGATGAATCTCGTCCATCTGCTTGCCGTGGGTTGCGGCGCGTTCGCCGGCGCCGTGCTGCGCTGGTTGCTCGGTCTACTGCTGAATCCGCTGTTTCCCTCGGCGATTCCGCTGGGCACACTGGTATCCAATCTGGGCGGCGCACTCATCATAGGCGTGATGATGGGCTTGTTCGCACACTACGAAACACTGCCGATCGCCTGGCGTCTGGCGATCACCACCGGCTTCCTCGGCGGTCTCACCACGTTCTCGACGTTCTCTGCGGAAACCGTCGGCCTCATCATGCGCCAGCAGTACGGCTGGACCGCGGCCATCATTGCGGCGCATGTATTTGGCTCGCTGATGATGACGTTCATCGGCCTGGTCGCGATCCGCATGCTGCTGCGCACGTAACGCATGACGGAGCTTGGCGTGGCCTATTTTTTCGCTGCGTCCGCGCCGCCGCGCATGGCAGAATAGGCGTTTGCGCGCGATTGGCCGCGCGATGCCGGACTTGTCATGGATTTCCAAACCAACTACGAACAGATTCCGCTCAAGAATTACGCCGAGCGCGCCTATCTGGATTATTCGATGTATGTGGTACTCGACCGCGCACTGCCCTTTATCGGCGACGGTCTCAAGCCTGTGCAGCGCCGCATCGTCTATTCGATGAGCGAACTGGGGCTGGACGCAGCGGCGAAACCGAAGAAATCTGCGCGTACCGTGGGCGATGT
>JAISPQ010000129.1 GCA_031274955.1 Rhodanobacter sp.
CTCCACGATGTCAACGTGGCGCTCTAACCAGCTGAGCTAACCGCCTGCTAATCTATAAGTATAACCGAGAAACAGGTGGCGGGGAATAGCCTATGGGCGGTAAGGCGGCATGGGCTTGAACGTAAATGCGATGGCTTGAATGCTTAACGTCCAAGCCAGGCGGTGGTCGTGTCATCCGCTTGAGCGCAAGGTTAGGCGTATATCCGCTACTTGCCGTGCAGGCAATTGATAGAGTGCCCGAGACGATTTGTTTAAATACGTCAACCATTCTCGTGACGAGTAATACACGACCGCAGCAAATCCTGTAGCACGTCTTTCATGTGATGCATGAATTCTTCGGCATCCGCTGTTTGTGACAGCGGTTCGCCAATAACGACATCGCAGTTAAATGGCACCAGCAATGCTTCGTTTTTTGGCAACGCACGTCCGAGGCCGTGCAGTGCAATAGGGGTTAGCACGACACCCTCATGTTCCTTCAGCAAAAAATATATGCCGCGCTTGAGCTCGCCAATTTTCTCCGGCGCACCGCGCGAGCCTTCTGGAAAGAAGATTAAAATGTCATTGGCGTCGAGCGCACAATGACATTCGTCGAAAAGCGAATGCCGCGCATTTGATTGATCGCGTTTGAGAGGGATGATACCGATTATGTTCAGCGCAAACCACGCCAGCCAACGATTCTTAAGGAAGTAATCGGCCGCCGCTACCGGTCGCAAGCGGTGCAGTTGCATGAGCGGATACAAGCTCATCAACACCATTGTGTCGAGATGACTGTTGTGGTTCGCCACGAGAATTGCCGGTCCGTGCCGTGGCAGGCGCTCGCGATAAAAAACATTCAGGCCGAGACCAATGAATACCAGCGGCCTGACGATCAGGCCAAAGAATACCACTTTCAGCACGCGGGACAGGGGATGCACGTCAGACATGATTTGGCATCAATAATGGAGATAGCGCAGGTAGTGGAAAAATAGTGGCGCGGTGTAGAGCAAGCTGTCGAGGCGGTCAAGGATGCCGCCATGGCCGGGTATCAGCGTGCCGCTGTCTTTGATGTGCAGATCGCGCTTCACCGAGGAGATCACTATATCGCCGATGAAACCTGCGGCGGCAAGAAATGCGCCGGCGACGAATCCTTCGGCGTAGCTGAGCGGTGTCAGCCACGGCGCGATGAAGCCCGATGCCAAGGTCACGGTAGCAAGTCCGCCGATGAATCCTTCCCAGGTTTTCTTGGGGCTGACTTTGGGAATGATTTTGTGGCGTCCCAACAGTTTGCCCCATACGTATTGGCAAACGTCGTTGAATTGCGTGACGAACAGCAGGTACAGCACGGGTCCGAGATAGCCCGCATCGGCATTCTGCACCGGAAGCGCCATCAGGTAGGCGATGTGGCTTAGGCAGAACACGCATAGCATGACTGCCCAATGCACGGTGCCCAGCGAATGGATGAAGCCCTGCGTTTCGCCGACCAGTACCGCGCGCATCGGCAGTAACAGAAACATATAAACCGGAATGAACACGATGAACATGCCGTACCAGTCGGCGGCGATCCAGTAATACTGGATCGGAATCGAAACATAAGCCCAGAACAACACGCGACGGTCGGCTTGCCGCGTCGGCATGATCGAGAAAAATTCCTTCAGTGCGAGGAAACTCAAAAAGCCGAAAAACGCAATCGCTATCGTCTTCGAGGCCAGCAGCATCACCAACAGAATGACTATCATCCACCACCACGACTGAATGCGTTGACGCAGTTCGGTGTAGTCCTTGCTGGGGTTGCGGTATTGCAGCAGCAGGCGCGTCGCGCTGGCGATGACCAGCAGCGCAAAAATACAGTAAATCGCGTAGCGGGAATATAGTGGGATATCAATCATCACGGATGTTCTGTGTCGAATTCAAATAACGGAAGGCATCGCGTGCGCGTCGCGCTGCAGTCAGCGCAGAACCTGCGGCGATCAGCAGCAATGCAGCCAACAGCACATAACCCGAGGTCTCGTTGAAAAAATATTCGAGCGGCGTTAACAATGCTGCGCCGGTCATTATCGCCATGCGTTGCGGTTTCGCCATGGGGCCGGTAAAACGGGTGGGCGCGCCGCTCGCACTTGCCAGTGTGCGGACGTAGGCGGTAAGCACCGCGAGCAATCCTGCCAGCCAGCCGATGTCTGCGCCCCAACTGACAACCGTAACGGCGTAACCGGCGGCGACGAGGATCAAAGGATCCGCAATACGATCGGGAATATCGTTGAACAATTCACCCGCCGGCGTGGATTTCCCGCCCTCGACGGCAACCATGCCGTCGAACAGGTTGCACAACAGTCGGCACTGAATGAACAACGCCGCCGCCCACGCAAACAAGGGCTGGCCGTCACGCAGCGCGAGCAGAGACAAAGCCGCCAGCAGCGCGAACACGACGCTGGCTATCGAAATCTGGTTAGGCGTGATGTCGCGGCGACTCAACCAGCGCGCGCAGCGCTGAACCAAGCCGAGTTCGCGGACTTTCAATGGACGGCGGTTTTCCTCGTCTGTCATGGTTTCCTTATAGTTGTTTTTCGCTCAAGCTGGTACGCCGTGAACAGGCAAAAGCTGAACGCGACGGTAAGCGGTAATGCGACAGTGGAAAGGATATGGGGCGTTTTCGCCAGCCAGTGTAAGCATATGAGGCAACTACCGGTAAACGCCACCGTCAACAACGGCGGCAACCATAGGCGTAGCGGATAGCGGAAGTGCGTGAATAGAAATTCGATCAGTCGTACTATCGCCAAGGTGATGAGCAGACTGGCTATACCTTGCGTGAAACTGGAACGAATAGCTTGTGGAACGCCAGCGTGATAGTTGATCCAGAATGCCCAACCACCCCAGATGATGAATGCGCCCAGAGCGGAGATAACGTTGTAATGTCGATTCATGTAGCCCAACTACTGAACTTGAGCGCAAAATCAAACCCGACGGCTGGCTGCCAGAAGAGCCAGCCGTCGGGCACACCTGAAAACAGGTATCTATTTTCGTTTGATGAGGCGCAGCAAAAAAATAAGGATTACCGCACCAATCGTCGCTACGATAAGGGCGCCAATCAGCCCACCGCCCGCGGATATACCCAGGGCGCTAAACAGAAACCCGCCAAGGACTGCACCCACCACACCCACGATAATATCGCCGATGATGCCAAAGCCACCACCCTTCATAAACTGACCCGCGAGCCAGCCAGCCGCCAGACCTATCAAAATGAACCAGACGAATTCCATGGTGCGTTTCTCCCATAAGACTGTACAAAGATTCCCCTGGACAGGGGGGCTAACGTACACGGCG
>JAISPQ010000143.1 GCA_031274955.1 Rhodanobacter sp.
AGGCCCACCGCTTCCCAACCGAAGAACAGTTGCAGGAAGTTGTTGCTCATCACCAGCATCAGCATCGAGAACGTGAACAGCGCGATATAGCTGAAGAAACGCTGGAAGCCGTCGTCGTCTGCCATGTAGCCGATCGTGTAGATGTGCACCATCAGCGAGACGAAGGTGACTACGACCATCATCATCGCGGTCAGGCGATCCACGAGAAAGCCGATGTGCGCGCCGATCGGCCCGACCTCGAACCAGGTGTATACGTTCTGGTTATACGTTTCCGCGCCCCCCCAGAGAAGTTGGTACAGCACCTGGAACGACAGCGCGCAGGCCAGCGCAACGCCGACGATGGCGACGCCGGCCGCGCCGACGCGGCCGATCTGGTTGCGCAAGAGTCCGGCCACGATCGCGCCAAGGAGCGGCGCGAGCACGATGAGGAGAAGGCTGGTCGTGGAGATCGTCATGGCGTCACCCCTGCATCGAATCGATTTCGGTGACGTTGATCGTCGCGCGATTGCGGAACAGCACGACGAAGATCGCAAGGCCGATCGCCGACTCGGCCGCGGCCACGGTCAGGATGAAGAACACGAACACCTCGCCGGCTGGATTGCCGAGGAAGCGCGAGAACGCGATGAAGTTCGTGTTGACCGCGAGCAGCATCAGTTCGATCGCCATCAACAGCACGATCACATTCTTGCGGTTGATGAAGATACCGGCAACCGCGATGCAGAACAGGATCGCGCCGAGCGTCAGGAAATGGGCGAGCGTAATCATGGCGTGGTCGACTCCGGTTTTGCGGCGGCTTTCACGGCCGCCATCTTCACGATGCGCAGGCGGTCGCGCGCTTGCACCCGCACCTGGCGCGCCGGATCTTGCAGACGCACGTCGCTGCGTCGGCGCAACACCAGCGGGATCGCCGCGACGATGGCCACGGTCAGGATCAGGGCCGCGACTTCGAACGGCAGCATATAGTTGCTGAATAGTGCGGTCGCGAGCCAGCGCACATTGGAAAGATGCGCGGTCACCGCGGGATCGGCCGGCGGTGCGACCTGCAGCGTGCGCACACCGATCAGCGCCAGCATTTCCACCAGCATCACCACCGCCACGGCAAGGCCAACCGGCAGGGCGCGCACAAAGCCTTCGCGCAACGGATCTAGATCGAGGTTCAGCATCATCACCACGAACAGGAACAGCACCATCACCGCACCGACATAGACCAGCACCAGCATGATGGCGAGAAACTCGGCGTCGGCAAGCAGCCACGTACAAGCGGTCGAAAAGAACGTGAGCACGAGGCACAACGCGGCATGCACCGGATTGCGCACCGCGATCACGGCCAGCGCCGCACCGACGGTGATCGCCGCGAACGCATAGAAGCAGATCAGTTGAAAACTCATGCTGACACCTCAGAACTTATCCATCATCGGTACGCCGCATCCTGCGCGCGCGCCGCGGCGATATCCTTTTCGAAACGGTCGCCGATCGCCAACAGCTTCGACTTGGTCATGATGTTCTCGCCGCGTTTCTCGAAATGGTATTCGTGGACCGCGGTCTCGACGATCGAATCGACCGGGCAGCTTTCCTCGCAGAAGCCGCAGAAGATGCATTTGAACAGGTCGATCTCGTAGCGCGTGGTGCGGCGCTCGCCATCCTCCGCGCGCGGCGCCGAATCGATGGTGATCGCCAGTGCCGGACATACCGCTTCGCACAGCTTGCAGGCGATGCAGCGCTCCTCGCCATTGGGATAGCGGCGCAGCGCGTGCAGGCCGCGGAAGCGGTTCGATTTGGGCAGGTGCTCCATCGGGTAGCGCACCGTGTATTTCGGGCGCCACAGGTATTTGAACGTCAGCGCGAGGCCGGCGCACAGTTCCAGCAGCAGCAGACTCTTGAGATAGCCGATGACTCGATTCATTGCCGTGCCTCAAACGTCCGCGCCGGCCAAGCCGGCGTATTTCAGGCAGCCCGCCACGAACACCCAGGCGAGCGCGATCGGAATGAACACCTTCCAGCCCAGCCGCATGATCTGGTCGTAACGGTAGCGCGGAAAGCTGGCGCGGAACCACAGATAGACTGTTGCAAAGAAGAACGCCTTGGCTATCAGCCACCACCAGCCTGGTGCGCCAAGGATGCCCCACGAGGCCGGAAACGGCGATAGCCAGCCGCCGAGAAACAGGATCGGCGCGAGGAACGAGATCAAAATCATGTTCGCGTATTCGGTGAGGAAGAACACCGCGAACGGCGCACCGGCGTATTCGACATGAAAGCCGGCGACGATTTCCGATTCGCCTTCGGCGACGTCGAACGGCGAGCGGTTCGTTTCGGCAACGCCCGATACGAAGTAGATGACGAACATCGGCAGCAGCGGCAGCCAGAACCAACTGAACAATCCGAAGCGGCCGGCTTGTGCGTTCACGATCTCGGACAGATTCAGGCTGCCGGCAAGGACCAGCACGCCGACCAGCGAAAAGCCCATCGCGATTTCGTAGCTCACCACCTGCGCGGCCGAGCGCATGGCGCCGAGCATCGCATAGCGCGAGTTCGACGCCCAGCCGGCGAGGATGATGCCGTACACGCCCATCGAGGTCATCGCGAGCAGGAACAAGAGCCCCGCGTTCGCATCCGACCACGCCTGGTGCGGGCCGATCGGTATCACCGCCCAGGCGGCCAGCGAAGGGACCAGCGCCCACAACGGTGCCAGCAGGAACAGCTTCTTGTTCGCGCTGGTCGGATAGACGATTTCCTTGAACAGCAGTTTGAACACGTCCGCGAAGGTCTGCGCAAGACCGAACGGGCCGACCTTGTTCGGCCCCATGCGCACATGCATCCAGCCGATGATCTTGCGCTCCCACCACACGTACATCGCCACCGCGATGATCACCGGCAGCAGCGGGAACAGGAGCAGGCTGATCGCCATGGTCAGCGTCGGGAAGTTCGTAGCGCACCAGTGATAGGCGTCGATGATCCAGTTCATAGCGTCTACGCCTTCGCGATGTCGATGGCGCTGCCGTAGGGCGGCAGTTTCGAGGCGGCGCCATGGCCGGCTTCGATCCATGCCGCACCGCGCGGCACGCGCGTGGAAAGTTCGACCGGCAACGTGACGCCAGCCACGCACGCGTTCGCGCCGTGGCCAAGGCCCAGCGCCAGCGCGTCTTGCGGGTGCAGGGTCACACACGCCGGGCGGTTCAGCGGATGCGCTTGCAGTGCGGGCGAACGACGCACCACCGGATCGGAGCGATAGATCGCCGTCGTGGCGATACGCGTAAGACCCGTACCTTGCGCGGCGCGTTGCGCCAGCGGCGCATTGTGCGCGATCGCCGGCGCCGGCGCGGATGTCATCTGTGCGCGCACTTCGTCGATCTGCGTGACATCGAAGCCGTCGATCAACAACGCCGAACCCAGAGCGCGCAAGACCTTCCAGCCCGGCCGTGCATCACCGGGCAACCTGGCAGCGGCGGCGACCTTCTGCGTGACACCGTCGAGATTCGTGTAGCTGCCGTCGATTTCCGGCGGCAGGCCGATCGGCAATACCGCGTGCGCGGTGCGCCGCACGCCGTTGCAGGCATAGGCGCCGATATAGACATGGAACGCCGCTTCGCTGCGCGCCTTGTCGTAGGCGGCCGGCATGCTCGTATCCTGCGAGCCCATGTGGTAGGTGATCAGATGCTTCGGTGGTTTGGACAGCATGCCCACGGCATCGAGCCCGTGTGCGTGCGGCATGACACCCGCACGCGTGAGGCCAATCGCATTCGCGCCACCGGGAATCTCGTTATAAGCCGCATGCGTCGCCTTGGCGACGAAACGCGCGGCGGCGCGCAGCCACGCGGCGGCGGGATGTTGTACCGCCGATTCGCCGACGATCACGACCGATGGTTGCGTATCGGCGAGCCGCTTGATGAGCGTCTGCGCGAACGCATCCGCGCTCAACTCGGCAATCGCCCACGCCAGCGCGGAGGACTCCGGCAGATGACCGGTATCGTTCGCGGCCTTGGCCAGCACGAGCAGCGCATCGACCAGCGCATGGGGCGCGGCGATCGTCTTGCCGGACAGTTCGACATTGAAATCCAAGTCCAGTGGATTGATCGCGTAGACCTTGGCGCCGGCCTTGGCCGCCTTGCGGATACGGTGATTGAGCAACGGAACTTCATGCCGCGGATTGCAGCCGATGAGCACGATGGTGCGCGCTTTCTCGATGTCGGCAACCGGCATCTGAAACGGCTCGGCGACCGGCACATCGGAAAAATCCAGCGTGCGCAGACGGTGGTCGATATGGTCGCTATGGATGCCGCGCAGCAGCCGTGCGAGCAGATGGCCTTCTTCGTTCGAGGTGAGCGGAGCGACCAGTGCGCCGACATCGCCGCCCGCCTCACGCAGATGATCGGCGACGAACGCGAGCGCCTCGGCCCAGGTGGTTTCGACCAGTTCGCCGTTCTTGCGGATCATCGGTTGGGTTGCGCGATCTTTGGCGTACAAGCCCTCGTTTGAGTAGCGATCGCGATCCGACAGCCAGCATTCGTTGATCGCTTCGTTGTCGCGCGGCACGGCGCGCAGCACTTCGCCGCGGCGCAGGTGCAGCCACAGGTTGGAACCCAGCGCATCGTGATAGGCGACGGATTCGCGCGCGATCAATTCCCATGCGCGCGCCTTGAAGCGGGACGGCTTGTTGGTGAGCGCGCCGACCGGACACACGTCGATCACGTTGCCGGACAGTTCGCTCATCAGCGGCTTGCCGACGTAAGTACCGATCTGCAAACGTCCGCCGCGCTCCATGCCGCCCAGTTCATACGTGCCGGCGATTTCCGCCATCACGCGCACGCAGCGCGTGCAGTGAATGCAGCGGGTCATCTCGGTGGCGACCAGCGGGCCGAGGTCTTCGTCGGCGACGACGCGCTTGCGCTCGACGAAGCGACTGACCGTGCGGCCATAGCCCACGGACAAATCCTGTAATTCGCATTCGCCGCCTTGATCGCAGATCGGGCAATCCAGCGGGTGGTTGATCAGCAGAAATTCCATCACGTTGCGCTGCGTGGACAACGCGCGCGGCGACTGCGTTTTGATTTTCATGCCGTCTACGACGGGCGTGGCGCACGCCGGCTGCGGCTTGGGCATCGGCCGGCCGCCCATCTCGACCTCGACCATGCACATGCGGCAGCTTACGGCCAGCGGCAGTTTCTTGTGATAACAGAAACGCGGGATCGGAATGCCGAGCGTATCGGCGGCCTGCATGATCATCGAATTCTTCGGCACCGCCAGCGAGTGGCCGTCGATCTCGATGGTGACCAGATCGGGGGCGGTGTTTTGAGGGATCGGTTGCGCACTCATGGGCGGATTCCCGGGAGCAGGGAGCACGGTGCAGGGGAAAGCGGCGAGCGGGCCTCCATGACGCGGCTCCCTGCTCCCTGCTCTGTGACCATATTCAAGGCACTCATGCTGCCACCTCTGCAGCCGCGCCGACGATCGAACGGCCGTTCTTGATGTAGTACTCGAATTCATCCCAGTAGTGACGCAGGAAACCCTGCACGGGCCATGCGGCCGCTTCGCCGAAGGCGCAGATCGTGTGGCCTTCGATCTGACCGGCCGCCTGTTTGAGCATGTCCAGATCGTTCAGCGTGGCCTTGCCTTCGACGATGCGCGTCAGCATACGGTACATCCAGCCGGTACCTTCGCGACATGGCGTGCATTGGCCGCAGGATTCGGCCTGGTAGAAACGCGCGATGCGGTGGCAGGCGCGCACCATGCAGGTGGTTTCGTCCATCACGATGACCGCGCCCGACCCCAGGCCCGAACCGGCTTTCTGGATCGCGTCGTAATCCATCGTGAGGCCGAGCATCGTCTCGCCCGGCAGTACCGGCATCGACGAGCCGCCCGGAATCACCGCCTTGAGTTTGCGCCCGCCGCGCACGCCGCCGGCCATGTCGAGCAACTCCTTGAACGGCGTGCCGAGGCGGATTTCGTAATTGCCGGGCTTGCCCACATGGCCGGACACCGAGAAGATCTTCGGGCCGCCGTTGTTGGGCTTGCCGATACCGAGGAACCAGTCGGCGCCCTTGTTGAGAATCGCCGGCACCGAGGCATAGGTCTCGGTGTTGTTGATCGTGCTCGGCTTGCCGTACAGGCCGAAAATGGCCGGGAACGGCGGCTTGAAGCGCGGCTGTCCCTTCTTGCCTTCCAGCGACTCCATCAGCGCGGTTTCTTCGCCGCAGATGTACGCACCGGCGCCCAGCGCGGCGTAGATGTCCACATCGATACCGCTACCGAGGATGTTCTTGCCGAGCAGGCCGGCCGCGTAGGCTTCTTTGAGCGCGCCCTCGAAGTGCTCGAACGGCTCGTGATGGAATTCGCCGCGCAGGTAGTTGTAGGCCACCGTCGATCCGGTCGCGTAGCAGGCGATCGCCATGCCTTCGATCACCGCATGCGGATTGAAGCGCAGGATGTTGCGATCCTTGCAGGTGCCCGGCTCGGACTCGTCCGAATTGCACAGGATGTATTTCTGCATCGTGCCCTTGGGCATGAACGACCACTTCAGACCCGTCGGGAAACCGGCGCCGCCGCGGCCACGCAGCGCGCTTTTCTTGAGTTCGTCGATGATCGTGGCCGGCTCGGGCTTGTGCGCGAGAATCTTCTGCCACGCCTTGTAGCCGTCAACCTTGCGGTAATTGTCCAGCGCCCACGGCTGCTCGAAATGCAGCGTCGTGTAGACGACCTGGTGTTCCTGCGGTGCCGGACCGTAACTCATCGTGGCAACCTTTCAATAGGGGAGTACATCATCACTTCAGGAGCCTCCCACGCTTTCCAGCAGCAAAAAGGCCCGCTCGTCATGGTCGATCGATGAGGGATCGGATTGCGCCGTATCACCTACCGTTCTGCACGCCAGCACCCGCCATCCCGTTCTTTCCGCCAGCCGCAGCAGTCCAGGTAAAGAAAAAATCCAATAATTCGTTGCGTCGTTATTGCATTCGTCAGGGGCCAACAAATAAGCCAGCGGCGCCTTATCCAAAGATACCCCACCATCCACCGTACGGCGGGCTACGCGCGTACTGAGCACACAATAGCGGGTGGCCCGGGCAAGTTGCTCCATGACATAAAACGGGTTCTTCAAGTGATACAGGATGCCCAGCAGAAAAACGAATCCATAATCGGAGCGCGGTAGCCGGAACTGGCTATCCAGATCGATCTCATGAATCCAGGCCCCGGCATCCAGCAACTCCTTGAGGGCACGCACTCCACGCATGCCATTCCAATTGGTGGACGGCCAGTCGATGACATCGACCTCGAACCCCAAGTGCTCGAAGAAAAACGCCAGATCACCGTCGGCGGCACCGATGTCCGCTATCGGCATGTTTTGGATTCGCGCGAAGAAATCGCGATGCGCGCTATCCAACAGCGCATCGATATGCCAGATATTCGACAGGATGTCATAGCCATACCAGGTGAATCCGGTCGGCGCATTGTTTTCCTTCATGCGCAGAAGATTCTCCCCCCACAACACGCATGCCCTTTTTATTTCGTCGAAATCGGCCAGCACTTTCTCCGTACCGGAGACAGGCGGCTCGATTTTGATTGGGCTGCGCTTGGGTGAGAGCATGGGGCGATCAATCCAAATCATCAAGGATCTGATCGACCTTCTGGATCGTCAGATTTTCGTGGTAATGACCGTTGACCACCATCATCGGCGCGCCACAGCAGGCGGCCAGGCATTCCTCTTCCTTCTTGAGGTAGATACGGCCGTCCGTACTGCTTTCGCCCAGCTTGATGCCGTATTTCTTCTCGCAATGACGCACGATGTCCTCGGCGCCATTGAGCCAGCACGAGATGTTGGTACAGATCGCCACATTGTTGCGCCCGACCGGCTCGGTCTCGAACATCGAATAGAACGTGGCGACCTCAAAGCCCCATATCTGCGGCAGGCCCAGATAACGGGTGACGGCCACGATCAGTTCGTCGGTCAGGTATCCGCCGTTTTGCTCCTGTGCCGCCCACAGGCCCTGGATCAGCGCCGAGCGTTTGCGATCCGCCGGAAATTTCGCAACCCAATGATCGATGTGTTCGCGCGTGTGCGCGTTCAACGCGACCAGCGGATCGACATCCTTGACCTCGTCGTAGTGGTTCGTTGCTTTCATGGTGAAGCCGGGGTTCGGGATTCGATAATGGAGATTAAGGATAAGTTCTTAGCGTGAAAACCGGGATGGGGGATGGGGGATGCGGAAAAGCATACTTTTCCGCATCCCCAATCTCGAATCTCCAACCCCGGCCTTTTCATCGATCAACCTCCCCGAAGACCACATCGTAAGTGCCGATCATCGCGACGACATCGGGCAGCATATGTCCGCGCACGATCGTGTCCATCGATGAGAGGTGTACGAAACTCGGCGCGCGACACTTCAGGCGGAACGGCTTGTTCGCGCCATCCGACACCAGATAAATGCCGAACTCACCCTTGGGCGCCTC
>JAISPQ010000198.1 GCA_031274955.1 Rhodanobacter sp.
GCAATGCGCGGCGCGCGCTTTCCAGTTGCTGGCGGTGCTGTTCGAGATCGCCCATGTGCGATACCGCCGTATCCAGACGGCCACGCGCCTGGCGCACCTGTTCGTGATCGATATCGAGCCTGGCGGTTACTTCGGCGATTTCATGTGCGACACGCGTCAGACGCTCGTGCGCGCTGTCGATGCGGCCGCGCTGGCTCTGTAACTGGCCGGCGACTTCGGCCAAGCGACGATGCGCGACATACAGATCGCGCTGTGCATCATCGCGTAGACGTTCGGCTTCGATGCGCGCCTGTTTGCCGCGTTCCAGCGCCTGCGCGTGCTCGCCGATCTCGCGCTCCACCTCGCCGATGCGCTGCGCGAGTTCGCGGATTTCGCGCTCGCGCGCGATCACGCCGACCTGCGCACCCGCGCCGCGCCGCACGCGCACATAACCCGCACCGAGCCATTCGCCTTCGGGCGTGACCACGCTCTGACCGGTGGACAGTGTGGCCGCGATCGATCGCGCGGTATCGAGCGAGGCGCACGCACGCACACGCGCCAGCAATGCACGCGCCACCGCCGGCCCCTGCGCCTTCATCGCCAGCGAATCGGCAGGTACATCAAACGATGCCGCAGCCGCGTTTATCAGTACGAGATCGGCTTCGCCCAGCGTAGGAAGATCGGTTGCGGCCGCATGCGGATCGTCGATCAGTACGGCTTCGAGCCAGCCGTCGAGCACGGTTTCCACCGCGCGCTCCCAGCCCGCCTCGACACGCAGCGCCTCACCGAGCCGGCGCGCATCGGCCAGGCCAAGCCGTTCCAGCCATGTCTTGGCCGCGCCATCGCCCTGGGTCAGCGCCGCGTGCTGCAAGGCTTCGAGCGAGCCGAGCCGACCGCGCAGATTTTCCAGCGCGCCACGTTGGGCGCTGAGCGCCGCCTGCGTCGCGCGCTCGGCTTCAAGCGCAGCTTCGGCCGTATGGCGACGTTCCTCGAGCGCTGCGGTGTGCACTTCGACCTGCCCGCGCAATGTCGCATGCTCGGCATCCAGCGCACCCAGCGCCTGCCCCAGTTCGTCGATGTTCGCCGCGCCACGCTCGGCTTCCAGTGCGTGCAGGCGCTGATCGGCTTGCAGGCATTGCTTGTCCAGGTGATTCAGATTCGTGCGCTCGACTTCGGCGGCCTGCGTGGCCTGCGAGGTTTCCCGCGCATGCGCATCCCACGTGGTCTGCCACTCACCGATCTTCGCTTCCGCGCCGCGCAGGGCTTCACTCGCCTCTTCGTCCGCCGTGCGCAGGGCGGCGAGCCTTGGCGCGGCATCGCCGAGCAATCCGCCCAGTTCCTCCAAACGCCGGCAGTCCGCCTCGATATGTTCAGTCAATTCGGCATGCGCGCGATCGGCCTCTTGCCGCTCGCGCTCGCGCCGCTCGGCCAACTCCTTGGTGTGCTGGATCTGTTGTTCGATGCGCGCGATTTGCGCACCGACGCGGTAAACCTCGGCCTGTACCGCATTCATGTGCTCGCTGGCTGATGCGTGTTTTTCGCGGCCGGTTTCCAGCGCGGCCTCGCAATGGCGCTGCTGCGCGAGTTGCTGCTCGGCCGCCAGTTCAGCCTTGCGCAACTCCGCGGCATAGCCGTCCAATCCGATCTGCAGGGCGCGCAGATTCAGCGCCTTGACCTGCGCCTCCTTTTTCTTGTGTTCTTCCTTCAGCGCTTGCCAGCGTTCGGCGGTGCGCGCCTGGCGTTTGAGGTGTTCGAGTTGTTTGTCCACCTCATCGCGCACATCGCGTACGCGGTCGAGATTTTCGCGCGTGGCCCTGATGCGGTTTTCGGTTTCCTTGCGGCGCTCCTTGTACTTGGAGATGCCGGCCGCTTCTTCCAGATGATTGCGCAACTGTTCGGGATCGGCTTCGACGATCTCGCTGATCATGCCCTGCTCGACGACCGAATAGCTGCGCGGTCCCAACCCGGTGCCGAGGAAGAGATCGGTGATGTCGCGGCGGCGGCAACGCACGCCGTTGAGGAAATACTGCGACTGGCCATCGCGGCTGACCACGCGCTTGACCGAGATTTCGTTGTAGCTGGCGTACTCGCCGGCAATCAGGCCGTCGGAATTGTCGAACAGCAGTTCCACCATCGCGCTGCCGACCGGCTTGCGGCCGGTGGAACCGGAGAAGATCACGTCGACCAGCGCATCGCCGCGCAGGCGGCTGGCCGCACTTTCGCCCATCACCCAGCGGATCGCGTCGATGATATTGGACTTGCCGCAGCCGTTGGGCCCGACCACGCCGGTCATGTTGGTCGGCAGGTGCAGGGTCGTCGGATCGACGAAGGATTTGAAGCCGGCCAGTTTGATCGTAGTTAGACGCATGGGAACGGGAATCTCAAAACAAGAACCTCGAAACCGCGAACAGCGCGGCACAAAAACGGCATTTTCCCGAAGGCGTGCCCGGTGGTGCAACCGGCGCGCTCACTTGCCAGAACAGGGGCGGTTCAACCACATTCTGCAGGCGCGCGCGCATCAATCGCCAACATATGGATATCGCTTTGCATCAGTTCGCCCAACGCGGCATAGACCGCGCGGTGGCGCGCCAACAAGGGCATGCCCACGAACACGGCGCTGACCACGCGCACGCGGAAGTGTCCGCGTCCGTCGCGTGCGCCGGCATGTCCAACATGGCGATGGCTTTCGTCCTCGACCACGATGTCGATGGGCGCCAACGCGGCGCTCAGGCGATCGCGGATGCGCTGGGCGCGCATGCTCAAGGCAATGCCTTGCGGAAGGGCTGCACGCTTACATCGCGATAGACACCCGCGGCCACGTAGGGGTCCGCATCGACCCAGGCTTGTGCGGCCGCCCGATCGGGAAACTGCGCGACGATCAGGCTACCGGTGAAGCCGGCCGGACCGGGGTCTTCCGCGTCGATCGCGGGAAACGCCCCTGCCAGCAGCAATCGGCCCTGATCGCGCAATTGATGCAGACGCTCGATATGCGCCGGACGCGCACCTTGCCGGCGCGCGAGCGACTCCGGGACATCGGTCCCGGCAATGACGTACCACATGCAAGCCGTCCTTCGATGAAGTTTCCCCATGGTAGCCGATACGCCGGCGCGACGGCCCATTTGCACGGCGGCGCGTTTACACGTAGGCTATACAGCCATCGACGAGAGACTTAAAGTCCGGAAGCAAGGTTGCTCCGGAAGCAAGGTTGCGGTGGGCTGATCGTTCCAGGGAATCTCTCGGAATCTTTGAGTAGCGTTTTTATCGACCTCCGGAACAACGGGGTGTTCCGCGGGCTGCCGCGCCGGGCAGTAATTTTTCCGGCCGCATCCGCCGCAATTCGCAGTGATCTACGCATGACCTCGCTGTGGGGCGAGCATGGTCATGGGATCGGGCATGAACCAGACCAGCGAACAGTACAGTCCACAAGCGCAAGCGACGAGCGCGTTTCCGCCGATACCGCAGCAGCAGGAAATCCCGCTGGCGATCGTGCGCGGCCAGCCCGTGCTGGAAATCCCGCAAGATCTGTACATTCCGCCGGACGCGCTGGAGGTGATCCTCGATGCGTTCGAAGGGCCGCTGGATCTGTTGCTGTATCTGATCCGCCGGCAGAATCTGGAGATCCTCGATATCCCGATTGCCGAGATCACACGTCAGTATGTCGACTACATCGAAATGATGCGGGAGATGAAACTGGAACTGGCGGCCGAGTATCTGGTGATGGCTGCGATCTTGGCCGAAATCAAATCGCGTCTGCTGCTGCCGCGGCCGCCGGTCGAGGAAGGCATCGAGGCCGATCCACGCGCCGAACTGGTGCGCCGCTTGCAGGAATACGAGCGGTTCAAGAAAGCCGCCGAGGATATCGACGCGCTGCCACGTCAGGAACGCGATTTCGCGCAGGCGCACGTGATCGTCGAAGATCGCGCGGTCGTGCGCCTGCCGCCGCCGGTGGAACTGCGCGAACTGCTGCTGGCACTCAAGGATGTGATCAAACGCGCCGAACTGTACGGCCACCACGCCATCCAGCGCGACGCGCTGAACGTGCGCAGCCGCATGAGCGACGTGCTGCGCATCCTCGGCGCTGGCGGCTTCCATCGCTTCGAGAATCTGTTCGACATAGCCGAGGGACGCCGCGGCGTGGTCGTCACCTTCCTGGCCATGCTCGAACTGGCCAAGGAACAACTGATCGAGATCGTACAAGAAGAGGCGCTCGCGCCGATTTACGTCAAATCGCTGTAGTTTTTGCGGTCATCGGTGACCGCGAGGATCAAAAAGCGACCCTATAAGACAGAACAATGGAACCGCATCCACTCAAACGTATCATCGAAGCCGCGCTGCTGGCTGCCGCGCACCCGCTGACCTTGTCGCAGATTTCCGCCCTGTTCGATGCATGGGACACCCCATCGAACGAAGACCTCACCAAAGCGATCGCGGAACTGCAAAGCGACTGCGCACAACGCGGCGTGGAACTGGTCGAAGTCGCCTCCGGCTTCCGCTACCAGGTGCGCCGCGACGTGCACGCGTTCGTCTCACGCCTGTGGGCCGAGCGCCAGATGCGCTACTCGCGCGCGTTATTGGAAACACTGGCGCTGATCGCCTACCGCCAACCGATCACGCGTGCCGAGATCGAGCAGGTTCGCGGTGTCGCGGTATCGACCCATATCGTGCGCACGCTGGAAGAGCGCGAATGGATACGCGTGGTCGGCCATCGCGACCTGCCCGGCAAACCCGCGCTGTTCGGCACCACCAAGCAGTTTCTCGACTATTTCAACCTGAAGGCGCTGGACGAACTACCATCGCTCAGCGAAATCCACGATATCGAGGAACTCTATCCGCAACTGGCACTGGAAGAAGCCGGCGATGCGATCCCCGCCGCCCTGGCCGCAGCAGACCAAGCAGCCGTAAGCCCGGTTACCGATCACGCCCCCCCGCACGACGATCCTGCCGAAATCCAGGAACTGGATCCGCAACGGGCACTGGAAGAAGCCGGCGATGCGATTCCCGCCGCCCTGGCCGCGGCGGATGAAGCAACCACCAGCCCGTTTACCGACCATGCATCCCCGCACGACGATCCTGCCGGAAACGCTCCTCAGCCGTCTCCCCAGGATACCGATATGGACGCCACGCGCAACGCGCACGAAGACACCCCGGAATACACTGCATGACCATCATCCCCCGTTCCATCCTCACCCTCAAACGTTCCGGCACGACCACGGCCGACAGCCCTCCCCTCGAAGAACGTTTGCACAAAGTGCTCGCCAATGCCGGCCTCGGCTCGCGGCGCATGCTGGAAACGCGCATCGAAGCGCACGAAGTGAAGCTCAATGGCGCGGCCGCGACGCTGGGCCAAAGCGTGCGCATCGGCGATCGCGTGGAAATGGACGGCAAGCGTTTCGTGGTCGTGGCCGACGATGCCGAGCACGCGCAAGTGCTCCTCTACAACAAGCCCGAGGGCGTGATCGCCACGCGCGAGGATCCCGAAGGCCGCCCGACCGTGTTCGAGAATCTCCCGCAGATCAAAGGCGCACGCTGGGTTGCGGTCGGCCGCCTGGACATCAACACGACCGGCCTGCTGCTGCTCACCAACGATGGCGATCTGGCCAATGCGCTCATGCACCCGCGTGCGGAAATCGAGCGCGAGTACATCTGCCGCGTGCACGGCGAGGTCCCCGACGAAACCATCGAACGCCTGCGTAGCGGCGTCGAACTCGACGACGGTCCGGCGCATTTCGATGAGATCGCCATCATCAGCCGCGGCGCCAGCCATTCCTGGTTTCGCGTCGTGCTGTGCGAAGGCCGCAATCGCGAAGTGCGCCGCATGTGGGAATCACAAGGAGTGCTGGTCAGCCGCCTCAAACGCATCCGCTACGGCAGCGTCGAACTGCCGCGCGGTCTGCGGCCCGGCGCCTGCACGGAACTGGACGCCGCACAGATCGCCATCTTGCGCGAACGCGCCGACCGGCAGGAGATCCCCGCGCGCCTCACGCTCGCACCGGTGATCGGCCAGCGCCGTGCGCCGCCGACCGCCTATCATCCGGACTCGAAAACGCCGCAGGCGTGGACCGGCGGCGCGCTACATGACGAGGCACGGGAATTCGCCGCGTTCGATCGCCTGAACGACGACGGCTGGCGCGCCGGCAACGGCAAACCCCCCTCGCGCAAGCAACGCAAGAAACAGCGTCCCGCGCGTGACGGCGCGGCGGCACCGAGCAATGGTGCGGGCCGACGGCGCGGTGCACCCGCGCAAAATCGCGGTAATCAGGCCCGTCCACAGCAAGGCCGCGGCCAGGGACGCGGCCAGCGCGCCGACGCATCCCAGCATCAAGGCTCTGCCTATCAGGAGCAGGGACTAAGCCCGGCGGTTCTGCGTAGCTGGTTTCCGGAGACCGCGGGCCGCCCCGGCCGCAAACGCCGCGGCGCACGCCCCGGCGAGGCACTGCAGGGTCCGTTCCACACACCATCGAGCCTTGACGATGCATGGCTGGGCAACTCCACTCATCCACAGAACCGGCCGCGACGCCCGTTGCGCGGCTCTGGTAATACCGCCCCGCAGCACAGCCACCCGCAGGGTGGAACACCGGGCAATTCGCTGTATGACGGCCCGCGCAACTCACGTCCCGGCGGCAACAAACATCGGCGCGGCCCACGCCCGCCACGTTGATCGGCGTACCCAGCGCAAAAAAAAACGGCGGGAAATCCCGCCGTTTTTTTGCCTGAAAAGCTCTTCCGGCTCAGTCGAGTTTGAGCGCCTTCTTGTCGTTATCGCGACGCTTCTGTTCCTTCGCGTTGAACTCGGAGAGGCAGGCGTCGCGTTTGATCATCACGCAGCTCAGATAGTCACCGGTTTCCACCAACGCGGCACGGATCGCCTTGCCGGCCGGCGTTTTTTCCTCATGTGCGAGGGCGCCGCCGAAACCGCCGCGGGATATGCCCACCGCAACGCCGGAGCTCGAACTATGACCTTCGATCGTGCGCGAGTAAGAGACTTCGCCGGTGGTCGCGTTAACCACGCGGATATCGACCGCGATATACGCCTCGGATTTCTTGCCGCCCAGCGCAATGCCGCGAATGGCTATGCCTCCCCCGGTACTCGAGGCGTTTTCCTGATACGAGGTGACCGTGCCGAATACGAGGTAATCGGCGCCCGTTAACTGCCCCGTCCTGGCTCCGGTGCCTTTGCGTACACGACCGGATGAGGCCAGATCCTGTTCCGCCAACACCTTCTCGAGCTTGCTACGCTCAACGATGCGGAAGCCACTGCTGGAAAGCTCGTTCGACAACATGCCGGACAACTCCCAGCCGACATCGCCGCGCCACCAGCCGGCGGATGTCTCGTTCTTGAATTCGGCAACACCAATCGCCGGACCGCCCGCAGCGGATGCGCTGCTGGCCACGATGATTCCGGCAACCAGCCCCAGCGTTGCGAGTATCGATTTGTTCATTAGCTTTGATTCCTCCAGTTGAACTTCAATTAAGTAAACCATCCCGCACGGCGATACCTGCCTCGCAGGCATACCCCCGTCGCGAGAACCTCGTTCTACACTGTCTTAATCCTACACGTCGCGATATCCCACGACAACCGATCATCTGGCGAAAACCCCACGATCATTCGCCGTCCACCGCATCTTCGTCCATAGGAGCCGATGTGCCGGACCGATCAAGCGTCAGCTTGCGCTTCACCGGCGCCCCCATCTCGGCCAGGCTTTGTACTTGCAGCAGTACGCTACCCTTGCCACCCTCGGTGAGACGCCGCAACGCGCTCGCCTGGGCACGTTGCGCCTTGTCGAGCTGTTGGCCGACCGTTTCCAGTTCGCCGACGAGCAGTGCGAAATTGTCATGCAGTTGCGCCGCGCGGCGCGCGATGTCCATTGCGTTTACGTTGCGCCGTTCGATGCGCCACAAATGCGCGACCGTGCGCAGCGTGGCCAGTAAGGTGCTCGGGCTGACCAGCGAAATGTTTTTGTCCAGTGCGTGCGTATAAAGCCGATCGTCGGCACGCACCGCTTCGATGAATGCGGCTTCGACCGGCACAAACAGCAGCACGAAATCCAGCGTGCGCAGACCTTCGATGCCGCTGTAGTCGCGCTGCGCAAGTCCGTCGATATGCCGGCGCAGCGAAGCCACATGCTCGGCGAGCGCGGCCGTGCGCGTGGTTTCATCGGGCGCCGCGCAGAAACGCTCGTAGGCGACCAGCAAGACTTTGGCATCGATCACGATATCCTTGCCGTCCGGCAGATGCACGATCACGTCCGGACGCCGGCGTCCGCCTTCGCCGTCGTCGAAGCTCGCCTGTGTCGTATATTCGCGGCCGGATTGCAGGCCCGCGGCTTCGAGCACGCGCTCCAGCACCAACTCGCCCCAGGCACCTTGTGCGCGCGTATCGCCCCGCAGCGCGCGCGTGAGATTGATCGCGTCCTCGCTGATGCGCTGGTTGAGCTGTTTCAGCGTGTGGATTTCCTGCGCCAACATGCCGCGTTCGCGCTGCTCGCTGGCGTGCGTGGTCACGATCGTCTCGCGGAACTCCTTGAGCTGAACCTTCAACGGATCGAGCAAGCCTCCCAACTGCTGTGCGCTCTGCTCGCGAAAACGTTCCGCCTTATCGTCGAGAATCTTGTTGGCGAGGTTCTGAAACGCTTCGCGCAGGCGTTGCTCGGCTTGCTCCAGCAGATGCAGTTTTTCCGCCGCCGCTTGCGCCTGTGCCTGCGCGCCGGCTTCCAGCGCCGCGTGCCGGCGCGTCAGATCGACCAGTTGCCCCTGCGCCTGGTCACGCTCGCGCCGCACATCGACCGACTCACGAGTGAACTGTTCGGCACGTTCCTTTTGCGCGGCCGCGTGCGCAGCCAGCGTGCGCAGATTCTGCTCGGATTGCTGCCGTTCGCATTCGGAATGCTCGATGCGCACGGCGAAAGCGTCGGCGCGTTCGAGCGCCGCATCGCGTTGTCCGCACAATGCGGCGATTTCGGCGTCGCGGCTCGCTCGGCCTGCGGTTTGCGCGGCAGCGATCCTGCGTCGAATGACAAAATACGACAACGCAGCGCCCGCGAAGACGCCAATCAGAAAAAAGAGAATGCCGGAAATATCGCCGGGAAGGCTGAGAGGATTTTGCATGCGTACACCCAGTCACTTCAGATGGACGCAATTCTGACAGTCCGCCGTCTCACTTGCCGAGCCGCCGAACGGTATGCAGAAACATACGCTCCATCTTTCTGGTCGGTGCCGGAAAGACGGAGCGCTATGTCAGCGGGATTTACGCCTTCTTGGCGTAGCTCTCGCACCAGCCTTTGGCGTGCACGGAATGGCCGGGGAACAACTGGCAGGGACCATAGGCGTCACCGGCCTTGCCCTGGAAGAAATTACAGCTGCTGCACGACGCACCCTCCTGGTGCTTGGGATTGCCGCTCGCACTGGATGCGTCTTCGGTGTACTTCAAAGCTTGTGCGGCCGGAACGCTGCCATCCAGATGTGGCAAATCTTCAGCAAAGCTGGTACGCGGCAGCAATGCGGCGGCGATCGGTGCGGCGGCGGCACTGATCGCGGCAATCTTCAGAAAACGACGCCTGGACTGGCGATCTGCTGGGGTCGACATGGTTCACTCCTCGGTTGCTGTGTGGGCTCGGTTAATGTGTGCGCAATCCGCGCGTGGTACATGCACATCCATGTAATGTTCTGACACCGGAAAACCCGCGAAGTCTAACGCGTCACGCCGACAGGACATGCTGCGGTGCGGCTTTGCTGCGGGCAACCGGCGAGGTCGAGTATAGTGCGGAATCCGTTTGTTGTTTCCGACCCATTGTCGTGCCGTTCATCGACCGTACCATGTTCGAATCCTGCGCGCACCAGATCGCCCAAACCGGCCGTGAGCTTGGCGCGCTCGGCTGGATGCCGGCCACAAGCGGCAATTTTTCGATGCGGCTGGACGCTGAACACGCGGCCGTGACGATTTCCGGCCGCGACAAAACGAACCTGTGCATCGACGACATCATGACCGTCGATCTGCAAGGCCAGCCGATCGACACCAATGCATCCCCGTCGGCGGAAACCCCGCTGCATGTGCAGATCTACCGGCGTTTTCCGCATGCCGGGGCCGTACTGCACACGCATTCGCGTAACCAGACCGTCGCCGGACGCATGTTCGGCGCGCGCGGCACGATCCGTTTTACGGGCTGGGAATTGCTGAAGGCGATTTCCGGTTATACGACGCACGAAAGCACGCTGGATCTTCCGGTGTTTGCGAACACGCAGGATATGCCCGCGCTGGTTCGCCGGATCGACGCCTGGCTCGACGCCGGCAAGCCCCTGCATGGCTATCTGATCAAAGATCACGGCATCTACACCTGGGGCCGCGATATGCGCGAAGCGCGCCGGCATCTGGAAGCCTTCGACTTTCTGCTCGGCTGCGAACTGGATCTGCTTCATCTGATGGGAGCCAA
Organism: Rhodanobacter sp.; assembly: GCA_031274955.1. Taxonomy (GTDB): domain Bacteria; phylum Pseudomonadota; class Gammaproteobacteria; order Xanthomonadales; family Rhodanobacteraceae; genus Dokdonella_A. The sequence continues at coordinate 10,407 of JAISPQ010000198.1, forward strand.
AACATGAGTCATTTGCGAATCTACGACGAACACCGTGCCACGCCGCTGTCCGAACACAGCCAGCACAACGACATCGAACGGATTCTTGGCAGCGTCGGTGCGCGCTTCGAGCGATGGGAAGCCAGCAAACCGATCGTACCCGGCGCTAGTCAAGACGAGGTGATCGCGGCCTATCGCGGCGACATCGACCGTCTGATGCGCGCGGAAGGCTACCAATCGGTCGATGTCGTCAGCATCGGTCCCGACCATCCCGACCACGCCACCTTGCGCCGAAAATTCCTGCGCGAACACACGCATTCGGAAGACGAAGTGCGTTTCTTCGTGGCCGGCGCCGGCCAGTTCTCGCTGCACATCGGCGACAAGGTCTACGAACTGCTGTGCGAAACCGGCGATCTGATCCGCGTGCCGGCACACACACTGCACTGGTTCGATATGAGCGAAGTGCCGTATTTCGTTGCGATCCGTCTGTTCACGCGCGAGGACGGCTGGGTTGCCGAATATACCGGCGACGATATCGCCGAACGCTTCCCGTTCATGACGCCGCAACGTTCTGCGCGCGCGGCTTGAGAATCTGCTTCTCTCCCGCTCAGTTGACGATGTGAACAAAAACAACGTCATGGACGTTGCTGGCGCGTCTGCGTCTAGCGCTCCGCACCGAGACAATCTCCATTTCCGAGTTGTTTCTCAAAAAGCTTTGGCACATTGATGATCGCGTCGATACTCACCGACATCGAAGGCACCACCAGTTCGATCAGCTTCGTCAAAGACGTGCTGTTCCCGTATGCGCGTGCGCGCTTGCCGGCATTTGTCGCTACGCATGCCGACGAACCCGAAGTGCGGCACTGGCTGCGCGAAGCCGCTAAAGAAGCCGGTTTCGCCTCGGTCACGCAGCAGGAAATCGTCGACCGGCTCATCGCATGGATCGATGAGGACCGCAAATCGACCGCGCTGAAGGCACTCCAGGGCATGATCTGGAAAGACGGTTATACCGGCGGCGAATACCGCGCGCATGTGTACCCGGAAGTGCCCGCCCGCCTGCACGCGTGGAAGACACAAGGCAAGCGCCTGTACGTGTATTCGTCGGGATCGGTACCGGCGCAAAAACTGCTGTTCGGCCACACTGATGCGGGCGATCTCACACCGCTGTTCTCCGGCTATTTCGATACCGAAGTCGGCGGCAAGCGCGATGCGCAATCCTACCGCCGCATCGCGACCGTGATCGGCGACGCACCCGATACGATCCTGTTCCTGTCCGATATCGTGCAGGAACTGGACGCTGCCCGCGACGCAGGGTTTAAAACCACCCTGCTCGCACGCGTGCCGGCGCAATGTCCGGCTGCGGGTATGCATCCTTGTGTGGCGGATTTCGACGCGATCGAAACCGATGTTTGACACCACTGGTCTTACCAAGACCGTGTGCTCGGGCAACAATCCGCACGGTTCCGCATTCGGCGATATGTTGTTGACACGCATCCATACATGGTAAGAGCCTGTCCAATAAGAGGTTGCCGGATAGGCAGCCTAAGATTATATTTTTATATAACTTAGTCGTGGGGTGTATATGTACACTACCCATCTGCGTAAAGTCGGCGGCTCCGTCATGCTCGCCGTACCGCCCACCATCCTGAGCCTGCTGCGACTGGAACCAGGATCCACGGTCGGCGTCACCATTGATGGCGGCCGTCTGGTCGTGGACCCGAAACCGCGTCCACGTTATACGCTTGATGAACTGCTGGCCCAATGCGACGCCAGCACCCCCGTGTCGAGCGAAGATCGGGAATGGCTCGCTGCACCTCCGGTTGGAAATGAACTGCTGTGATGGAGCGTGGGGATATTTATGTGGTGTCGCTCGATCCCACCCAAAGGCACGAGCAACGCGGCACGCGACCGGTGTTGGTTATTTCCCCCGCACGTTTCAACCGCGTGACGCGAACCCCTATCGTGTTACCGATCAGCAGCGGCGGCAGCTTCCCGCGCACGGCGGGTTTTGCGGTTTCCCTCATGGGTGCGGGGACGGAAACCACGGGCATTGTTCGCTGCGATCAGCCGCGTGCGATGGATTTGCAGGCACGCGGTGCGCGGCGGCTTGAAGCGGTACCGGTCGTTATCATCGACGAAGTGCTCGCCAAACTGGCCCCGATCTTCGAAGAGTAGACGATCTACCGGATGCCCATGGGGATTCCACGGATGGCGAGGTGCACATTCACCGCAGCGCCCATCGCCCAAGGATGCGATACGCCGCCTGTGGGTGAAGCACACTTTCGACGAGCACGAATTCGTCCACGCGCCACCGCACCACCGGTTCGATCGCGCACTGTAATCGACGGTCGGCATCGCGTGCGATCGTGACATGCGGCACCCATACCTTGCCGTCCACGGCGCGGCAATCATGCTCGCGCAGCGACCGCGCCAGCGCATCGACGAGATGTTGTAAGGCGGCCGGCACTTGGCGGCATCCGAGCCAGCATGGAACAGGCGCGCCGGCGAAACTGCCAGCGATATCCACAGCGAACTCGAATGCCTGCGCATGGACTGCATCGGCGGCACGCACGAAGCGATCCACGGGATCGTCCGACGCATTGGCGCACCCGCCGAGGAATTGCAGCGTCATGTGATAGCGATGCGGTTTGATCCAGCGCCCCTGCATACCGCTCCGGCGCTGCAACACTGCGGCTGCTTCCGCGATACGCTGCCGTGTCGGCTCGTCCGGCCACAGAGCGAAGAACCTGTTCGAGAACGGATGACGACTTACCTGCCCCACACGATCTCGCTCACGATGATGTGAATGCTGCACGAAAAGATGCAAGCGGCCGTGTCTGCGTGTAAAACGTACTTTGTCCCGCCACCATTGAGACCGCCATGCGCCGTGTCGCTCTGTTCCTGATCATTCTCGCAGTACTTGCGATCACTGCATGCCGGTCCACGCCACCCTCTCCATCTGCACCGCCGCAAAAACAGGAAAATACGCCTCCCGCGACGGCAGCGACGCAAATCCACGGACGCGCGTCTTATCTCGAACGCATGGCGTTGCCGGCGCAATCCGTGCTCGAAGTACAGATGATCGCCGACGACGCCAATCCGCCCGTACCCATCGTGCAAACGAGTTTCGGTGATCTGCACGGCCCACCGTTCGATTTCTCGCTCACCTACGATCCGGCCACGATCAAACCTGACGCTCACTACAGCCTGCGCGCTGCGTTGCGCGACGCGCAGGGACACTTGCAATTCCTCACGCCGCAGAGCGTCGCGGTGACACCCGGCAGCGATCATGTCGTCGAGTTCCAACTCGTGCGTGCCAGCGTCGGGCAGTCGCCTTAATGCAGCGCCAATCCACAATGCAGCGCCAATCCACGTAGCACGCAACGTAGCTTTGACCGCGACCGTGCGTCTTCCCAAAGGATAGGATAGCCCCTTCTCAATAACCTGCTACAGATCATTTGGAGCCAAGCCCGTGTGCTTTGCGACGCGTGCAAGCATACGAGGGCCGATCTCCTCACCATCATGGAACGCGAATACGTAGTCGGGAAAGCCGTTACGCACGAGCACGCGATGCGAGCCAGATTGTCGTTTCACTTGCCAACCGATACGAAATAGCGCCTGCAGAAGTATACGGGCGTGAACCGAAGGCCACTGACTCACGCCGCAACGGGTAGAACAAAATTGATGGGAACTGGCGCAGCCTCTCCGTGTTCAATGCGCTCAGCCAAAATGCGCAAAGCCAGAGCCTCAGCGCGCGACATCGCTTCAACTGAAGTGGAGCCATATGCCAAAGCGCCGGGAAGCTCAGGCACCTCGGCCAGCCAACGGCCGTCCTCTTCGCGCTCGATTTCTAGTGTGAGTTGCATGGGTTTCATACTTACCACGAAGTCCGTAAGAACATCCACGTTCAAGGTAAGCGGAAGCCGAAGACCCTCCGCTTGAACGCAGACTACTAATATTGGCCGAGGTAATCCTTCTTGCCAATCTCGATGCCGTTGTGGCGCAACAGGTTGTAAGCCGTCGTCACATGGAAATAGAAATTCGGCAGGCCATAGTGCAGCGCATACGCAGTGCCGTCGGCGAAGCGCCTTTCGTTTGGCTTGCCGGGGTGCAGCACGATTGCATGCGTCTCGCTGCCGGCGAATGCCGCCGGATCAATACCTCGGATGAACGCAAGCGTCTTGGCGATGCGCGCATGCAGTTCGTCGAAAGTGCGCTCGGTGTCCGCATGACTGGGCACTTCGATGGCTGCCAGCCGCGCCGGCACGCTCTTGGCGAAGTCGCAGGTGAGTTGCACTTGGCGCGCGAAGGCGAACATGTCCGGGAACAAGCGCGATTGCAACAGCGCGTCCGCATCGAACTTGCGCGCGGTGGCTTGTGCCTGTGCTTTGGTCAGGATGGCATCAAGGCTACCCAAGAGCTGTACGAACACCGGCACGGTGGCCTGGTAAAGCGGATGATTCATGGACGATCTCCAAAAAATAATGCAAGAGTGCACAACCCAACGGCCGCGTTTGAAGCCGGAGAAATTCTATCAAATTGTCGAGAAACAGCCGGATAGTGCGATCCAGGGCTGGATCCGCGGCAAGGCGTTGATCCGAGAAAGGACAGCATAGCCCTTTCTCAATCAACGCCGCTCGGCGGCACTGGCGTCGCGGATCGCGCGGAACTGCGAATCCTGTGCCCAATTCGGCCAGCGATCCGAATTCGCCAGATCGCTGCCAACCTTGTAGAGCACCGCCAGATCGTGCGCCATGCCGGTGAAACTCCAATCGGCCTGCCACTGGTCGCCCGGCTGGTGATAGCGTTTGACCGTGTAGTCTTTGTGCTCGGCCTCGCCGGCAGCAATGCCGCCGTCGACCAGATCGTTGCCGGATTCAAACGACAGTGCCGGCACCCCACGCTTGGCGAACGAGAAGTGATCGGAACGGAAAAAGTGCCCGGCTTCGGGATGCGGATCGGAAACATAAGCCATGCCCGCATCCTTGGCGTCCTGCTGGAGCAGATCCAGCAGATCGGACCCTTCGCTGCCGGATGTGGAGAAGTTGCGCGCGATGCCATGCGGATCCAGCGCATCCATATTGATGACGCCGACTGTCTTCGCCAGCGGATACAGCGGTTTGGTCGCGTAGTACTCGGAACCGAGCAGGCCCTTTTCCTCAGCGGTGACGTGAAGGAACACCACCGAACGCTCCGGCTTGCGCTCATGTGCGAACGCGCGCGCGAGTTCGAGCAGAGCCGCGGTGCCGGTTGCGTTGTCCACCGCACCGTTGTAGATGCGATCGCCCTTCTCATCCGGCGCACCGATGCCTAAGTGATCCCAATGCGCGCTGTAGATCACGCTCTGGTTGGGATACTTGCTACCTTCCACGCGGCCGACCACGTTATGCGAGGTGATGACCTGCGTATCAACGGCGAAGTCCGCCGAGAACATCACGTCCTTCAGCACGATCGGCTTGAAATCACGCGCTTGCGCGGCCTTTTTGAGCGTATTGAAATTCAGACCAATCCGCTTGAACACATCCACCGCCACATCGCGCTGAATCCATGCCTCGATTTTCGGATGTGCGGATTCGGGATGATCGCGCACGACGTCGAACATGGTATTCGTGTTCGAGTTCTTGACCGTGTTCCAGCCATACGACGCCGGCGCTATCTCGTGCACGATCAGCACGCCCAGCGCGCCGCGCCGCGCGGCTTCCTCGTACTTGTACGTCCAGCGGCCGTAGTAGGTCATCGCCTTGCCGCCGAAATCGCCAATGCCGGTCTCAAAATCCGGATCGTTGATCAACACGATCGCGATCTTGCCGTGCAGATCGATGTCCTTGAAATCGTCCCAATGTTTCTCCGGCGCGGTAATGCCGTAGCCGACGAACACCAGCGGCGCATCCTTGACGGATACCTGCTTGGAACCGTCCATTGCGGCGCGCATTGCGATCTCCTGGCCTTGCGTCAGCGCCCGCACGCGGCCACCCTCGGAAATACTCATCGACGGCGTGCCCTTGATCTGCGCACGCAACAGCGGGACCGCCTGGGTCCAACCGTGCTTGCCGTTCTTCAGATCACCGGCGGGCTGCAAACCTGCCTTCTTCATCTGTTCGGTCACGTAGGCGACGGTCTTGTTCTCGCCTTCGGTCGCCGGCTCGCGGCCTTCAAAAGTATCCGAAGACAACACCTTCACGTCTGCGGACAAGCGCGAGGGATCCATGGTCGGCGCATCCGCCGCCAAGGCCGCAGTGCAGACGGCAAAAGCAATGGAAGAAACGAACAGCAGACGTTCCAAAGAGACACCTCATCAGTCAATAGACTTTGTGTGGGCCGCCCCACCAGCGCTCATGCGCACGAGTTTATCTGGTGAGCATCAGACTACATCACAGTCCCCATTAAAAACCGCAGTGCGCGAAGGCAATTTGTGCGATATCGAGCGCAGAATGCCAAGTACAGCACGCTTCTGGGCGGGTTCTCAAGCTGGCGGCGCAGTCAAAAAATATGGTATGACATCCCCCTTGAGCTTGATCGTCATCGGATCACCGTGGCGATCGCGCGCGCGGCCGGCCTGCACGCGAATCCATCCTTCACTGACGCAGTATTCCTCGACATCGGTTCTCTCGACGCCGTTGAAACGGATACCTACCCCGCGTGTAAGCAAGTCGGCATCGTGAAAACGGCTTTTCGGATTCACCGAAAGACGATCGGGAAGCACATCGTTCATCGCTGGAAAGCCTATCGGTCACATGACTCGGAAGCTGCGTATTCTTCCACACCACGATGCGCAGATTCAGCCTCCGGCCATCAGGCGCTCGACACGCACCAGATCCTCTGCCGTATCCACGCCGGCCGGGAAAGGTTCGGGCGCGATAGGTGCAGCGATCGCAAAACCATGTTCGAGCGCGCGCAACTGTTCGAGCGATTCCACCTGCTCCAGCGGCGTGCGCGGCAAGTCGGCGAAGCGCCGCAAGAAGCCGGCGCGGTACGCATAGATGCCGATATGGCGCAGAAAAGGCACGCCCGGTGGAAGCCGCGCGCGATCCCGCGCGAACGCATCGCGCGGCCACGGCAGCGGCGCGCGGCTGAAATACAAGGCACGGTTTGCCGCATCGCGCACGAGTTTCACACAAGCGGGATCGAACAATTCGTCCATGGATGAAAGCGGCGTGGCCAGTGTCGCCATCGGCGCATCGTCGCCGGCCAACGCCGCCGCGACGGCACGGATGCCACTGACCGGCGCCAGTGGTTCATCGCCCTGCAGGTTGACGATGATCGTCTCGTCGTTCCAATCCAGTACATGCGCGCATTCGGCGAGGCGATCGCTGCCCGATGCGTGATCGGCACGCGTCGCGACCACGCGCACCGGATGAGTAGCCAATGCGTCCGCGATGCGCACATCATCGGTTGCGACGACCACCTCGCGTGCACCGGCATCCAGTGCGCGGCGCGCGACATGCACGATCATCGGTACGCCTGCGATCGGCAACAGCGGCTTGCCGGGCAGCCGCGTCGAAGCATAACGCGCGGGAATGGCGACGATAAAATCGGGAGTCGATGGATCCATGATGCTGTGAGCAACCAATGATGTTGCAGCGTAACGGACACCGGAACCGCACGCCAAGCCCGTGGCGCAGGCCCGACCACGATGGCCTGTGCGATACTTCGATCCTGCTATGTCATGCGATGAACTCACATGGAAGATTCACCCCTCCCCTCTCCCACCGGCGCCGAAACGCCTGCCGCACCGCTGCACATCAACGCAATCGAAGCACGTGTTCTGGGCACGCTGATCGAAAAAGCCGCGATCACCCCCGATGTCTACCCATTGACGATCAATTCGGTCGTCAACGGCTGCAACCAGAAGACCAGCCGTGAACCGATCATGCATCTTGAACCAGGTGCCGTCACTCATCTGCTGCGCGAAATGGAAGGACGCGGCCTCGTCAAACTCGATCCGTTTTCTCTGCGCGCGCCACGTTATATGCACTGCTTCGATGCGGTATACGGCGTCACCGCACGCCAGCGCGCCCTGCTGTGCGTCATGCTATTGCGCGGCCCGCAGACCTTGAACGAATTGCATCGCCGCAGCGAACGGCTGGCGGATCTGCAAGACATCGATGACGTGCGCGATACCGTCGAACGCCTCATCGAGCGCGATCCGCCGCTCGTCATGCGGCTGCCGCACAGCGGCGGCCGCCGCGAGGATCGTTACATGCACCTGCTGAGCGGACCGGTCGACGCGCAGGCCTATGCCGAAACGGTCGCGGCCACTTCCGCCCCGCCTGCAGCCGACAGCGAATTGCACGAACGCGTGAACCAACTCGAAATCGAAGTGGCGCACATCAAGGAACAATGGGCGCAATGGCTCCAGACCCACCCGCCATCCGGCGAGCAACCTGCCGAACCCCACGCCACTGCCTATCTGCCCGAGCAGACTCAAGACTGACTCCCCTGCCCTGCCTTTCCGGTGAATCTTTCGAATCCTTCCGAGTCTGCGAGCGTGGCGCACGCATCGCCGCTGCCGCTGCGCGCAGCGCTGCTCATGATCGGCAGTACCTGCTTCTTCGGCGTGCTGGCGATCGTAGCGCGGATCGCGTCGAAATCGCTGCATCCGTTCGAGATCGCGTTCTTCCGCAGTCTCTTCGGCGCGCTTGCGGCCGCGCCGCTGTTGTACCCACGCGGTCTGCGCGCGCTGTATACCGACCGCCTGGGTTTCTACATCCTGCGCTGCGCGATCGGCACACTGAGCATGCTGGCCGGCTTCTGGGCAATCGCACACCTGCCGCTCGCGCAGGCGATCTCGCTATCGTATTCCTCACCGTTGTTCGTGACGATCGGCGCCGTACTGTTTCTCGGCGAAATCGTGCGGCTGCGCCGCTGGAGCGCGGTGATCGCGGGTTTCATCGGTGTACTCATCATCGTCCGGCCGGGCACCGACGGCTTTACGGCAGCGAGTCTGGTCGCGCTGTTCTCGGCGGCGATGACCGGCATCGTCACCATCAGCATCAAGTTCCTCTCACGCCGCGATCCGGTGGATACGATCGTTCTGCTTACGACCTGTCTGTGGGTACCGCTTTCGCTACCGGCCGCGCTGCTCGTCTGGCAGTGGCCGCCCGCGCATTTGTGGCCGGGGCTGATCATCGCCGGCATTCTCGGCACGGCCGGCCAATACACCTGGACACACGCGCTGCGCCTCACCGACGCATCCACGCTGGCGCCGCTGAGCTACCTGCAACTGGTGATCGTCGCGGTGCTGGCGTGGTTCGCGTTCGGCGAGCACGTGGATGCGTATACCGCAACCGGCGCTGCGATCATCATCGGTGCGAGTCTGTATCTCGCACGCCGCGAAGCGCGGCTCGCGAAACAACATCGAACCAAGCTCGATAGCGAACCGGCCGAGCCGGTCGCCTGATTTCCGCCGCGATCCTACTTCGCCGACGGCTTTTGCCGATTGAAGCCGCATGCCCTTGCATCATTTGGCAATCCCCAGGAAAACCGCCAGACAGCGTTCGACCTCCACCAACGCATCGGCGTCGATGCGTCCGAGGGACGACTCTATCTTGTCGCGCCTCACGGTCATGACCTTATCCATCATCACCTGTGAAGGCTTCTGCAAACCGTTCTCCGCGCTGGGCTGCACGGTAATACGCAGCAGCCGCGCGGCCACCAGCGTGCTGGTCACTGACAACACCGTGACGCTTACGTGCTCGCCGAACTGATCGGCCTGAATCACCAATGCGGGTCTGGGCTTGCCGAAATCGCCCTGCACCACAATGGTCACCAAATCACCGCGTGTCATTCCACCCAGCCGTCCATATCCGCCTGCGCCACCAAACGGCACTGACGGCGACACTCCTTCGCAAAGCCCGACCGCCGTGTATCAGGCACCCAGATTTGCACCAGACGCAGCCCTGCTCTGCGCAGCGCGTCACGATGCTTTTGAACCCGTGCATTCACGTGCGTGCTCACCCTACGCGATCTCCCAGCATTCGTTACATGGAACATGTTAGGCTATTCACATCATCACATTGCACTTATGGAGAAATATGATGCCCATCAAACTACCAAAGCTGATTGCAATCGATCACGACGATTATCATGCTGAATTTGTTGGGAAAACCCCAAATGGAAAACAGTTTTTCCTTACTGAACCATTCGAACCAACTACTCCAATGCAGGCAGGCAATGAATTTGTTGCGCTCTTCCTTTTTGACCGTAAGGGAAAATTCTTGGAGGCATTTATTGATGAATTTGGGCCTCGTGCATCTATGGACACTAGCGCAAGAGATGCTATGGTTGAAAAAAGGCTCGCCCAACTTGGGGATGTTTCGTTTGAAAGAATTGAAATAGCCCCATTTCAAGTAGAAAAATTCGGAACCATCTTTGGCCTCATTCCAAACGAAATGGGCGAAGAGGATGATGAAGATGATTTGAGTATTAGCCTAATGCCTGGAGATTACATGGCGTTTTCTGAACCGTGGGACAGTGGAGACTATGATACTTAATTGGCTTAACATTGCACTCAACCCGGACGGCTTCGCCGCCAGTTAGCTTGGGCGATAGGAGAAACTCTTGCTACATGCAACGTATCGCTGGAAAGCCTTTTCCGAATCAACCGCGTGCGGCGATACACGAACTCGTATTCGCGCACGTTGACATTGGCCAACTCCGGCACAATCGCCCGGCGCTACTCAACAATCACCCGGTCACTACCGCTGCGCCCAAACGTTTCGGGCGCGTACATTTCCTCGGCCTTGGCCGGCGGGGCGATATAGGCGCCGGGTGTGGTCGCACGGGCGATGTAGGTGTAGTCCCAGACGCCCTCCCACAACAGCGAGGCGAAGGCTTCGGCGCGGTCGTCGCGGATGTTCTGATGCTCGTACCCGGTGCGGTACCAGTACCAGTAGCGGCCGCTGCTGCTGGCTGCTGCGTCGATGGTTTTCGGGTCTTTGGGCAGTTCGCCGGTGACGGCCAACGCCGGGTTGGATACTTCCAAGCCGGCGGGCAGTGGATCGACCAGCGCAACGTGATAGCGGCGCGTGGGCGCGACCATCGCCAGGCGCACGCGCACGCGCGCACCGGCCTTGACGTGCCAGGTGCCGTCGGCATCGCGGCGGACATCGCCGGGGTCGTCCACACTTTCGTAAAGGCGCGAAACGGTAAAGCCGTTGTCGGTGGGTGCGAGTACGAGCTGGGTCGGCGCGTACTGCATGCCGATGCGGTAGTACAGGCGGCCCGGACCGTCTTTGTCGAGGACGAGGTTTTGCGTGCCTTGCGCTTTATCCGCCAGCCACTGCATCGGCACGTTGATGTTACTGGTCTGCGTGGTGCGTCCCTTGTAGGCGTGCTGGCCGGCGAATTGATCGCCCAGCCACACGCGCGCGACGAAATCCGGCGTGACCTTTTCATAGGTGGCGAAATAGCGGTCGAGCGCGAGCAGGACGAAGGCGCTTTCCTGCGTGTTGGCCCAATGCCCCGCCTTGCGCTGTGCGAGCAGCCCGCGGACGAGTTTTGGAACCAGACTGGACGAGGGTTGGTCGCCGATCATGGCTTCGAGCAGAATGCCATCGGCGCGGCGATCGGAGCTGAGCAGCACCCAATCGGCGTCTTGATAGCCGCTGACGAAGTGCGCCGCGCCCGCGGTCTCGCTCGCGTGGTTTTGCACATAGGTACGGATTGCCGCGTTCTGCGCAGCGGCGCTGCTGTCGTCGGCTATCGTCGGCCAGATCCAGCCGATGGCTTCGATTGGCAGCTTGTCCACGCCGCCCGCTTCGGCGATCAGCGCCTTGGCGCGCGCCGGGTCGGCATCGCCCATGCGCTTGCGCACATAAAGCGAATAGGCGACGAGCGCGCGGCGCGCATCGGCCGGATACCAGGTGGGGATATGCGTTTGGATGGCGCGCAGGTAGCCCTGCGCGCGCTGCATCATTGCCGCATCGGGCGCGTAGCCCTTTTCCTGCGCGCGCGTGAGCGCATGCGCAACGTGGATCGAGACGATCGGCCATGGCTCTTCTTGCCAGAAGCCCCAGCCGCCCGAGGCGTTCTGCGTGCGCTTGAGCCGATCGAGGTCGGTCTGCATCGACGCGGCGATGGTTTCGGACGAAGGCATGTCCTTGGCTTTGAATGCCGTCAACACGTCGCGCAGCGCCGCCACCGTGAGCACACGCGAGGCGACCTGCTCGTTGCACTCGAACGGATAGTTGACGAGGTACAGGAAAGCATCGGTGAGCGCGGCAAGCTGCGTGGAACTCGTCGAAACTTCCAGGCCGCCGAACTGCGGGAACACGCCTGCCGGCATTTGCACCGGCTGCGCGATGGCGCCGTTGTCGATCTCACCATAGGTGGCAAAGGCTTCGCTGGTCGCGGGCGTGTAGACGGGCAGCTTGACCTCGCTGGCGTCGGCAAAATTCTGCGAAGCGATACCGATCTGAAAGCGCGCCGTGCCGGCTTTTTCGGTATGCACCGCAAAGCGTACTTCGACACGGTCATTGGGCGGAATCGTCACGCGCTTGGCCGCGGGGTCTTCCACCACCGCATTGGCGGCACGCACGACGATGCCGACCTCAGAGGCTGCGTCGGTCTGGTTCTGCACCACCACCGGCAGCTCGAAGCGGTCGCCGAAGTTGAGGAAGCGCGGCGCGCTCGGGCGCACCATCAACGGCAGCCGCGCGGTGATCGTCGATTCATTCGCGCCGAAATCGCGCTCGCCGGCGGAAGCCACCGCCATCACGCGATAGCGCGTCAAATTGTCCGGCAGCTTGAACGGCACGCTGACCTTGCCCGCGGCGTCGGTGCGTACATGCGGCACAAACAGCGCCAGCGGCGTGAAATCGGTGCGTATTTGAATTGGCGCGCTGGCGGGACTCTCTCCGCGCGCGCGCGCCAAGGATCTTGCCGCCATCGGCGCCGGCGCTGCTCCTGCCATCGGTTCGGGCGGTGGCGGCGGCGCTGGCATGGCGGCCGGGGCCATCCTGTCGTTCTTGAGCTCCGGCTCGGCCAGCAGGAGCGACTCGCGCAGGTCCAGGTCAAGCACGCCCGGATTGCGCGGCGCATAAAACACGCTAACCGGATCGGGCGTCTTGTAGCCGGACAGCGCCAGTACCGCTTCATCCGCAACCACCAGCGCCACCTCGGCGTTGTTAGCCGGGCGGCCGCTGGCGTCTTTTACCTGCACGTCGATGGCTGTTGCGGCGCCGGGTTCGGTGGCGCTGGCTTTGGGCGTAACCGTCACCGCCAGCGTGCGCGAGACGGGCAGCACATTAGCCATGACCGTGGCACTTGCGTAAGCCGGACGCATGGGTGGCTGCCCCGCGCTGTTTTCGCGTGGGGCCGCGCCGACCAGATCGACGCCGATCTCGACATTCGGCACCATGCTGTCGTCGAGCTTGACATGCAGCGTCTGCGACGGTTCGCTCATCGCGAACCGCTCGATATGCACGATGCCCTGACGGCGCACGGTAAGCACGCCTTGGGCGGGCGTGAACGGCGCGAGCACGAGCAGTTCAGCGGTTTCGCCGGGCTGGTATTCCTTCTTGTCGGCCATCACGGTGAGCGCATCGCCATCGAGCACGCGGCTCTTGGGCATGTCCTTGCCCGTGACCCAAAGCGTGGCTGCCGTCTGATTCTTGCGCCCCTGCGCATCGGTAACGATGGCGGTGATCCGCCACTGCCCGCCTTGCGCCGGTTTGAACGTGCACGACACGGGCTGGTCTTGACCTGCCGAACCGCTGGTAGCCGTGCAGGTTTGCGCATCGACTTCCTCGTCCTGGAAACGATTGCCGCGCCGCGTCCATTCCAGACGCGCGGCACGCACGCTGATGGGCCGCCCGGATAGCGCCTTGCCGTCGATATCGGTCGCGATCAGTGCAAGATCGACCGCATCGCCGGCGCGCACGAAGTTCTTCGCCAACCGCACGCCGACATAGGCCGACGCCGGATGCACCAGCAGGTCGGCCCGACCCGCCCACTGCTGGCGGTTGACGTCGGTCACGTTTCCGGTGAGGTCAAGGTGCATCGGATACGGCGGATCGAGCGCATCGAAGTCCAGCCGGATGCGGTGAAGACCCTGTGCATTCGTCGCCGACGACCACGTTTGCGTTTTGGCGTCGCCATCCTCACTGGACGAAACATCCCGCCACCAGAGGCGCGGCTCGGGGCCGAAGTGGTAGTCGCTGCGGTTGGGTGGCGTGAAGGACACGCTGGTGCGTTTGACCGACCAGTTGACCGGCGCCGACGCCAGCCCGCCGCCCGCGTAGTACGAGGCGCTGATGGTGGCGATGGCGTGCCCATCCGCGAAATGCGGCCCTTCGGAGGCTTTGACGCCGACCTCGAACTCGGGCGTGCGGAATTCCTGCACCTGGAAGGTGTGGTTGTACAGCGCTTGTTCGAGATTGAATTCGACCCATGCCCGACCAAGATTCGCGTTGTTCGGCAGCTTGAAAGCCAGGTCGAAGGCGCCTTGATCGTCAAGAATGGCTTCGCCTTGGCCGATTTCGGCCCCGCGTGGATCGCTCACGCGGAAGTGCAGCGTCTTGCCCGCCACACCGTCGATGGCGGCGAAGTCGCCGCCGCGTTCAAGATTGGCGCGGCGCACCCAGCCCTTGACGTGAACCTCCTCGCCCGGCTTGTACATGCCACGGTCGTCGAAGACGAGCCAGCGCATGTCACCCGGCAGGCTCGGCGGGTACGCGCCAAGGAAGGCGACGTCCTTGCCTGCCGTCGCGACGACAAGGCTGTTATCTCTCCACGGCACGCGCGCAATGCCGTCGTGTGTGACGCCCTCGGCGTTCGTACCCAGGAGCGACACCCGCGCGCCCTCCACCGGCGAGCCGTCTTCCAGCCGGGTCACCCAGGCGGTGACCGCATCCGATTCGGCGAAGGCCGTCAGGCCAAGCCGTGTGGATTGCAGCCAAACGGAAAGTTCCTGAATACGCTCGTCCTTGCGCACGGGCCGTGCCGACTCGACGATGACCAGCGCATGACCAAGACCCTCAGCAAGCGCCGGATCAAGACTGATCGGCGTCACGGTCAGTTCGTCGGGCACGCCCTTGGTGGCGATTGCCTTGTCGAAGACCAGCCGCCCGGGCGGCTTGATCTTGCGCTGCTGCTCCCACTCCTCGCGAAACTCCAGATAGTCGCGAAACTCCAGAGGCGTTACCGCGTAGATGCGCACGCGCAGCGAGGGCTGGTTGATCGAATAGACCGTGTACTGTCTTGGGGAAGCCGGATCGAGGACGGACATCCAATCCTCGGCAGGAAATACTACTGGTTGCGCCGATCCCACAGCGAAAGTCAGCACCGTGTCCTTACCCAGTGTCTGGCCTTGCACGTCGGCCAGCGCGCCGGCGATGGCTACCGTGTACTTGGTGCGGCCTTTGGTTTGGCCGCGAATGACCAACTCGTCGTAGCTGACATCCACCTTTATGCCGGCAATCGCGGGCGTGACCGTTACCATCGACTTGTCGAAGCGCATAGTGTCAAGCGGATTGGAAAAGCGGATGGTGAAAGGCTGGAGCGGTTCGCAGGTGCTGCTCCAGTCGCAGCTGGAGTTGGTGACTTTGAGCGGACCGAACGTGTCGAACTGGAAGCTCTGTTCCTTCGTTGTCGCGCGCGGTCCTTCGGCACTCTTCGCGCCGGACTTGATGCGCACCGTGTAGTGGGTGGCCGTGGCGAGTTTCGAGACAGGTTTGAGCGCGAGCCAGCGGTCGCTGGGGGTACGCTGCGCAAGCGCCCATGTGGTCTCGTCGGCCTGAATCTCAGCATCCGTCGCCAGCCGCAACGGCACGGCGCCCACGCCGCCGCGCAGATCGATGCCGGCCTGCATCGCGGCCTTGTCGATGGCCTGATCGAAGCCGACAAAGATCACCGGCTCCAGCGGCACAGAATTTCCCGCAGGCGCGGAATTTTTCAGCACCAGCGGCGGCGTCGTGAACGTCCAGCGCACGGGCTGCGCGAGTGTCTGGCCGTTGATGGCCTTGGTGCCTGCCGGCACTTCGACCGCGTATTGCGTCGCCATCGGAAAACGTTTGTCGGGCTGGAACACCAGCGTACGCGTACCGAGCCAGCGCCATTTGCCCGCAGGCTGCGGCGTGAGCGTCACGGGCGGCGAGTTCTGCGCGATTTCGTCCAGCGAGGTGACGGCGATCATCGGCTGCGAAAAGGTCACGCTCAGTTGCGGCGCAAGTTCCACCGGCCCTTCGGGCGCGTGGCGCTCCACCGTCAGCGGACCTGACGCCAGCACGCCGGCGTTCGCCGTCGCCGGCGCGGGCGGCGGAAAAGCTTCATTCACCGTCTCGCCCGGGCGCGGTGCGGGAATCGACGGATCACGCAGCGCGAAGTCCTTGGCATCATCGGGCGCCGGCGCCAGTGCGGGCAGGCGCGCAAGCAGGCTCTGTTTGTCGGCCTCGCCCAGCGGACTGGATGCGGCCACCGGCATCTGCGCGGGGTGGTCCGCCTCGTCGTCCGCATTGCTGATGCGAAAGCCAGGCTTGGACTTGGCCGGCTGCGCGGTGGGCGGCTCTTGCAGCGCCGCTGGCGTCATCGATGAAGCGTGGAATCCGAGGGTCATAAGACAACAAACAACGATGAGTACGCTTCGCTTCATGTGATGAGACCTTTGCGCGACGACCGGCGAAAAATACGAGTTTGGGCAGTGTGCTACGTTCTGTGCTTGAGACGGCTCAAACAATCTCATGCCAGCACTCTACTTCATCGGAACAAAAGCCGGCATTAGTGTGAAAGAAGCTGTCACCTCTCCAGCTTGCGAGAGAGCCCCCGATCAAGCGCGTCTCGGGGGCAGGCTCTACCCTGAAAGTGCTTTTGATCAGGGGGCGGTGTGTGTAGCGCGCCGGGTGAGGGAAACCATGCGCTGGCATCCGATTTCGGACGGCGGTGTCCGAATACGGACGCACGACGTGGCGGCGGTGTGCATGCCGGTGAACGCACATGCGTTGTATTCACGGGTTGCGCGCACATGATGCGGGTTGGCACAGCTTTTGCTTCATACAGTGCATGGATATCGTCAAGACCTCCCAAACCGCCTGGTGGCGCCGTCCGCGCACACTATGGATCGGCACCGGCGCGCTGGCGTTGGCCGGCGTGCTCGGACTCTTCGTCACGCTCGGCAAGGCCACGCCGGGGGTAGCCCGCAGCCAGTTGTGGATCGACACTGCCAAGGCTGGTGAGATGAAGCGCGAGATCCGCGCCAACGGCGCCCTGGTGCCGCGGCAGATCCGCTGGATCACCGCCGGCGCCACCGCCTCGGTGCAAGAAGTGATCATCGAGGCCGGTGCCAAGGTCAAAGCCGATACCGTGATCCTGCGGCTGAGCAATCCCGAACTGCAAGCCCATCTGGAAAAGGCGGAAGCGGCCCTGGCCGGCGCGCAGGCCGATGTCGCCGCCGCACGCACCTCGGTGTCTCTGCAACTGCTCGATCGGCAGTCCGCGCAGGCCCAGGCCGAATCCGAGTGGCGCATCGCGCAGGTCAAGATGCAGGCCTATCAGCGCGCCCATGATGCCGGCGCGATCTCCGCGATCGATCTCAAGCAGAGCCAGATCGTCGAGCAGCAAAGCCAGAACCGCGCGCATATCGAGACTCAGCGCGTCGATGCGTTCCGACGCACTATGAATGCGCAGTTGCAAGCAGCACAGGCGCGCCGCAACGAAGCTGCCAGCGCGCTGGCGGTGGTGCGCCAGCAAGTGGATTCGCTTGAGGTGCGCGCTGGTATCGACGGGATTCTGCAGCAGGTTGAGGTCGAGCCGGGCCAGCAGGTCCAGGCCGGTGCCAAGCTGGCGCGGGTGGCGCGCCCGGACGAGTTGATCGCGCGTTTACAGGTGCCGGAAATGTTGGCCAAGGATCTGGTACTGGAACTGCCGGTGAGCGTGGATACCCGCAATGGCATGATCGCCGGCAAGCTGATCCGGATCGATCCGTCGGTGCGCAACGGTAGCGTCGCCGCCGATGTCGCCTTCGACGCGCCGTTGCCACCCGGCGCGCGCCCGGACCTGTCGGTGGATGGCCGCATCCTGCTGGGCACGCTGCACGATGTGGTCAGCATCGGCCTGCCGGCCTCGGTCGCACCCGACAGCCGCGCCACCTTGTTCGTGATCCGCCCCGGCGACGACGTTGCCCGGCGCGTGCCGGTGCACTTTGGCGCCGCGTCCAGCGATCGCATTGAAGTCAGCGAAGGCTTGCACGCCGGTGATCAGGTGGTGTTGTCCGACACCAGCCAGTGGAACGATTACGACACCCTGCGACTGCGCTAGCGATTATGACGATCTGTATGTCACAGCAGAGGATGAAAGAACGTTTGTCGTTCCAGCCAAACGGGGACCTCTCCCTTCGTCATTCCCGCGAAAGCGGGAATGACGAAGTAAGGGGGGTGCTTTCACGAGGAAGAAAAGCACGCTTTTCCCCAATCCCCGCTCAGGTATTTCTGCCGTCCTCCATAACGGCAAAGAACAGACCGGCATCCCTGCCGGACTTCTCAAGAAAGCATTCTTTTCCCTACTCCCCGCTCCCTACTCCCTGCTTCTTTCACACCACCATGGAGACACCGATGCCCACCACCACAACCGTATCAACACCGAGCGCGCCGGCCCCATCCCTGCTGCGCTTGGAAAATCTGGGCAAGGTGTTCCATACCGACGAGGTGGAAACCCACGCCCTGTCGGATATCACCCTGGACATCGCGCCGGGTGATTTCGTCGCCATCACCGGCCCCTCGGGTTGCGGCAAGTCCACGCTGTTGTCGATCCTGGGGCTGCTCGATGCACCCAGCAGCGGGCGTTATCTGCTTGATGATGCCAGCGTCGCCGAACTGGATCAGCGCGCCCGCGCGCGTATACGCAACGCCAAGATCGGCTTCATCTTCCAGGCGTTCAACTTGATCGCCGACCTCACCGTGGAGGAGAACGTGGCGCTGCCGCTGACCTATCGCGAGGATTACGACCGCAAGCACGCTGCGCAGCGCGTACGTGAGGTGCTCGAACAGGTCGGCATGAACCACCGCCTGCGCCATTATCCCGGTCAGTTGTCCGGCGGCCAGCAGCAGCGCGTGGCGGTGGCGCGCGCGCTGACCGGCAAGCCGCGCATCCTGCTCGCCGACGAACCTTCCGGCAACCTCGATAGCCACAACGGCGAAGCGGTGATGCAGTTGCTCGAACAACTCCATCGCGACGGCGCCACCTTGTGCATGGTCACCCACGATCCGGCCTTCGCGCACCGCGCGCGCCGTATCGTGCACATGCTCGACGGCCGCATCGTCGATGAGGATACCTTCGAGCGCCTGCGTAACGAGCATGACATCCCCGCACCGGTGGCGCAGTCATGAGCGGCGCCGGTGTGTTGATGGGCGAAGTACATCAGTCCTGGCGCGGCCTGCTGCGCCGCCCCGGTTACCTGGCGCTGGCGGTGCTGACCTTGGCGCTGGGCGTGGCCACGGTGACCGTGGTGTTCTCGCTGCTGTATCAGGCGCTGCTGCGGCCGTTGCCGTTTCCGCAGCCCGAGCGGTTGGTGAGCATGGGTATAGAGATCGAGCAAGGCCAGACCGGAGCCGCGCCGGGCTACTACGAGTCGCTCAAACGCATGCAGACGGTGGAGTCGGCCGGGATGTTGATGAGTTGGGCCCCCAACGCCAACATCGCTATCGGCGAGCGCGCCGAAGTGGTGCCGGCGCTGCGCGCCGATCGCGGCTTCTTGCAGACGCTGGGCCTGCCGCTGGCCGCCGGGCGCAACTTCGACGAGGACGAGAACCGCCCCAACGGCCCACAGGCGGTGATCCTGAGCTATCCGTTCTGGCGCAGTCACTTCGATGCCGATCCGGCCACGATCGGCCGCAACCTGCAGGTGGAAGGGCGCTCGGTGCAAATCGTCGGCGTGCTGCCGGCCGCATTCCAGTGGCCGGACCGTTTCGACCTGCTGCTGAGCCTGCAACCCGACCTGGCCGATACCGACCTGTCGACCAACCAGATCATCATCGCCCGGCTGAAGCCGCAGGTTAACTTGGCCGCAGCCGCGGCCGAAACTCACAACGTACTGACTGCGCTAATAACCAACGCCCCCAGCGCTACCGAGGAACAGCGCGAATACCTACGGCGCAGTCCGCCGACCGCGCTGCCGCTGCAATCGAGCGTGTTCGCCCAACGCACCGGCGATACCTTGTGGATGTTCCTCGGCGCGGC
>JAISPQ010000242.1 GCA_031274955.1 Rhodanobacter sp.
CGCTGCGGATTGTGCGCGATCACCGCATTCGCGGCGGCGAGGATGTTCCCGCTCGAACGATAGTTCTGCTCGAGGCGGATCGTCTTCGCGCTGGGAAAATCGCGCAGGAAATGCTGCACATTCTCCACGCGCGCACCGCGCCAGCCGTAGATCGCCTGATCGTCGTCGCCGACCACGAACACGTGGCCGCTTGCGCCGGCCAGCACGCGAATCCAGGCATATTGCAGCGTGTTGGTATCCTGAAACTCGTCGATCAACAGATACCGGAAACGCTCGCGATAGTGCGCGAGCAGCGCATCGTTCTCCAGCCACAGCTCGTGCGCGCGCAACAGAAGTTCGGCGAAATCGACCAGGCCCGCGCGCTGACATGCGCTCTCGTAGGCGCGATAGATATCGATCAGCACGCGATTGACCGGATTGAAACCGGCCTCCAGCGCGTTCGCGCGCTTGCCTTCATCCTTCGCGGTGTTGATGAACCAAGTCGCCTGGCGCGGCGGGAAGCGCGCCTCGTCGAGATTCAGGCCCTGAATCGTGCGCTTGACCAGACGCTGCTGATCGTCCGCATCCAGAATCTGGAACGTCTCCGGCAGTTTCGCCTCGCGCCAGTGCCGGCGCAGCAGGCGATGTGCGATACCGTGAAACGTGCCGATCGTCAGCCCGCGCGCACCGGCCCGCACGAGGTGTTCGGCGCGCGCGCGCATTTCGCCGGCCGCCTTGTTGGTGAAGGTGACCGCGAGTATCGCCCACGGCGACACCCGCTCCACTTCGAGCAGCCAACCGATACGGTGCGTGAGCACACGCGTCTTGCCGGAACCCGCGCCGGCGAGCACGAGATAATGCCCGGCAGGCGCGATCACGGCCTCCTGTTGTGCGGGATTGAGTCCGTCGAGCAGATGGGAAACGTCCATCGCCGCATTGTAGCGATCCATGCGATGCGCTCGCGAAATATGCCGAACCCATCAACGCCGCAAGCATTGGTTTGGTCGGCTACGCCAACACGGTGCGCGTGAACGAACCCGGACGCACGCTCTGGGTAAAGCTCGATTTCAAATACTGAAATGACTCGTGGCGGCGCTATGCTAGGCTGCAAGTGCGTTGCCACGCATCGCTACGAGGATCCAAATCATGAAGAAACGTGTCTGCCTGTTACCGCTCGCCATGGCGCTCGCTGCCTGCGGTCCCAGCCAATCCACAACGCCCGCGCCGGCCAAGTCTGCGCCTGCGCCCGCCCAGTCCACACCGGCCAAGCCCGCAGCAGCGCCGATCGATCAGCCGGAAAAGCCGCTACCGCCGCAGAGCGCCAACGACCTGACCGCGCACAAGCTCGATCAGATACTCGCCGGCAGTTGGCGCTCCGAGGCGAACAAGGCCCGCGATCAGTACCGTCATCCGAAACAGACGCTGGGGTTCTTCGACATCAGGCCCGGCCTGACGCTGATCGAAATCACGCCCGGCGCTGGCTGGTATACCGAAGTACTGGCACCCTTTCTCAAGGGCAATGGCGTCTATATCGCCGCGAATGCGCGACCGAGCAATCCCGACGGCGAGGCCGCGCGGAACGCGAACGCATTGCAGAAGAAGTTCGAGGCCGATCCGGCGCAATTCGGCGAAGCCAAGACGATTCAGTTCGATTCCAAGGCGCCGGTGTTCGGAGCGCCGAACTCGGCCGATACCGTGCTCACCTTCCGCAACGTGCATAACTGGGTGATGGCCGATACCGCGCCGCTGATGTTCAAGGCGTTCTTCGACGTGCTCAAACCGGGCGGCACGCTCGGCGTCGTCGATCATCGCGCCGCACCGGGCGCCGAAATGGAAAAGATCAAGGGCAGCGGCTATCTGCCGCAGGATTACGTGATAAAACTCGCCACCGATGCCGGCTTCAAGCTCGAAGAGCAAGCTGAGATCAACAGGAATCCGAAGGACACCAAAGACTACGAGAAAGGCGTATGGACGCTGCCGCCGACGCTGACCCTCGGCGACAAGGATCGCCAGAAGTATCTGGATATCGGCGAATCCGATCGCATGACGCTGAAGTTCATCAAACCCATGCCCGAACAGCACTGAGCATTCGCGGCACGTACCACTTGAACCTGGGAGCGTGGGCATCTTGTCCGCTGTGGGCAGAACGCCCGCGTTCCAAGCAAGGGCCGGCCGATGCTGCTCCTGTTCAACAAACCCTATGGCGTGCTGTGCCAGTTCACCGATCACAGCGCGACGCCGCGGCGCACGCTGGCGGAGTTCATCGATGTTCCGGACGTCTATGCGGCTGGACGTCTGGATTACGACAGCGAAGGGCTGCTCCTGCTCACCGACGACGGGGCGCTCGCGCACCGCCTGACCGACCCGCGCCACCGATTGCCCAAGACCTATCTCGTACAGGTCGAGGGCGTGCCTTCGGACCAGGCGCTGGCCGCGCTGCGTGCCGGCATCGCCTTGAACGATGGCCCGACGCTACCGGCGGATGTCGAGCCGCTCGATGCCGCGCCCGCTGGACTGTGGCCACGCGATCCGCCGGTGCGTTTTCGTAAGACAGTGCCGGATCGCTGGCTGGAACTGACGATTCGCGAAGGCCGCAACCGCCAGGTACGGCGCATGACGGCTGCCGTCGGCCTACCGACATTGCGTCTGGTGCGCATACGGATCGGCGAATACGCGCTGGGCGATCTTGCGCCCGGCGCATGGCGTGCGATCATGCCCAGTCCATCCGTTCCGCACAGATCGCGCCGATGAGTTTCAAGGATCATTTCTCGGGACACGCCTCGGCTTATCGCCAGGCGCGGCCGGTGTATCCCGATGCGCTATTCGACTGGCTCGCGCAGATCGCGCCGGATCGTGCTCTGGCCTGGGATGGCGGCTGCGGCAACGGCCAGGCCAGCGTTGCGCTCGCCGAACGCTTCGCCCGCGTGTTCGCGACCGATCCGAGCGTGAAGCAGATCGCCCACGCACAGGCGCGCGCGAATATTCAATACCACGCCGAATCCGCCGAACAGTGTTCGCTGCCCACAGCGAGCACGGACCTCGTCACCATTGCACAGGCGCTGCACTGGCTCGATGTCGACAGGTTCTACGCGCAGGTGCGGCGCGTGCTCAAGCCACGCGGCGTCATCGCCGCATGGACCTACTCGCACTGCCATGTCACGCCGGCCGTGGATGTGTTCAAGGAACGCCTCTACTGCGATCTCGTCGGGCCGTACTGGCCGCCGGAACGCGCCTTCGTCGATGCCGGCTATCGCACGCTGCCGTTTCCGTTCCAAGAGATCGCCGCGCCGCCGCTGGAGATGTCTTCACGCTGGCCTGTCGATCATTTTCTCGCCTATCTGCGTTCGTGGTCGGCCACGCAACGTTATGTAACGGACAAGGGTGAAGATCCGGTTACGCTGGTCGAGGCCGAACTACGCGCGGCGTGGGGCGAAGGCGAGCGCGTGGTGCACTGGGATTTCCATGTGCGTTGTGGACACGTTTAGCGATTGGTCAACTGAATTTCGATGCGTCGGTTCTTCGCCCAGGCATCGGGGGTATCGGATGAATCCAGTGGCTGGAACGAGCCGAATCCGTTGGCGGACAATCGACGGGCGGGAATGCCCTGCGCAACGAGGTATTTCACGATCGCCACCGCGCGTGCGGTCGACAGTTCCCAGTTCGACGGAAACTGCGCCGTATGAATCGGCCGCCTGTCGGTGTGGCCGTCGATGCGCAACACCCAATCGATGCCCGAGGGAATTTCCGCTGAAACCTCCTTCACGGTCCGCGCGAGCGTTGCCAGCCGCTCTTGCGCTTCAGGGGCGAGATCGGCCGCGGCGGTATCGAACAGAATATCGGTCGGTACCACGAAACGATCGCCGACGATGCGCACATCGCTACGCTCACCCAACGCGGTACGCAGCTTGCCGAAGAATTCCGACCGATAGCGTTCCAGTTCGCCGACGCGATTGGTCAGCGCGATATTCAACTGCTTGCCCAGATCGGCGATCTTCGCGTCCTTGGCTTTTACGTCTTTGTTCGTGATATCCAGCGCCGCCTGGATTTTGTCGAGTTGTTCGTTGAGCGCGGCCAGTTGCCGGTTCAGCAGTTCCACCTGCGCGGTGGCGGCCACGGTGAGATCGGTCTGCTTGACCAGATTTTGTTTTGAGGTATCCAACTGCGTCGACAGGTCCGCCACCTGCGCCTCGAGCTGCTGCTTCAAGGCCGCGAGCGCGGCGATATCCGTGGTGAGCTTCGCCGCCTCGCTGGCGGCTGCGTCCCGTTGTGATTTCAAGGCATCGCGTTCGCTGCCGGCCTGCCCCAGCGATGCGGACAATTCCGCGACCTTCGCATCCAGCGCGCGCTTGTCGTTCTCGGCCAGCGACAGCGTTTTCGCCAGTTCGGCGAGTTTGGAATCAAGCGCGTCCAGCGCGCGATTCTTGCCGGCCAGCGTATCGGACAGCACGAACTGGCCGATCGCGAAGATCAGCAGCACGAAGATCATGACCATGATCAGCGACGTCAGCGCGTCGACGAACCCCGGCCAGATTTCGAAGGTGCGCCGGCGGCGCAGCGCAAGGCTCATCGGCGCGACTCGTGTTCGGCGGCCATCGGCGGCAGCGGCGAATGCGCACGCTGACCGTCCAGCGCCGCCGCGATCGTGCGCGATAACAGGCGCAGTTCGGCGCGCAGGTCATCGCTCAGTTGCGCGACCGGCTGACCTTGCTGGACGAGCTGACGCAACACGTTCTTGAGTTCGTCCTGCACATCGGCCGCGGACTGGCGTTCGCGCGCATCGCGTCCCAGAACGTCGGTCAGGCGCGCCAGTTGCGTACCCAGTTCTGCCAGTTGTTGCTGGGCGCCATGCCGTTCGCGTTCGTTCTCGACGATCGCGCGCTGCATGCGATCCAGGCCGTCGGCGGTCTGTTCCAGCAGCGCCTGCACATAGGCCGGCACGGAGGCATCGCCTTCGAGCAGGGCGCCGGAGGACAGCCGTGTCATGCCGGACAGCCATTCTTCCAGATCGTTATAGAAGCGGTTCTGCGCATGCCCGGCCTGCAAATCGAGAAAACCGATCACCAGCGAGCTGGCCAGGCCGAACAGCGAGGTCGAGAAACTCGTGGACATGCCGCCCAGCGGTTCCTTCAGGTTGTCCTTGAGCACGCCGAACATGCTCGCGGCATCGTTGCCGACGTTGAGCGTGCCGATGATGTCGGACACCGAACGGATGGTGACCAGCAGACCCCAGAACGTGCCGAGCAGTCCGAGGAAGATCGCCAGGCCAATCAGATAACGCGACAGATCGCGCGATTCCTCCAGACGCAGTTGCACGCTATCCAGAATCGTGCGCATCGACGGCGCCGACAGCGCCGCGCGCCCGCGCTCGCGGCCGTCGAGCATGCGCGCCATCGGCGCGAGCAGACGCGGCAATTCCAGCGTCCGCTGGCTCGGGTCGGAGCGCCGGAACGCATCCATCCAGGCGGCTTCGCGGCGCAGCACGAATACTTGCCGCACGTTGACCACGATGCCGGCCGTGAGCACGGTGAGGATCACGCCGTTGAAGAAGGGATTGGCGGCGAAGATCGCGGCCAGGCGTGGCGATAACAACACAGCCAGCGCGGCGACAGCGACCAAAAAGGCGAACATCCAGGACAGTACGCGTCGAGGGTTACTCATGTCGGGCTCCGCGCGATGAGAATCGGGATTATGGATGCGGCACGTGCCCGGCGAGTGACCCGCCGCGGATGCGCATTCGGAATTGCGACCGCATGCAGACCCACAGGTTCCGGCGCACTATCGATGCGTTCCGCTTCCGGCCGGCTCACAACATTTGAGCGCGGCGGGTTTTTAGTCCAGCTTCTCGTTGGCCGCCACGCCCTTGTGGTAGGTCTCGTAGACGATCACTGGAATATCCAGCCCACCCAGGTGCTTTTCGAGCACCGGCTTGACCTCGCTCCAGGCCAATGTACCCACGCCGGTCGCCAGACGCGGCAGGGCGAGGCTGCGCACCTTTTCTTTGTGGATGTACTTGACCAGTTCGCGCAGGCAGTGGCCGACGTTTTCGATCGTCGCCTTGCCGGGCTTGGCGTTGGGACCGGAGTGCAACATGGTCTGTGTGACAAGATTGACGATACAGCGCGTGCCGCCGTGCTCGTCCACGCCCGTCCACGGCCAGATGCTGCCGGATTCGGGGGCGCGGGCATGGGCGGCGTGGCGGTAGTCGCGCACCATCGAAGGCCAACGCTCGCGCAGCGCGAGCGCCAGGCCGCTGTCGAAATGGTCATGCGGCGCGATGCCGTGAGCGATGACCTGGGCCTTGCTCAGCAGGATGTCGCCTTCAACTTCTCGAATCATGGGAGCCTTTCCAGGGTGCCAAGAACAGGATGGGTACGCACAGCTTGCGCCATACCTTAGCATGCTTCGAGCAGAAGCTTGCACGCCCCGCGTGTGGTCCCCCGGGCAGTGATGACACAAACCCCTCGTGATCAACGCCGCGGTTTCGCGCGATGCGTCGGCGTCGCGGTCCAGGGATCCTCGGGCCAGGGATGTTTGGGATAGCGGCCTTTGAGTTCCTTTTTCACTTCGGGATAGGTGCGCTCCCAGAAACTTTTCAGATCCTGCGTGACCTGGATCGGCCGGCCGCCCGGCGACAGCAGATGCAGGGTCAGCGCGACGCGGCCGTTGGCGATGCGCGGCGTATCGGCCAGACCGAACAATTCCTGCAACTTCACGGCGAGCACCGGCGGCGCATCGGCGGCGTAGAGGATCGCTCGATCCAGCCCGCTGGGCACGCGCACGGTGGTCGGCGCGTGTTCATCCAGCGCACGCCGCATCGCGAAATCCAGCCGCGCGCCGAGCGCCTCGGAAAGCTCCGCCGGCTTCAACGCATCCAGACGGCGCTTGTTCGCCAGATATGGCGCGAGCCAGTCTTCCAGCGTCTCCAGCAGCGCCGCATCGGAAAAATCCGGCAGGCCCAGTTCCGCCATCCACCCGCGCAGCGCCTGCACGCGCACGCGCAGCGCACGCGCGTGATCGCTCCACGGCAAGGCATCCAGGCCCAGATCGCGCACCGCCGCGAGAAGTGCGGGCACCGCGTCGGCCGGATCGGGCGGCACTGCGCGGCGTTCGAGCACGATCGCGTCGAAGCGTTTTTCCTCGAACGCCTCGACCATGCGCGCGTCGCGATTCCAGCGCACGCTGCGTGCATGGGTGACACGCTCGGGGAAATCGCGTTCGAGCAGATCCGGATCGAACGGCGCCGCCGACAGGATCAGGCTATCGCGCTCGTCGTAGCGCAGATCGACGACGACCAGCCACGGTTCTCCGAACAACGCGCTCTCCTGGAGCAAGCGCGCGCCGCGTCCATTGGCCAGTTGATAGCGGCGCGGATCGTTCGCATCCTGGCGTGCGAGGCGATCGGGAAACGCCGGCGCAAGCACAGCGCCGACCGCGAGCGGGCCATGATCTTCCGCCGGCGCCGCGTGCGCGGCATCGCGCCCGGGAAGCCGGCGCCGCCACATCCGCGCGGCCTGGGCGAGCGTGGCAAGCGCGGCCGGATCGGCCAGCGCATCGCGTGCGCCGCCGCGCCGCGCATGCCATGCCTGCAGCGCAGCCACGCGCACGCGGAAATCGTCGTTGCGCGCAGGCTCGCCACGCAGCGGATTGCGCGCTTCGACGAGTGCGGCGATGTCGCAAGCCAGCGCCGCATGGGCGCGCGGTGCGCGCAGCAACGCCGCCGCGAGGCGCGGATGCGTGCCGAAGGCGAGCATGTCACGACCCGCTGCGGTGATGCGTCCGCCCTCATCCAACGCGCCCAGACGGCGCAACAGATCGCGCGCCTGCGCGAGTGCGCCGCTCGGCGGCGCATCCAGCCAGCGCAGCCGGTCCGACCCCCAGGCCGCAAGTTCCAGCGCGAACGGCGACAGCTCGACCTGGGCGATCTCCGGCGTGCGTTCGGCCTCCAGCCGCCGGCTCTGCGGCCACAGCCGATAACACACGCCGGCGCCGAGACGGCCGGCGCGGCCGGCACGCTGATCGGCCGATGCCTGTGCGATATTCACGGTCTCCAGCCGCGTGAAGCCGGAGTTCGGATCCAGGCGCGGCTCGCGCGCAAGACCCAGATCAACCACCGCACGCACGCCGGGCAAGGTCAGGCTCGATTCGGCCACATTGGTGGCCAGCACCACGCGCCGCCGGCCGGGCGCGGCCGGCGCGAGCGCGGCCTGCTGTTCGGCCAGTGCGAGTTCGCCGTGCAGAGGAACGATGTCGATCGGTGGATTTTTTTCCGATGCGGCCAGTGTCGCGTGCGCGCGCTCGATCTCGCGCCGGCCGGGCAGGAATACGAGCACGTCGCCCTCGATTTCGGCGAGCGCCTGTTCGATTGCGCGGCGCACATGGAACGGCCAGCCACGTTCCGGCCATGTTTCGTTCACGCGCGCCGGCGGATGCGCGATGCGCACCGGAAAACTGCGGCCGGCGCTGACCAGCCGCGGCGCATCGAACCAGCGCGCGATGCGCTGCCCATCCAGCGTCGCCGACATGATCGCCAGGCGCAGATCGGGCCGCAGATTCGCCTGCACGTCCAGCGCCAGCGCGACACCCAGATCGCCCTGCAAATGACGCTCGTGGAATTCGTCGAACAGGATCGCGCCGACGCCGGACAATTCCGGATCGTCCTGGATCATCCGCGTCAGGATGCCCTCGGTAACGACTTCGATGCGCGTCGCCGCCGACACCTCCGCCGCAAAGCGGATGCGATAGCCGATCGTCGCGCCGACGTGCTCGCCGCGTTGCGCGGCCATGAACTGCGCCGCCGCGCGCGCGGCGATGCGGCGCGGCTCCAGCATCAGGATTTTGCCGCCGGCCAGCCAGTGCGCATCCAGCAAAGCCAGCGGAACGCGCGTGGTCTTGCCGGCGCCCGGCGGCGCTTCGAGCACGACGCGCGTGCCCGCTGCCAGCGCGGCGGTGAGATCGGGAAGGACGTCGTCGATAGGCAGCGGGCTATGGGACATGCCTTAGAGCCTGTCTAATATCTCCCTCCTCCCGCGCCGGGAGCTGTTTGTTCGCAGGCCAAGGAAGAGCGAAGTCGCCTGTGGCCGTCGGGCCGCAGGCGAGTGAGGCAGGATGCCGAACGGGGAACGCTCCATGGATGGATGATGTCACGACCCAGCGATGGCGAAGGCATGTGAACAAACAGCCCCGGCCCGGGAGGAGGGAGATATTAGACAGGCTCTTGAGTATCGCAAAGCGGCGTGATTTATCGTGCCGCTGTGCGAGCGCCTGCACATCCTATTCGCACGACATACCGTTGTTGTCGGCCAGACGTACCCAGTTGAGCGTACCTTTGCCGGACGGTCCATTCGCCGCATTGGTCTGGCCGTTATACGTGAATTGCATATGGTTGCAGTCCTGGAATTGGAAGTTCAGCGTGCCCCATATCTGCTGGTTGAGTTTGTTTTTGTCGAAGTTTCCGGCGAAACCGCCTCCGGTGTAGTAGTAGCCGGTGATATCGCCGGTCGAAGTCACGCCGGCCTTCAACGGGGGGCTTTGTGCGACGATCCAGGCCGGTATGCCGAGCGAATCATAGGTATACCACGCCGCAAAGAACGTGCGCGTGCCATCGCCCATGTCGATGACGTTGATCTGTATGCCTTCACCGCTGTGTGCGGGGTCGTACCAGCCCGTGCCCGCATAGCCATCGATGGGGATCGGATTGAACGCGGCAGGATAGGTATCCGGCGTCGGGGTGTAGGCGGGGACATTGATGGTCGTCATCCCCACGTTGTAACCGTAGTTTTCCAGGCCCGAATCGAGCCAGAGCTTGAACGCGCCGTTGTACGCGAAGTTGATGCGCCCCTGATAGTTCTCCAGCACATAGGTAGTGCTGTTGTAAATCGGCGTGTCGTTCGCGGCGTCTTGGAGATAGGTATTGGGCTCGGTGACGGCACGGGCGTAGTAACAACTGGTATTGATGTTGCCGTTATTGCAACTGGAGAGGTTGGCGGCGCTCACCGCGATCACCTGCGGGGATATCGGATAATAGTTGGATACGCCTTCGTTGGATGCGCTGCGTTGGATGCGCATCAGCGTCATCGCGTTGTGGCCCGTACCGTCCGGGTTGTACGGCGTGACGCCGCCGCTGCTACTGCACGCGATGCGCCAGACCGTCACGGTAACGGTTTCGGCATTCACATTGCCAAGGGTATCGAACTGCTGCAGCGGCATGTTCGCGCTGTAGGTCGGCCCGCTGGGCTGCGTCGGCAGCGGATAGGCCGCGCAGCTCGGCGGATAGGCGCGGTTCGGATTGGCCTGTGGCGAACCTGGAGAAGGGGTGGCAGTGGCCGCCGCTTGCGTGGACAAGGCGGCTCGCCGCGGCGCGATCTGCGCCACCCCGGTAGCGTTGCGCAGGGCGATCTGCTTCTGCGTGGATGCGGCGAACGCGGGAAGGGTGGTAATGGCGCCGGCGATCAACGCCAGCGTCAGGCGAATCGGAGGTGTCATCGGCTTTTCCTCGTTGGGCCGGCAATAGCCGGTGTGTCATTGGGTGCACGATGTATCGTGCGGGTGCGCACATGATACGGGATCGGCATAATTGCGTGTTTGCCCCCTTTATCGCGTTCTTGATGTTTTTTACTACTTTCTCCGCTGCATGAACACGCTATGTCTCTGATCGATATCGGCGCCAACCTGACCCACGAATCGTTCCGCGCCGATTTCGACGCGGTGCTCGAACGTGCGCGTGCGCAGGGTGTCGCGCAGATCCTCGTCACCGGCGCCAGCGTCGGCGGCAGCCGTGCCGCGCGCGAACTTGCGCGGACGCATCCGGGCTTCCTGCATGCGACCGCCGGCGTGCATCCGCACCATGCGCACGAATACGACGACGCCACCGATGCGCTGATCCGCGAACTCGTGCAAGCGCCGGAAGTGAAGGCGGTCGGCGAAACCGGGCTGGACTATTTCCGCAACTTCTCACCGCACACAGCGCAGATCGCCGCGTTCGAAAAGCAACTCGCGATCGCGATCGACTGCGGCAAGCCGCTGTTCCTGCATCAGCGCGACGCGCACGCGGATTTCATCGCCTGCCTGGACAACGTGCGCGACCGTATCGGCGCGACCGTCGTGCACTGCTTTACCGGCACGCGCGCGGAACTCACCGCGTATCTGGATCGCGGTTTCTTTATCGGCATCACCGGCTGGATCTGCGACGAACGCCGTGGCGCGCATCTGCGCGAACTGGTACGCCTGATTCCGGCGGATCGCCTGATGATCGAAACCGATGCGCCCTATCTGCTACCGCGCGATCTACGCCCCAAGCCCTCGCATCGGCGCAACGAGCCGATGTATCTGGCGCATGTCTGCGCTGCGGTCGCCGCCGCGCGCGGCGAAACGCCCGCTGCCGTCGCGGCCGCGAGCTTTGCGACCGCACGGCGGTTTTTCGGTCTGCCCTGATCGGGCATCTCCTACCTAAAAAGCACCATCATTCTGCGCGGCGCACCGCGCCGCGCAGAATCCCTACTCCCTACTCCCTGCTCCCTGCTCCCTGCTCCCTACTTCAACACCCCGGCGGCATGTTCAACACACCCAGCAGCATCTGCAATTGATTGAAGGTGACCGTGCTGCTGGCATCCGTGCTGATAAGGGTCGCCGTTGCCTGGGTGCAACTGGAGAAATCGAGTTTCAACGTACCCCATTTCGATAGTGTCGATGGTGGGGCAGGTGTCATGAAATGGCCGCCGTTGGTCACGTTCATGTTCATCGTGAG
>JAISPQ010000026.1 GCA_031274955.1 Rhodanobacter sp.
GAACCGTTGATGAGCACGCTGCCTGGATAAAGCATAACGCCCACTGAGTGCACAACGCACAAAACGCAACCACAACCGCTTGCAGGCGAAGCCCGGCGAGGTGGCAAAACAAACACTGAACGGATGCAGCGCGGAAAATTAAGAGCGGCACGGAATTAAACATGAAAAAGAGGTATTTCGCCTAATGCCTATTAGACAAACTGTCTTGACCAGCATAGGGTCGTCTAATCCTCGGTTGTTGTCAAGATTGGCGCCTCATGGCGTTGCGTTTCCAATTAGGCAAACCTAAAATTCTACGGATGGAAAGCAGGCCGCCGAAGTTGCTGGACCAGTTACACGAGGCGATCCGGGCGCGGCACTACAGCATTCGCACACAGAACGTCTACTGCGATTGGGCACGGCGCTTCATCCTGTTTCACGACAAGCGTCATCCACGCGACATGGCGGCGGATGAGGTTACGGCGTTCCTGACCCATCTGGCGAACGAGCGTAGCGTGTCCGCTTCGACGCAGAATCATTGGAAAGGCGCACCCGCCTGTCCGGCGCGCCGCCCGACCCACCTGGCAGGCTGCGTGGAGCAACGCGGGCTATGAGGAATGCAAGGACAGGCTCTTGGGCGCGGGAAGTGCGCCGGCACGCACCAGCAATGTGCGTGCCAGCGGAACGCGCTGGGCCAAATCCGCTTCGCCGCGCGGCATATCGACATTGAGGGCGTAGAACCAGCGCCGTCCGGCGCGTTCGACCCAGCCGACGAGCCAGCCCATGGTGTCATCGTCCGTCTTGCCGGTGCGCGAGCCCCAGCCGGTCTTGCCATGCAGTGTGAAATCCGGCGCGGCATCGACGATCGTGATGCGCCGTACCGCTTCTTGCGCACGTGCCGAGAACGGCAGATCGCCGTGCGCGAGCTTGCGCAGGAACTCAATCTGCTCGACCGGGCTGATGCGCAGCGCGCCACCAATGAGCCAGAAACGATCGATGCCACCGCCGATGTCGCGGTTGCCGTAGCCGACGCGATCGAGCCATTGCTGCATCCGTTGCGGGCCGGCACGGCGTGCCATCTCTTGATAGAACCACACCGTCGAAAATGCCATTCCGCTGGCAAGCGATGGGTCGCGATCCCAGAAATCGTACCTGCGCTTGACGCCATTCCAGCGCACGACTTCGTATTCGTCCTTGACAGCGCCGGTATCCAGCGCAACGAGCGCGTTGAATAGCTTGAATGTCGAAGCCGGACTGAAGCGCGTTTGCGCGCGTTCGCGATCCAGTGCAAGCCAGCGATCGGTTTGCTCGTCGTAGATCACCATCGTTCCGGTCAGGCCCACGGCCGCCATGTCCTTGGCCCATTCCGGGTGGTTTTCCCAGCGCAGTTCCTTGGCGCAGGCGAATATCGGACATATCAGGAACAGGACGAGCAGAAGACGCGATCGCATGATAGGAAGCTCCTCAAGAAGGCGCGGTGAGTCTGGATAAGCCATCGGACGGACTCGAAGCCGAATCAAGGCCGCACAGCGTTCTTGAGGTGGCATCCGCTACCATATCCTGCGGACCAGCGATAACGTGGAGTCCACCCAAAAACCTGTTGCGTTCAACATCGTGTGCGCCGGCGGTGCTCGAAATCCTTGAGACCCGTCCTCCATCTCCCGTCAAGTCCGTGTAGGGAACGGTGCGTACATGACGACATTCTTCTCACAAACCATCCGCTACCATGCGCACCTCACCGGATCCAGGGAGACTCCGTGCCTGTTATGTCTAGAGCGAGTTCAAACTCTTTCGCCGTCTCGTTTCGGGAACGAGGCGCGCGCGTCGGCATGTACGGCAAGGCACCACTGCCGTGACCTGGCAGGCTTGGGCGACTGCGGCGATTGCCATCGGTGCGATGGCGGTTTTCGCCAGCGAGAAGGTGCGCGCCGATCTCGTCGCGCTGATGGTGCTGGCGGCGCTTGCGGTGTTGCGCATCATCGATGTCAACGAGGCGCTCGCCGGGTTCAGCAACGAGGCGACGGTGACGGTCGCCGCGATGTTCGTGCTCAGCCTGGGCATCGCGCGGTCGGGCGCGCTCGATCCGCTGATGCTTCTCCTGGCGCGTATCCGCCGGCCATGGCTGCTCAGCCTCGCGCTGATGCTGGTGATCGCGCCGATTGGCGCTTTCGTAAAAAACACCGCGCTGGTCGCCACCTTCTTGCCCCTTGCGCTGCGCGTGTGCGCGCGTACGCGCACCTCGCCGGCACGCGTGTTGATGCCGATGGCGTTTGCGGCGCAGATGGGCGGCGTGTGCACGCTGCTGGGTACTTCGTCCAACCTGCTCGCCGATGCGCTCGCACGCGGACATGGATTGCCGGGCTTTGGCGTTTTCGAATTCGCTCCACTGGGCGCCGTGCTGGCCGTCGCCGGTATCGTCTATATGATGCTGGTCGGACGCTGGCTGCTGCCAAAATCCGCTGCGGTCGACAAAGCCGGCGGCGGTACGTCCGCAGGTACAGCCTCTGCCGTACATCCGGCCTACGGCGACAGCGCCTTGGGTGGCCATGACGATGGGCCGCACACGCCGCGCCACGCGCTCATCGCGGTCGCGATTCTCGCCGCGGTGGTGCTGGTATCGGGCCTGCGCTGGCTGCCGATTCCGCTCGCGGCGGTATGCGGTGCGATCGCCATGGGGCTGGCAGGCGTCTTCACGCGGCACGATGTCTATGCCGACATCGACTGGAAGATCATCATCATGCTCGGCGCGATCCTGCCGCTGGGCATCGCGATCGAAAAGACCGGCCTTGCGGATGTCGTCGTGCACGGCGGTATACACCTCATCGGCAATCACGGGCCGTTCGCCGCGCTGCTTTTGGTCTATGCGCTGACCGCGCTCTTGACCGAACTCATGGGCCACAATCCTTCGGTGGTGCTGATGACCGGCATCGCCGTGTCGGTCGCCCGCGCGCTGCATATGGACCCGACCGCATACATCGTCTGCGTCGCCTTCGCCGCCGCGACTTCGTTCGCAACGCCGGTCGGCTATCCGACCAATACGATGGTCTACTACGCCGGCAATTATCGCTTTACCGATTTCATGAAAGTCGGCATTCCGCTGATCGCGTTATTCTGCGTGCTGTCGATGCTGCTGATTCCGCATTGGTGGCCGCTGACGGCTAACTGACCCTGGGTGTCAACCGGCGCGGCCGAGCAGTTCGTCCGCACCGCGCTCGCGCAGCAAGGCGGCGACGCGCTGGCCGAGGGCTTGCGGCTGGTCGGACGGTCCTTGCGCCTGCGCGCGGATCAGGCGTCCGTTCGTGGCGTCGCCGACCAGACCCCACAGCGACAGGCCGGCCTCGGTTTCCATGCAATACGCCGCAATCGGCACGTCGCAGTTGCCGTGCAGGGCAAGATTCATCGCGCGCTCGGCGGCGGTGCAGCGATGCGTGTGCGCGTCGTCCAGCGGCCGCAGCAGATCCAGCGCATCCGTGTCGCCGGCGCGGCATTCGACCGCGATCGCGCCCTGCGCCGCCGCTGGTAGCCAGTGCGGCGCGGTCAGGCGTGTGCGGATACGCGAGCCCAGGCCGAGGCGTTCCAGCCCCGCACAGGCGAGCACGATGGCCGCGTAGTGTCCCGCATCGAGTTTGGCCAGGCGCGTGTTCACGTTGCCGCGCAGATCGATGGGGCATAGATCCGGACGCAGCGCGCGCAACTGCGCCTGCCGGCGCAGCGAGGACGTGCCCACGCACGCGCCGTGCGGCAGTTCATCCAGGCGTTCATGGTGGGGACTGACGAAGGCATCGGCGGCGTCAGCGCGTTCCAGCACTGCGCCGAGCGCAAATCCGGGTTCCAGTTCCATCGGCACATCCTTGAACGAATGCACGGCGATGTCGGCGCGGTGCTCCTGCATGGCGACTTCCAGTTCCTTGAGAAACAGTCCCTTGCCGCCGATCTGCGCGAGCGGGCGGTCCAGAATCTGATCGCCGCGCGTGGTCATCGGTACGAGTTCGATGGTGAGATCGCGATGAGCCGTGCGCAGGCGCGCGGCGACGTGCTCGGCCTGCCATAACGCCAGTGCGCTCTGGCGCGTGGCGATACGCAATTTCTTCATGGGTTTTGTCCGCACATCCTGCGAGGGGAAAAACGCCGGACAGCACCGGCGCGGCGCAAGTGTAGGCGAAAGCGCGCTTGCCGGTGTTCCCGGCACGAGCGAAAAACGCTCAGACGCCTTTATCATGCGCACATGCGCTGGATTCCCCACCTCTCATTTTCGCGACGGCTCATTTCCATCTTGCTCGTCGCGCTCCTGTTCGCCTGCGCGGCTTTGCCCTGCGGCGCGCAAACGTCCGATTTCTCCAAATTCTTCGACGACGCGCTGCAGCAGATCAGCAATATCCGCAAGCAACTCGCCGATG
This sequence comes from Rhodanobacter sp., assembly GCA_031274955.1. GTDB lineage: Bacteria > Pseudomonadota > Gammaproteobacteria > Xanthomonadales > Rhodanobacteraceae > Dokdonella_A. Next base: position 4,377 of record JAISPQ010000026.1, read on the forward strand.
GCGATATCGACGATACCAAGCTCAACACCTTCCGCGACTCGGCCACGGCGCTTGCCGATCAGGCTGATACGTTGGCGGCCGATCTGACGCCCAAGCTCGCCGCCGTCCGGGCGCGATTGGCCGAACTGGGGCCGGCGCCGGCCAAGGAGACCAACGAGGCGCCGGACATCGCCAGCCAGCGTGCCGATCTGGTCAAACAGGATGCGGTGCTCGACGCGGAGATCAAACGTGCCAAGTTGCTCAGCGTCAACAGCCAGCAACTCACCGGCGAAGTCGCCGATGCGCGCCGCACGAATTTCCAGGCACGGCTGACGCAGCGCACCGCATCGCCGCTGACGCCGACGTTCTGGAGAGATCTGGCGAGCAACGCCGGGCGGGATGGTACGTCCATGCTGGTCTTGCGCGATGGTGTAGCCGCCGCGCTGCACGGCACTTTCGCCGCCGACAATCTGGCTTATGCGCTGGGTGGTATCGGCGTGGGTCTGTTTCTGGTGTTCGTCGTGCGCAGGTGGGTGGTGCGCGCGTTGTTGCGTCTGACCGCCAATCGCGTTCCGCAGGGGCGCTTGCGCCGCTCGGCCTTCGCTTTCGCGATGGTCGCTGCCGTAACCGTGTTCACCAGCCTGGGCATGCGGGCGGTGGTCGTTGGACTGGACTGGCATGGCGCGTTTTCCGCGGTCGAAGAGAATATTGCCGCGGCGCTGGTGCGTGCGGCGTCCTTCGGCAGTTTCGTCGCCGGTTTGGGGTATGCGCTGCTGTCGTCGGCGCGGCCGTCCTGGCGCTTGTCGGCGATACCCGATCGCATCGCGCAGCGATTGCGTTCGGCGCCGCCGTTGTTTGGCCTGGCGGCGATGTTCGCGGTGCTGGTCCATCGCATCAGCGGCCTCGTCAGCGCCAGCCTTTCATCGATGATCGCGACGAGTCTGGCCATCGCCTTGATCGACGGCCTGCTGATCGCATGGGTATTGATACGCGCGGGCTCGGCTGCGCACTATGCCGATGCGAACGATGAGCAAGGCGCGGCCGGCGCACGGCCGGTATGGCTCGGCTTGGCCATCATGGTGCTGTGGGCCGGTGTGATCGTCATCCTGTTGGCCATCCTCAGCGGTTATATCGCATTCGCGAACCTGCTCGCGCGACAGATGGTCTGGATCGGCATCGTCGCCTCCACCTTGTATCTGCTCGTGCATCTGGTCGAGGATCTGTTCGCCGCCGGAGTGTCGTCGCGCGCGGGCTGGGCGCAGCATACGCTTGGGCTGGAATCGCGCACGCTGGATCAACTCGCCGTCCTGTTCTCCGGCGCATTTCGCATCGTCGTGCTCCTGTTCGCGCTGGTCGTCGCCTTCAAGCCGTTCGGCACCGCGCCTACCGATCTCATCGCGCGCGGCAGCCAATCGGCCGTCGTCCTCAGTTTCGGGCAGATCCAGATCACGCCGTCCGCCGTGCTCGGCGCGATGCTCGTGATCGCACTGGGCACCCTGGCGGTGCGCGCGCTCAGGACATGGCTGGGCGAACGCTATCTGCCGACCACGCGGCTCGATCCGGGCATGCGCAGCTCGGTCACCACGCTGCTCGGCTACGCCAGCATGGTGGTGGTGTTCTCGCTGGCGTTGTCCGAGCTGGGGCTTTCCGTCGAGCGCATCGCATGGATCGCCAGCGCGCTGTCGGTCGGCATCGGCTTCGGCTTGCAGGCCGTGGTGCAAAACTTCGTGTCGGGCTTGATCCTGCTGGCCGAACGTCCGGTGAAGGTCGGCGATTGGGTGGTGCTCGACGATACCGAGGGCGATATCCGTCGCATCAACGTGCGCGCCACCGAAATCCAGTTGGCCGACCGCTCCACGATGATCGTGCCCAATTCCAACCTCATTACCAAGAGCGTGCGCAACGTGACCCATGGCAACGCCGAAGGACGCGTGCGCCTGCGTCTGCCGCTGCCGCTGGACACCGACGCGGAGCGTGTGCGCGCGTTGGTGCGGGCGGCACTGGATACGCATGCGAGCGTGTTGCGCACACCAGCGCCGAGCGTGCTGCTCGAAGGCATCGATGGCGGGGCGCTGATATTCATCGTCACCGCCTACGTCGCCAATCCGCGCCAGTCCGTCTATGTGCGCAGCGAATTGCTGTTCGACATCCTCGCGCGGCTGCGTGCGGAAGGGATCGCGCTGTCCTCGCCCTACGATGTGAAACTGCGCGAGCCGGCGCGGACAGGCGCGACGAACGCTATGCCTCATTGAGCGAGACAGGCGATGAACGATAAGAACCTATCCTTGTATTCTTCATGGCCATGAAGAATACAAGGACAAGTTCCAAGTCGCATGATCCTGGGCGTCCGCGCACAGGGGCGGAATTGCGCGCTGCGCAGCGCGGACGCGATACGGCGCGGAACGTGCGCGCATCGCCATGGTCCGAGACGCTTGGCGCGCGTGCGACGCCCCCGCCGCGCGAGGAAATCCGCTTGTACGGACTCAACGCCTGCCTTGCCGCGTTCGCCAAGCGTCCCGCCGCCTTACGCAAGGTCTATCTGACCCAAACGCGTATTCCCGCGCTGAAAACCGTGCTCGCTTGGTGCGTGAAACATCGCTTGGGTTATCGCGTCGTGGAAGAAGCCGATCTGGACCGGCTCACCGCATCGCGCCACCACGAAGGCGTGTGCTTCGATTTGCTGCGTCCGCTGCCGATCGACTTCATGCCGTGGCTGGCCGTGCAGCCTGCACCGCCGCACCCCTCATTGCTGCTCTGGCTCGATGGCGTGGGCAATCCGCACAATCTCGGCGCCCTGCTGCGCAGTGCGGCGCATTTCGGCGCCGGCGGCGTGATCGTGCCGGCCGCGACGGGCCTGGATGTCTCGGGCGCGGCAGCGCGCGTCGCGGAGGGCGCGGCCGAATCGATTGCGCTGGTGCCAGTGTCATTGCCATCGGCCGCGCTGGACGCCCTGCGTGAGCGCGGCTACGCAATCGCCGCGACCGTTCCACACGAGGGGGTTCCGCTCTACGCGACGCGCCTGCCTTCACGGCTCGTGCTCGTGTTCGGTGCCGAAGGCGAAGGTATGCGCGCGGATCTGATCGCGGCGGCGGATCTGCGGCTGACGATCCCCGGCAGCGGCGTGATCGAAAGTCTCAACGTCGCCGCCAGCGTAGCGGTGTTGCTGGGCGAATACTGGCGTCAGCATCGCCGCTGAGCGCCTTTTGAGAACAACCTCGAAGCCGAGGCGTTGCCGCTCGCTTACCCTCTCCGAGGGTCATGGCGGGCGGGTGTGCACCGTCCCGGATGATGAAAGAGGCTGCATGATCTGTGCAATCTGGCGCAGATAGACATCCCAATCGGAAATGCCATAGAGATTGCGCAGGCGCTGTCCGGCGGCGAGGAACACCAGCGCCGGCCAGCGATCGACTTGCCAGCGTTTGGCCAGTTCCGCGGCGTCGGCCTGCACGGCGACGCCGACGCGCAGCGTGGGGAATGCTTTGGCGATCTCGGCCAACACCACGGCGACATCGCTGCTGTCCGGGTAG
>JAISPQ010000042.1 GCA_031274955.1 Rhodanobacter sp.
CGCGAGGATCAGACCGGCCAGGTGCTGCAAGAAGGCATCAGCGAGCCCGGCGCGATGAGCGCATGGATGGCGGCCGCGACCAGTTATTCGGTCAGCGATATCCCGATGCTGCCGTTCTATGTCTACTACTCGATGTTCGGCTTCCAGCGCATCGGCGATCTGGCCTGGGCCGCGGGCGACATGCGTTCACGCGGCTTCCTGCTCGGCGGCACCGCCGGCCGCACCACGCTCAACGGCGAGGGCCTGCAACACGAAGACGGCCATTCGCACCTGTTGGCCGGAACGATCCCGAATTGCCGCACCTACGATCCGACGTTCTCGTACGAAGTCGCCGTCATCATGCAAGACGGCATGCGCCGCATGCTGCAAGAGCAGGAAGACGTCTACTACTACATCACCCTGATGAACGAGAACTACCCGCACCCGGATATGCCCCAGGGCGTGGAAGAGGACATCATCAAGGGCATGTACCTGTTCAAGGATGGCGGCAAGCCGAAGAAGAACCAGGCGCGCGTGCAACTGCTGGGTTCCGGCACGATCCTGCGCGAAGTCATCGCCGCCGCCGAACTGCTCGAAAAGGAATTCGGCGTCGGCAGTGATATCTGGTCCTGCCCGAGCTTCACCGAACTGCGCCGCGACGGTTTCGATGTCGAACGCTGGAATCGCCTGCATCCGCTGGAGAAGACCCCACGCCTTTCGCATGTCGCTGCGTGTCTGCAAGACCGCGCCGGCCCGGCCATCGCCGCCACCGACTACATGCGCGCCTATGCCGACCAGATCCGCGCCTTCATGCCGGACGGCAAGCGTTACGTGGCGCTGGGCACCGATGGCTTCGGCCGCAGCGACACGCGTGCGAACCTGCGCAGTTTTTTCGAAGTGGATCGCTACCACATTGCGCATGCCGCCATCGTCGCGCTCGCCGCCGAAGGCAAGCTGCGGCCCGCGGATGTCGCGCGCGCGATGGATCTGTGGAAGATCGACGCGGACAAGCCCAATCCGTTAACGGTGTGATTGCTTTGCGGCGGACAGGTGGGTTCGCCGCTTGCGCTATCGCGCTGGCGGCTTGTGCAGCGCCGCAGCCGGCTCCATTGCCAACGCAGCACAAAGCCGTGGCTGTGCGTATCGGGCATGTGTTCGTGATCGTGCTCGAAAACCAGCCGTTCGAGCATACCTTCGGCAAGGATTCGAAGGCGCCGAATCCGGACACGCAACGGGATTGCCGCGTGTTCAGCGAGTTTGTTGCGACCGATCCCAAGCTCGATGCCGATGGCCAATTGCGCGGCGCGGGTTGCGTGTATCCGGTGCAGGTGCAAACCGTTGCCGACCAGTTCGAAGCCAGACAGCTCACGTGGCGCGGTTACATGCAAGACATGGGCAACGATCCCGCGCGCGAAGCCGCCGCCTGCGGGCATGCGGCGATCGGCGGCAAGGACGAGACGAACCGCGCTGCGCGCAACGACCAGTACGCGAACAAGCACAACCCGTTCGTCTATTTCCATTCCATCATCGACGACCACGCGCGCTGCGCGCAGCATGTGGTGAATCTCGACGCCTTGCGCACGGACCTGGCCAGTGTGGCGACGACGCCCAACGTTGCCTTCATCATGCCGAACCTGTGCCACGACGGCCATGACCAGCCCTGCAAGAACGGCGAACCCGGCGGGCTGGTATCGGCCGATGCGTTCCTGCGCACATGGGTGCCGCTGATCCTCGAATCCGCCGCGTTCAAACAGGACGGTTTGCTCGTCATTACCATCGACGAAAGCGTGGCCGACAGTTCCGCCTGTTGCAATGAGCGCCCGCTCGCCGGCGGTCCGGCGCCGGGTGTCTATGGCCCCGGCGGCGGTCGCGTCGGCGCCGTACTGATCTCGCCGTCGATCCGCCCGGGTACCGTGTCCGACGTGCCCTACAACCACTACTCACTGTTGCGCTGGATCCAAGATACGTTCGAACTGCCGCATCTGGGCTACGCGGCGGCGCCTGGTCTTGCGACTTTCGGCGATGATGTGTTCGCATCGCCATAGCCACTCCCCTCATGGGATCGAACCCATGGGCAGCGCATGCCTCTTCGCCCGGACATGAGGGCCGTCGCTATGGCATGCGTTTGAACGATGCGGTGATTTGGCGAAATTGCGGCAACAGGTTCGTCATGCGTGTCGTCGGGCCGTAGCAAATGATTTCGTCAAACCGGTTCGAATACGGAACGATCACCTGATATATCTGGCTCGCAACCTCATTCTTGCGGCGCACGGCATTGACCAGCCGTTCGTACGCGGGGATCCCGTCAACACGGATCGGCTCGCCTTGGACGTCGGCGAAATCCTTGAACGCATCCCCGATGGCGCGAAGACTCAGTAGACGCGCCTTGGCGAACTCGGACGGATCGTCGATGGACGCACGGTGCTCGTCATTGCCGATCAGGCATCTGCCTTCGTTGGGATCGATAGCCGCCATCTTGCCTGATTCGGTCAAGATGAGGTAATTCACCATGCGCCCGGCGAACTTCAGATCCGCGGTCGGTTGCACACGGAAATTCAGCCCCTCGAACATATCCTGCGGCGCGTCGGCGTGCCACTTCGTCGACAACACGGCACGTTTTATCGGGGCATCCAACTCGGCCGCATGTGCCTGCGGAAATATACCGTTGATCATGGTCGTATGCGTATCGTCGCCGGCCACCAAAATCCACTTGTCATACGTATCGGATGCGGCCTCTTGACTCACGTGCAATAGCAAAGCATCGACACCGTCGACCCTGGCCTTTGACGAATCCAGGAGCTTCATACCGCTGCGCGCCATTCTTTCCGTGGTAAAGCCCTTCGTTGTTTCGGAAACCGGTGCCGGCATTTCGACAACCACAATCGAAGCGTTGTAATCCTGACGATAAACCCCCGTGAATTGTGTGGCAGGCGCAAAACCCGGCGGTGGATCGAGTTCCACGTGAGTACCCGGTATATGCTCGGCGAATGCCCATGTGGAGCAGAGCATCAAACTCAGTATCGGCAGCCACTGGGGCGGGCAACGGTTCACTTCACATCTCCATGTCGAGTTTGCGCCTTGGAATTTTTGCAAATGGGTGGGGCGCCGGGCAAGGGCTCCACGGGCGCGCACGCGTGATACGGATCGATGCCTTGTAGCACCGACTCGCCGGCGATCCATCCGGGGATCGGAGATGGGAGATGCGTGATTCGGAAGCGCTGTGCGGGTGCGCAGCCAAGTAGGTGGGGTGAGAGTAGCGAACCCTATGAAGAACGGCTGCGCGACAACGACGCCAGCACACTCACCACCGCCACTACGGCCAAGGCATAGCCGACCGTTTGTAATCCATGGGTTTTGGCCAGCCAGGTGGCGACATAGGGCGCCGGCGCGGCGCCGAGAATGCCGGCGAGTGTGAATGCGAGCGAGGCGCCGGTGTAGCGCACCGAGGTCGGAAACATTCCGGCAAGCGCCGTGCCGAGCGGGCCGTAGACCAGACCCATCAGAAACAGACCCAGCGTAAGAAAGGCCAGCGCGTTACTCGCGAACAGCAGCGCAAAGATCAGGCCGAACGCGAAGATGAAGAAATTTGCGTAGATCAGCAGTAGGCGGCAACTGTGGCGATCGGCCAAGAAGGCCGATAGCGGAATACCGAGCGCAAAGCACAGCACGCCGATCATCTGCAAGGTCAAAAAATTGTCGCGCGTGTGGCCGAGTGCGGTTGTTCCCCAACTCAATGCAAACACCGTCATCAGATAGAACAGCGCGAACGTCGCCGTCGCGGCGAGTGTGCCTTGCAGCAGCGCGTGCGGATGGCGCAGCAATACCTCACGCATCGGCAGGCGCACGCATTCGTTGTTTTCCAGAGCGCGTGCAAAGGCCGGCGTTTCGGTCAGCCGCAGGCGCACATACAGACCGACCAACACGAGCAAGGCACTGGCAATAAACGGGATGCGCCAGCCGAATGCGAAAAATTGCGCTTCGTTCAAGGTGTCGTTCAACAGCAGAAACATTCCGCTGGAACACAAAAATCCGATCGGCGCCCCCAGTTGCGGAAACATGCCGTACCAGGCGCGTTTGCCCGGCGGTGCGTTTTCGGTCGCCAGCAGTACCGCGCCGCCCCATTCGCCGCCCAGGCCAATACCTTGCCCAAGACGGCACAACGCGAGCAATGCCGGCGCGGCCAGGCCGATCGAGGCATAGCTGGGCAACAGGCCGATTGCGACGGTGGATCCACCCATCATCAGCAAGGCGGCGACCAGCGTGGTCTTGCGTCCGACACGATCGCCGAAGTGGCCGAACAGCACCGAGCCGATAGGCCGTGCAAAAAACGCCAGTGCGAATGTCGCGAACGACTGCAAGGCGGCCGACGTCGCATCGCCAGCGGAAAAAAACAACTTCGGGAACACGAGCACCGAGGCGGTGGCGTAGATGTAGAAATCGAAGAACTCGATCGTCGTGCCGATCAGACTGGCGAACAATACATGACGTGTGGTATTCGCATCCGGTAGCGATGCGGCGGTCGCGGCATGATTCGCAGTCGTCTCTAGCATGGGACCTCTTGTCTCACATCTCACATCTCACATCACGCAGACAGCAACCGCGTACTCATCCATGCACGCAAATCTGCGATCTCCGCGGGACAGACCTGGTGCGCCATCGGATAGCTATGCCATTGCACCGGATGGCCGGACGCGCTCAGTGCATCGCGACTCAAGATACCCAGCGTTTGCGGCACGACCGGATCGAAACTGCCGTGGCCCATGAAGATCGGCAGGTTCGCATTGGCCGCGCTGCGTTCCTCCGCCGTCTTGGTGGCGATCGGCAGATAGCTGGACAGTGCGACGACGCCTGCCAGAGGGCGGGCATGCCGCACGCTGCCGGCCAGCACGATCGCGCCACCCTGTGAGAAGCCGGCGAGGATCACGCGATCGGATGGAATCCCGCGCGCGGTTTCGCGAGTGATCAGCGCGTTGAGATGCGCGATCGATACGCGAATGCCGGCTTCATCCTGCCGGTCGGCGATGTCCACGTTTTCGATGTCGTACCAAGCGCGCATGTGCATGCCGCCGTTGACCGTCACCGGCCGCTCCGGCGCGTGCGGAAACACGAAACGCAGTGCAGGCCATGTGCGATCGACCAATTGCGGAACGATCGGTGCGAAATCGTTGCCGTCGGCGCCCAAGCCGTGCAATAGGATCACCGCATATGTTGGGTTGGGCGCGGTCTCCAGTTCAATACATGAGAGGGTCAAAATGTTCTCCAGCAAGTAAGGCAGACGATTAGGCTGCCTGTCGCGTAATATTTTGCCAAGTGTCGGTGAGAACCCGTTCACGCTCTTTTGCTAATTTCGTTACAGTGTGTGCGAAATGGGTCTCAGAGCGGCCTGCGACATTGCATGACGCTGCGATGTTGGATAGGCCCTGACTTTCGACCCGCCGTCGTCGCAGCGCGTACCATTATGCTGCGCGCTTTGCCATCTCCATGGGGAGAACTTTATGCATCGCGCGTTCGTCGCCAGCCTCGTCGGTCTGCTTACCTTGGTCGTCGCTCCGGCTCGCGCCATCACGCTCGAACAGGCGATGGCCGATCCGGATTGGATTGGGCCACCGGTAGAACATGCGTATTGGAGCGTGGACGGACATCACCTGTATTATCGCCGCAAGCAGGAGGGTTCAACAGTCCGCGATCTGCATCGCATCGAATTGGCTTCCGGCAGCGATAGCGTGATCGATCCGCAAGCGATGGCGAACGCGGATGGTCCCGATGCGGTGTTCGATCGCGCACGCACGCGCGCCGCGTTCGTGCGCAACGGCGACATTTTCATTCGCGAATTGGCGAGCGGACGCCTGGTGCAGGTCACCCGCACGCCGGAGGCCGAGGCGGCGCCGCAGTTCTCGGCCGACGGTCGCACGCTGCAATACCGCGCGGGTACCGACTGGTTCAACTACGACATCGCCACCGGCGTGAGCGGCCCGGCGGCGATCGTGCGCACGGAAAAAGATCCCGACGCGAAAAAACCCGACGATCTGGGCGAGCAGCAACTGCGCTATTTCTCCACGCTGCGCATGCTCAAGGCCGATCGCGATGCGCAGAGGAAGAATCGCGAGGATTTCGTCAAAGGCGATTCCACGCGCGCACCGCTGCCGTTCTTCGTCGGCGATGAGGTGAAGATCGTCGATACTTCGCTGTCGCCCGGCGGGCGCTACCTGATGCTGGTCACCGTACCGAGAAACTACGCCGAAGGCCGCACTGGAAAATTGCAGCAATTCGTTACCGAATCCGGCTACGAGGAACACGAAGACGAACGCACGCGCGTGGGACGCAACGATCCGGCGCCGCAGGGGCTTGTCCTGCTTGATCTCACCCGCCATCAACAGCATGCGTTGTCGCTCGAGGATCTGCCGGGCATACACGACGATCCGCTCAAGGCCGTGCGCGAGGAAAACGCCAAGATCAAGCGCGAGTCGGCAGCGAAAAACGACAAGCCGGCCGAGGCGTCCGCCGATAAAGGCAAGAGGAAGGATGACAAGAAGAACGACGAGCCGAAGACGCGCGCAGTGCGTATCGTCTCCGACACCGAGGACGGTGGTGGTGGCGGCATCGTGTGGAGTGAGGATGGCGCATCGTTGGCGATCCAGATCCGCGCGATCGACAACAAGGACCGCTGGATCGCGACCGTCGATTTCGAACATGCCAAGCTGACTGCGCAGCATCGCCTGACCGATCCGGCATGGATCAACTGGAACTTCAACGAATTCGGTTGGGAAAAGGACAACCGTACCTTGTGGTATGTGTCGGAAGAAACCGGCTACGCGCAGCTATACGCCAAGACGCCGGGCGGCAAAGCCACGGCGCTGACCGCCGGTGCGTTCGAAGTCTCCGCGCCTTCGCTCTCGCCGGACGGCCGCTGGTTCTATCTGCGCGCCAACGTGCAAGCGCCGTATTCCTACGATGTCTACCGCGTACCGGTCGGCGGCGGCACGCTCGAACGCGTGACCGCGTTCAAGGGGCTGAACGGCTTCGCACTTTCACCCGACGGCCGCCAACTCGCCGTGCTGCATTCAGGCGCCTATGTGCCCGCGCAACTGGCCGTGGTCGATGCGCAAGGCGGTGCCGCGCCGCGCGAACTCACCGATACGCGCACACCGCACTACAAGACGATGAGGTGGATCGAACCACAGATCGTCCAAGTGCCTTCCTCGCACACCCAGCAACCCATCTATGCGAAGTTCTACAAGGCGCAGAATTTCGACGCGAACAAAAAGCATCCGGCCGTGCTGTTCGTGCACGGCGCCGGTTACACGCAGGATGTGGATCTGGGCTGGTCGTACTACTTCCGCGAGCAGATGTTCCACAACCTCTTGGCCGAGCAGGGCTATGTCGTGCTCGACATGGACTATCGCGCCAGCGAAGGCTATGGCCGCGACTGGCGCACGGCGATCTATCGCAACATGGGCCATCCGGAATTGGAAGACCTGATCGACGGCGTGCACTGGTTGGAAAAGAACGCTTCCGCCGATCCGCAACGCGTCGGCATCTACGGCGGTTCGTATGGCGGCTTCATGACACTGATGGCGCTGTTCCGCACGCCCGAGACATTCAAGGCCGGCGCCGCGTTGCGTCCGGTGACCGACTGGACGCAATACAACCACGAATACACCTCGAACATCCTCAACGATCCGCAGATCGATCCGCTCGCCTACGCGCGTTCCTCGCCGATCGAATTCGCCGATGGTCTCAAGGGGGCGCTCTTGATTTGTCACGGCATGATCGACAACAACGTGCTGTTCGAAGATAGCGTGCGCCTCAATCAGAAACTGATCGAACTGCACAAGGACAATTACGAAATCGCCGTGTACCCGCTGGAACGCCACGGCTTCGTGCACGCCGATTCGTGGCTGGACGAGTACAAGCGTATCTATAAGCTATTTGAGACGAATCTCATGCAATCGGCGATTCGGGATTAGCGATGGGGGATTCGGAAGACGCGCTCTTGCCCATTTCGAATACCCAATCCCTGATCTTTCACACCCCGATAAAACGGCCGATCATCGCTGTCGCCACCATCGCCAGCGCGCTCCATAGGGTAACGCGCACCGCGCCGCGCAGTATCGGCGCTCCGCCTGCACGCGCCGCGGCCGCGCCGAGCAAGGCCAGACAGCACAACGACGCCGGCATCAACACGCCATTGAGCAGATCGTGCGGACACGCCAGTGCGATCGCCAGCGGCAGCGCGGCGCCGACGGCGAAGGCCGCCGCCGATGCAAGCGCCGCCTGCAACGGCCGCGCGCGCAGTTCGTGCGTGATACCCAACTCGTCGCGCGCATGTGCGGCCAGCGCGTCGTGCGCGGTCAACTGTTCGGCGACCTGTCTGGCCAGCGCGGGATCGAGTCCGCGCTTGATGTAGATGCCGGTCAATTCGTGCAGTTCGCTTTCGGGATAGTGCGCAAGCTCGTGGCGTTCGATCGCCAGGTCCGCGTTTTCGGTATCGGCCTGCGAACTCACCGAAACGTATTCGCCCGTGGCCATCGCCAATGCGCCGCTGACCAGCCCGGCGATGCCGGCGAACAGGATCTCGTGCCGTGGGGCGCCGGCCGCGGCGAAGCCAGCAATCAGACTTGCGGCCGATACGATGCCGTCGTTCGCGCCCAGCACAGCGGCGCGTAGCCAGCCGGTGCGTCCGGAGCGGTGAATTTCACGTGATGTGTGTGGATTTCTTGGCACTATCGTGGTCTTTTCCTGGAAGTTCTGAACGACAAGCGCAACATGGATGGATGCTTGTGAGCACGCACCGGTTCGGTCACTTTTCCCCCTCTCCGGCTGGTGGGAGAAGGTCGGGGTGAGGGGAAGTCTTGTGACCATCCTTTCATGGAGCGATCGTCTCCGGCTTGTGGGAGAGGCGAACAACGACGCAGGCTTGGCGGGGGATTTTAGACAGGTTCTGACATTCGTGGGCTACATTCCTGCGCGATGTGCCGTGTCGTATAGCCGGAACGCCCTCCAGGAACGAACCGGGGACACACATGATCCACGCCGCGTATGGATATCCATAGGAAGCGGCGCGGCCAGCCATGTCCTGTGCGGCGTATGTTGTCCTTCGCATGGCGGATACGAAAGGCAAAAGGTAACCGCGTTCGTCTGTCCGACACGCCATATGGAATCATCCGAAAGCCGAGCGATCAAGCCAGGCCAGATCGGCCAACATATTTCAAGAAAGACAGAACGTGGCATTAGACTACGTTCGTTTGATTCGCTTTCTCCGGTTTTTTCTTGGCTGTTGCCGACCGTTTCAATGCGGCAACGATAGCCTCGTGCTCCGTCGAGTTTGCTCATGCCCAATACTCAACCTCCCTTTTTGACCGGCCCGGATCTGGACAATTTGATGAATCGGCTTGAAGCCGATCTCGAAGAAACCCGTTCGGGCAAAGAGGCCGATCTGACCGCCCGGCTGCGTGCGCAGCCCTTGCGTGCGGATTCGATCGATGCCATCCGGCGCCTGTACACGCTGTGGATGCATGCGGGCGATACCGCCGCCGCGCGCGCGGTGATCGATCAGGACGGTGCGCGCGTGCTCGACGCGGCGTTGCCCGCGACGAAGCCGGACATCCGTATGCAACTGGCGCTGTACCGGGTGCAGATTGCCCACTATCTGCGCGAGGAAGACGCCATCCGCGCCGCCTTGGACGAGATGCGCGCGGTCGTTCGCACCGAACCGGCACTCGATGCGGCGCGCTATTTTCGCTTGGACATCCTCGATACGCTCGAACGTGACGCGGCCGAGCACACGTTTGATGCGATCGAACTGCGCCATGAACTCAGCCTCAAGGTTCCCGCACGCGATACCTTGCGCGCCTACGATGAGGCGACGCGCCAAACCAAACGTGCCTGGGCCTTCAAGCGGCTGGACCGCACCGACGAGGCGCGCACCGCGGGTGAAGCGGCCATCGACACGCTGGCCGCGGCCGGCGCGGGGCAGGATGTCGACGCGGACGACTGGCTCAGCTTTGGTCATGAGCTGATCGAGATCGCGCCGCAGCGGATCGATGCGATCCGGCGGGCGGTGACGGCGCTCGTCTCCGGCCGAGCGCTGCCCCAGCGCCGCGAAGCCGAAGTGCGGCTGGCGCGGCTGGCGGCGCGGGCCAGCCATGCTCAGGGTGACCTGCAAGGGGCACTGGCCCTATGTGAAGCGGCGCGGTATGACCTCGAACCCGATTCCGGCAATTGCCCCGATGACTTCGCCGGTCATGAGGTCCGCTGGCTCACCGAGGCAGGCCGCTTCGAGGAGGCCGGACGGCGCGCATTCTTTTACATCTATGCATGCGGCTTCTCCCACTACTTGAACGACCGTAGCGAAGACGATGCGCATGAGACCATCATGCGCATCATTCATGAGAGGCTGGCTCGGCTCGATGACACTTTGGTGTGGTGGCCGTTGTGCGTGATGCGGGCATGCGGATTCGAGCCAACCTTCAATCGGCTGACCGAACTGGGCGTACAAGGCGAAACCCCGATCACGTCCCGCTCGCCGCTGCACGCGCTGCTTTATGCCGCGCTGGGCCAATTGCACGGTGATGCCTTGCGGCAAGCGGTGGCCACTGCCGCGGGCGAGGAAGCCCGGCAGCGGGCACCCGGTCATCCGTGGATCGAGCGGCTGGCCGCTGTGTATGACGAGCAGGCAGGCCGCATCGACGCGGCCACTGCGCTCACTCGACTGCTGGCGGCTGCGCGCGATGGCGACATGCACGACTGGCGCACCGCCAACATGATTTTCGAGGCCCGCGCACGTGCGCATGACGTCTTCTCCGCGCTGGCGGAGCCCCCACCCGAACTGCAAAGCGGTCATGACTGCTATATCTATGGCACTAACCGCGTGGACTGGAACGAGACCCCCGAGGGAGAAAAGCGCCTGAGCCGTTTGCTCCCCACGCAGCGCGAGCAGGCCCAAACCCAACTCAACCAGTTGGCCAAAACCATATACGAGCAGGGCCGCGCGCGCATGGAGCGGTTTTTCGAGACCGGACAAGGGCACCCAGGCGACGCCTGCGCGCATGTCTATTCGATGCTGTGTAACAATCTGGCAATCCGCTATTCCACGGACAAGCGCCATCGCGATGCGATCGCGCTGCATCGTGCCGGCATCGC
>JAISPQ010000193.1 GCA_031274955.1 Rhodanobacter sp.
TATCCATTGTCCTGGTTGTAGGCTAATAGATACTTGGCATGAAACTCAAGCGCGGAGGTAAGGCGAAGCATTGCCTTCGTTCTGGCGTCGTTGTAAAGATCCACATCTTGAATGTGCGCTGTTTCAGCAGCATTAAGTGCGCCGGCAAGGCCATACTGCGCATGGCCGAAATCGCGGCAGGTCTCCTGCGAAATACCATCAACGCGGTCGTCGAAGACGGTCTGGCCGTACCAGGTAGTGTAGTTCGCGCCACGGGGCAGAGGGACAGGCGATGGTCCATCGGTGTGGTAATAAAAGTAGGCCGGAATTCGCTGTTTCCAGTAGGTCACTCCCTGATCGAAAGTAGCGCGATCGTCATTGAAGACGCCGATATTCATCAAGCCCTCGATCATGCTGATTTCCCAATTGCCGTTGGAACCGGAACCATTGATAAGCTGCGGTCGCGCGACAGTGTTGAGCATGCTCTTGAACTGTGCGATATCGCTATCGGCCCAGCCCGCATTTGTATAGCGGATAATTTCGGCGGCACGGGGAAGTTTCTGGGTATCCCAAGCCGCTTGCAAAGGCGCATTGCTGTTGGTATAGCCTTTAAGGTTGCGGGCATAAGCGTTGAGGATTTTGATGGCATTGTTGGCATAAGTTTTATTGCCAGTGATGTACCAAAGCAGTGCCTGCAGGTACGCCGCAGCGGTGTCTCTGTCAGCAGCAGAGCAGCCAGTATCGGGGTTTGAATAGGGGCCACAGTCGATAATACCTCCAGCGGGCGGTCCCTGAACTTGATAGTTAAGCGAGCCAATGGCAGTGGTACTGGAATACTTCGTCGCGTTCTGGAAGGCGGCATAGAAAGGTTCTTGATGTGCGGCCACGGCGGCTTTGATGTAGTCGAGCTGCTCTTGACTGACGAGGATTCCAGGGTGCTTGAAGCTGCTGCCGCCACCGCCCGAGGTGGTAAATTCCGTAGTGCAACAAGGACGCCAAGGAGCACGACTATGTATGCCCGAGGCGGTAAACGTCGCAGTGCAATTGCGGGTGGTACTCATCGTCACGCTTGCTGTAAGCGACGAACCTGCGCTGGCGCAGTCGCCCCCCCAACCAGCAAAGGCATAACCAGAATTCGCAGTCGCGGTCAGGGTGACGGAAGCGCCTGTGGCATAGCTACCACTGCATACAGTACTACCGGCGCCACAGTTGATCTTGCCAGCGCTATCCGTAATGCGGTCATTGCCGGTAACGCTAACTGTCAGCACAAGGTCCGACTTCGCACCTGCGGCACTGCCGCCACCGGAACGGTGGACCTCGTTTCTACCACCATACGTCGCAAGAAAAACCGCCGCCCACAAATAGCCTGCGATCTGAAGTTTGGATGCCATGACCACGTCCCTGCCTATTTAGATCAAGGGATCCATTTTATTCCCGTGCTGTCATGCGTGGCTAAGGAAACGCTGAACGATTGATTCTGCTGCACAAGTGCCACTTCGCAGGTGCCGACATTTTCACGATGTGGTCTGTTCAATTCGAATTTACGTCAATTTCCAGTTCCAATCCTCTGCGTACTCCCTTTTGGGGATTTTTTGCCGTCTCAGAGCCTGTCTAATATCTCCTTGCGCCCGCGCCGGGAGGAGAGATTAGACAGGCGCTAACGGTCATGGCTGATGTGTGCCACCCCGGATGATGAAAGAAACCTCTCCCCACCTGTCATTCTGCGCGGCGCGTAGCGCCGTCGCAGAATCCATACAGACTTGGATTCTGCGACTACGCGGAGCTTCGCTCCGCTACGCGCAGAATGACCGATGGAGTGGATTGTGCTCCCTCGACCCTACTTCTTCCACGCTAACGCTCTTTCGAATCCCCAATCCCGGCCGTTAATGCAATCCGCAAAAGCAATGCACGAACGCGCCGTAGTGTTTGCCGCGCAGCGATTGGAGGACGCCCGTGATCTGCTTCGCATCGGTGCTGCCGATCGCAGCGGCCGGCATCGAGAAGCCGGCATAGCGTGCAAGGCGTACCAGCGCATCGCTATTGCCGAGGCTCAAAGCGAAGCGTTCCCAAGGCGTCATCTCGCGTTCGACATAGGTGACTCCGTAGTTCTTGCCGAGGTTGGCGCGCGCGGCGGCGGCCGCGATCGCCTCGTTCAGGCCGCCGAGTTTGTCGACGAGGCCGCGTTCCTTGGCTTGCGTGCCGGTCCAGACACGGCCCTGCGCGATCGCTTCGATTTGTTCCGGGGCCTTGCTGCGCGCCTTGGCGACCTTGTCGATGAACTGGCTGTAGTCGCGCTGGATCATGCTGGTGAGGATGGCTTGAATCTGTGGCGACAACGGCCGGCGAATATCCATCGCGCCGGCCAGCGGCGTGGTGCCCACGCCATCGTTGTGGATGCCGAGCTTGGCCAGCGTGTCGGGCAGGGTGATGAACAGGCCGAAGACGCCGATGGAGCCGGTGATGGTGGTCGGCTGCGCCCAGATTTCGTCGCTATCCATCGAAATCCAGTAGCCGCCGCTTGCCGCGACATCACCCATCGATACCACGACCGGCATGCCTTCTTCGCGCACCTGCGCCAGTTCGCGGCGGATCAATTCGGAGGCGCTGACCTCACCGCCTGGTGAATTCACGCGCAGCACGATCGCCTTGACGCGCTCGTCCTCGCGCGCCGCGCGCACGAGTTGCGCGGTCGAGCGGCCGCCGATCGTGCCGCCGGATTGATCGCCGGGGACGATCTCGCCTTGCGCGATGATCACGGCGACCTGATCGTTCCGAGTCTTCAGAGTGCCGCTATTGAGTGTCGCCAGGTATTTCCTGAAATCGATCTGGCGGAAGCCATCGCTGTCATCGGCGGCGCCGGCCGCACGCAGCAGCGCGCGCGCTTCCCTGCGCGTGGCGACCTGATCGACGAGTTTCTGATCCAGTGCAAGTTGCGCGAGATTACCGGAATAGTGGGCGACGCGTTCGTCGTAGTGCGCGATGTCGTCGTCGATCTTCGCCGCATCGATGTTGCGCAGTACGGCGATTTCGTCGAGATATTCCCGCCAGATGCCGCTCATCCAGTAGCGATCGGCCTCTTTGGCCTCCTCGGAAGCCTGATTCAGCACCAAGGGTTCGGCCGCGGACTTGTACGCGCCGACCTTGACCAGATGCACCTGCACGCCGAGCTTGTCGAGCCCGTCCTTGAAGTAGCTGTGATAGTTGGAAAGACCTTCGAGCATCACCGCGCCATCGGGGTCGAGCAGGATGCGGTTCGCGTGCGCGGCGAGGAAATACTGATCCTGATCCATGCCGGCGGAGACCGCGATGACTTCCTTGCCGGCCTCCTCGAAGCGGTCGAGCGCGACGCCGATCTCGCGCAGTGTGGATAGACCGGTGCCGTCGATCTCGTCGGGCACCAACACGATGCGCTCGATGCGCGCGTCTTTTGCCGCCGCGTCGATCACGCGCAGCACATCGCGCAGTTGCACTTCCTTGAGTCCGTCGCCGGTGAAACTGGCCATTGCGCGTTGTACCGGATCGCTGGTGTACTGCTCGATGATCCTGCCTTCGGGATTGAGCACCAGGGCCGTGCGCAGCGCGATCTTGGTGCGTGAGGCGAACACCCCACCGATGAAGGCGACCAGCAGAAACAGGAAAATCAGGTTGAAGATCAGCCGGCGTGTGAAATCCAGCGTATTCCACAGACCGCGAAAGAAGCGGCGGATCACGCCGGGTTGTTCGGTGGACATCGTGCTTGGGCTCGCTACGGCTCTTGAACCTTAGCCTACCCGAAACTGCGGGCGCACGGCAGGTCATGCCGGTGCGGTGTGGCGGGCGAGTTTCCAGAACCGGTGCAAGAGCAGCAGCGCGGCCATGCTCAACCCCGCGATCAATCCGATCCACATGCCGCGTGCGCCCAGCCCGCACGGGAAGGCCAGCCACCAGCCGGCCGGCATACCCACGCCCCAGTAGGCGAACGCGGTGATGGCCATCGGTACGCGCGTGTCCTTGAGGCCGCGCAGCGCGCCGTTCGCGGCCACCTGCAAACCATCGGAAAACTGGAACAACCCGGCCAGCACCAGCAGTTGCGCAGCGATCGCGATCACGGCGACGTCGGTCGTATACAGCGCGGCGATCCGCACCGGCATCGATAACATCAATCCCGCCGAAACGCTCTGCGTGAACAAGGTCAGTACGAAACCGGTCAGCCCTGCGTCGCGCACGCCCTGCGCATCGCCACGGCCGACCGCATGCCCCACGCGCACCGTGGTCGCCATCGCCAAGCCCAATGGCACCATGAAGGTGATCCAGGCCACGTTGAGGGCGATCTGATGGCCCGCGATCACATCGGTGCCGAGCGTGCCGATCGCCAGCGCGACGGCGACGAACAGGCTCTCCACCATGAACACCGTCACGCCCATCGGCACGCCGATCCGCAGCAGTTCGAGGAGTGCGCGCGGATGCGGGCGCTCCAGATGTGCGAACAGATGCCGATCGCCGATAACTGGCCGAGCACCAGCGGAACCGCGAGGTGTAGCGTTTTGGGCAGATCGCGTGCGAGGCGCTGCCGATGTCGTTGCAAGGGGGCATGGAGAAGGCTTGGGTGGCTGTTTTTCGACATCGAAAAGGAACGAATTCAGGAGGATGTGTCAAGGCGGTTGTGCACAGATCACGGCGTTTCGCTGCGTTGATCACGAAGTTCATGCTCTGCTCGGACAGGAGCACGGTGATGAAACCGCATCTGTTTGATTTTATTGATGATTACAAATTGATTAAAGAATCGCCAAAGTAAGCGGCGTGACTTGATGGCGGGCTCTACCGGCATCGGAAGACGCATTAGTCCACAATGTTATCCACAGAAATTGTGGATAAGCACAAATTCTTCGTCGGGGCGGATAGTTAGCCTGCATTTCTGACATTTTCGTCAGGAATCGCTCGCAAGCTCGCCACACGCACGGAACGGCGTGGCCGCTACACGCGCCAATGCGTGATTTTCCGCGTTGCCGCTCATGATTCCGATCGCTCTTTGGGTTCCGTTGAACCGGCTGTTCGACTATCGTACGGCTGACGAGTGCGTGTCGGCGCCGGGTTAGGCGGCGGGATCGCCGCGCGTCATCCAGCGTCTTTGCTCTTGCCTTGGAGGTATGGAAAAGCAAAAGGCACCAGGTTCCCGCCAAGAGCATGCGGGAACGACGACGTAGGAGGTGTTTTCGCAAGAGCTTTCGAACGCTCTTTCATCATCTTGAGTGCTCGCCAGCGTGCATGACAGTTAAACACCCTCTCAGCGATGGATCTGGATCACATCTCCTGGAGTCAGGTTTAGCTTTGCCGCTTGTCCGGCGTTGAGTTCGAGCACATAGCGTGCGGGTGCGCCGCTGGAATACACCGGGCAGGGATCGGCGGTGCACGGCGGCGCGTTGTGCTTGACGCTGACCAGATGCTTGTCCGCATCGAAGAACAGCATATCCAGCGGAATCTTGGTGTTCTTCATCCAGAACGCGCGCGGCTTGTCGTCCTGGAATACGAATAGCATGCCGTGATCGGCCGCCATGTGGGTGCGTTCCATCAGGCCGTGCTCGTGCTCTGCTTCGGTTTCGGCGATTTCGATGCTGAAACGCTTGCCGTGGAGTTCCACATGGGCGGCGTTGGCGGCCAGTACGTGCGCGGATGCGACGAACAGCAGCGTGGCCAGGATGCGGATGATGGATCGGTTCATGGGAATCCTCGAAAGCGGGAATGGAGAGCCGGTCACAGTGCGTAGCCGAATTGTTCCTTGAAGCACTCGGCGAATTGCGCGTAATCGAAACGCTGGTTCTGCGTACCGGGATGCTCGACCTTGAGCGCGCCCATCAGCGATGCGGCGCGGCCGATGGTGGGCCAATCCATACCCTGTGTCAGCGCGAAGATCAGGCCGGCGCGATAGGCATCGCCGCAGCCGGTGGGATCGACCACGCAGCGCTCGCGCGCAGGTGGAATCTCGTGGGTGCGGCCATCGTGCGTGTGCACCAGCGAGCCGTGCGGCCCCTGGGTGACGATGTGCGCTTCCACGCGCTGGGCGATTTCGGCGGCGCTCCAGCCGGTGCGTTCTTGCAGAAGCCGCGATTCGTAGTCGTTGACGATCACGTAGCTGGCTTTCTCGATCATCGCGCGGAATTCCTCGCCGCTGAACAGCGGCATGGCCTGTCCCGGATCAAAGATGAAAGGCACGCCGCGCTGTGCGAATTCGTCCACGTGTTGCAACATCGCTTCGCGGCCATCCGGCGCGACGATGCCGAAGGTGATATCGGGCACGTCGCGCACGTGGTTGGCGTGCGAACTGAGCATCGCGCCGGGGTGGAAGGCGGTGATCTGGTTGTTGTCCAGGTCGGTGGTGATGAAGCATTGCGATGTGAACTGGTCGTCGAACACTTTCACGCAATCCAGGCGGATGCCGATTTTTTCCATATGTGCGCGATACGGCCCGAAATCCTGACCGACGGTGGCCATCGGCAGCGGATCGTCGCCGAGCAGTTTGAGGTTGTAGGCGATATTGCCGGCGCAGCCGCCGAATTCGCGGCGCATGCGCGGCACCAGAAACGATACGTTCAGGATATGCACCTGATCGGGCAGGATATGTTTCTTGAACTGGTCTTGAAACACCATGATGGTGTCGTAGGCAATCGAACCGCAGATCAGGGTCGACATCGGGAGATTTCCTCAAAAGGCACGCCGTGCGCGATGTAAACCGCATAGTTTAGCGTGAAAGTACAGCCTTCCACCGACGCCAACTTTACCCACCAACGTCATTCCCGCGAAGGCGGGAATTTCTCCCTTCGTCATTCCCGCCAAGAGCACGCGGGAACGACGAGGTAGGAGATGTTTGCGCGGGAACGGCGAGCGTTCTTTCATCATCTGGGGTGGTGCAAATCACCATGACGGTTAGACAGGCTCTTGGCGCGACCGCCACGCCGTCGCATCGGGACGAAACACGCGCGGCGCCCAGCCGAAATCGGCGATGGCCGCGGCCTGTTCGGCGACCAGATCGCAATTGAGCCGCGCGATCGCCGCGCGGCCCGGCGCGGGCAGGCCCATGGCCCGCGCCAGCGTGCTCAAAGAACGCAGCGCACCCAGCGGAACCGGCACGGCGAACGTGCGCAGCGGCAACGACGCGCGCACGCGTTCGAGCATATCCGCAAAGGCAAGCCGCTCCGCGCCGCCCAGCGCGTACACGTGGCTGTGCGTCGCGGTCCCCTGCAGCACGGCCATGCACGCAGCGGCCAGGTCTTGCGCATGCACGGGCTGGCGTAAGCCGCGCGCCGCCGCAATGCGCGGAAATACGCGCCAGCGTGCACCCAAGCGTGCGATCGGCGTCAGGCTGCGGTCGCTGCCCGCGCCGTAGATCAGCGTCGGCCGGAATAGGGTCCACGCGCAACCGTGCGCGTCGCAGGTGCGTGTCAACAACGTTTCTGCCGCTTGCAGTCGATCGGCCAGTTCCCGTTCACCGGGATCGGCCGAGGTACGCTTGCTGTGGATGCTCATCGAACCCAAAGCAATCACGCGCGCGCCATCGACCGGCATCCGCGCGAACCAACGCGCGAACGCATCGAGCGGGCCGAGGCTGAAGATGACATCGGGGCGGCCGGCCATGGGCATCTGACGGTGCAGATCGCCGACCAGCCAGTGCACGCGCGGATCGCCGCCACGCAGCACGCGGCTCACGGCAACGACCTTGTGCTCTGCATCGAGCAGGCGCGGAATCAGGAATCGTCCGACCGCGCCGCTGGCGCCGATGACCAGCGAAAAAGGGCCCGGCTCAGCGCCGTCCATGGAAACGACCGTAGCGTATCCGTTTGCCGGTGTAGCGGGTGTGTCCAGCGCAGGCCGGCAAATCCGGCTCCTACAACGCGTCGCCGTCGAGTTCGCCGGTGCGGATGCGCATCACGCGGTCGATCTGCCAGACGAAGATCTTGCCGTCGCCGATCTTGCCGGTGTTGGCCGCATGCGCGATCGCTTCGACCACGCGCTCGACCTGAGCGTCGGCGACCACGGCTTCGATCTTGATCTTCGGTAGGAAATCGACCACGTATTCGGCGCCGCGATACAGTTCCGTATGGCCCTTTTGGCGCCCGAAACCTTTCACTTCGGTGACCGTGATACCGGTGACGCCGACCTCGGCAAGCGCCTCGCGCACCTCGTCGAGCTTGAACGGTTTGATAATTGCCATGACCATTTGCATGGACCGTCTCCTGCTGCATAACAACTGTGACTATACCGGATATGCGGTGCGACTCGATAACCGCCATGCGAATGGTATGGCTGGCGTTTGCGAGCATTCCGATTAGACTGGCGCAAACAAGCCACTCGCACAAGGAAGGCCGGCGTATCCATCAGCACAAGGGTAAAGCATGATCAATGCGTATTCGATCGACGAACTGGCACAGCGGCTCGCCGCGCTGCTGCCGCCGGACTTCGCGCGGACCAAGGCCGAGATGACGGCGACCTTCCGCGACGCCCTGCAGGCAGGGCTGCGCAAGCTGGATCTGGTGACGCGCGAGGAGTTCGACGTGCAGCGCAGCGTACTGGCGCGCACGCGCGAAAAACTGGAAGCGCTCGAACGGCAACTTCTTGCGCTCGAACAAAGCCTGGGGCAAACGCAAGCCAAGCCATGAACGTGCGTGCCGGATGAGTCTTGCGGTCGTCTACAGCCGTGCACAAGATGGCATCGCGGCGCCGCTGGTCGCCTGCGAGGTGCATCTTTCCGGCGGCTTGCCCGGCACCTCGATCGTCGGCTTGCCCGAGACCGCGGTCAAGGAAGCGCGCGACCGCGTGCGTGCCGCGATCCTCAACGCGCAGATGGACTATCCGCGGCGCAAGATCACGGTCAATCTGGCGCCGGCGGACTTGCCCAAGGACGGCGGCCGTTTCGATCTGCCGATCGCGCTGGGCATTCTTGCCGCGAACGGCGGCATCGCGCGCGAAGCCCTGCGCGATTGCGAGTTCATCGGCGAACTGGCGCTGTCCGGCGAACTGCGCGCGGTGCGCGGCGTGTTGCCGGCGGTACTGCAAGCCACGCGGCGCGGGCGCCGCATGATCGTGCCCAAGGGCAACGGCGCCGAGGCGGCGCTGGTGGGCGATGCCGACGTGCGCGTCGCCGGATCGCTGCTTGAAGTCTGCGCGCATCTGGCCGGCCGTGCGCCGCTGGCCAGTGCCGAGCCGGCGCGTGAAACCGCAGTTCACGCCGATGCCGCGTTCCCGGATCTCACCGATGTACGCGGCCAGCCGCATGCGCGGCGCGCGCTGGAAATCGTCGCCGCCGGCATGCACAACCTGTTGCTGATCGGGCCGCCGGGCACCGGCAAGACCATGCTGGCCAGCCGCCTGCCCGGCATCCTGCCGCCGCTGGAAGAACGTGAAGCGCTGGAACTTGCGGCGGTGCGCTCGGTCGTGGGTTACGACAGCGATCTGCTGGACTGGAAACGGCGCGCGTTCCGCGCCCCGCACCACACGGCATCGGCGGTTGCGCTGGTGGGCGGAGGTTCCGTGCCCAGACCGGGCGAAATCTCGCTCGCGCATCATGGCGTGCTGTTTCTGGACGAACTGCCGGAGTTCGACCGACACGTGCTGGAAGTCTTGCGCGAGCCGCTGGAATCCGGCCGCATCGCGATCTCGCGCGCGGCGCGCCAAGCCGAGTTTCCGGCGCGCTTCCAACTCGTTGCCGCGATGAATCCGTGCCCCTGCGGCTATGCGGGCGATCCGGGCGGCCGCTGCCATTGCACGCCGGAGGCGATCGCGCGCTATCGCGGACGTATTTCCGGCCCGCTGCTCGACCGCATCGACATCAAGCTCGACATGCCGCGTGTGCCGCATGCGCAACTGCGCGAAAGTGCCACCGGCGAGAGCAGTGCGGTTGTATGCGCGCGTGTGGTCGCCGCGCGTCAGCGTCAGATCGCGCGCGCCGGCAAGCCCAATGCATGGCTGGGCAACCGTGAACTGGAACGCGATTGCGCGCTGGATAGCGCATCGCAAACCCTGCTCGATCGCGCTGTCGAGCGGCTGGGTCTGTCCGCACGCGCCTACCATCGTGTGCTGCGCGTCGCGCGCACGCTCGCTGATCTGGCCGGCAGCGAACGCCTGACCGCGGAGCAGGTCTCCGAGGCGATTCAGTACCAGCGTTTCACGAGTTAGAAAATGCGACATGGTTCGCTGCAAGATTCTCAGTCGCCCATCCGGCCCTCTATGATCGCCATCAAGGACCGACGATGAATGCGATCGACAACACTTACTGGCTATTGGCCGCCGCCGCGGCGCTGGTGCTGGCCGGCATCGGCTCCAGCCTGATCGCGCGCCGCTTCGGCGCTCCGTTGCTGCTGGTGTTTCTGGTGCTGGGCATGCTCGCCGGCGTCGATGGCCCGGGCGGTATCCACTTTCGCGACTATGCGACGACCTACCTGATCGGCTCGGCTGCGCTGGCGATCATCCTGTTCGATGGCGGTTTGCGCACGCGGCGCGAAGCCTTCCGTAACACGCTGGCGCCGACGATGTTGCTGGCCACCGTCGGCGTCGTGATTACCGCCGTGCTCACCGGACTGGCGGCGCGCGTATTGCTCACGCTGCCGATGGCCGAAGCGACCCTGCTTGGCGCGGTCGTCGCCTCGACCGACGCGGCGGCGGTGTTCTTCCTGCTGCGTGCCGGCGGCTTGCAGTTGCGTTCGCGCGTCGGCGCGACGCTGGAGATCGAATCCAGCGCCAACGACCCGGTTGCCGTGTTACTCACCACGCTGCTGGCCAGTTATCTGGCTACACCTTCCGACCTGGGACCGATGAAGTTCATCACCGAACTGGCGTTGGAATTCAGCGTCGGCGCGCTCGGCGGCGCGCTCGGCGGCCTCCTGATCGTCGTAGCGCTGCGCAAATTGCCGCTATCGGGCGGGCTTGCCGCGCTGTTCCTGCTGGCCGCCGTGTTGCTTCTGTTCGGCGCGGTCGGCGTGTTGCACGGCAGTGCGTTCCTGGCGGTGTACATGGCCGGCGTGATCGTCGGCAATCGCAACGTGCCGGGCTTTGCGAACCTGCTCTCGGTGCTCGACGCGGGCACCTGGCTGTGCCAGATCGTGATGTTCCTCGTACTGGGCCTGATCGCGACCCCGCATACGCTGGGTGACACGCTGTGGCCTGCGCTGGGTGTCGCCGTGTTCCTGATGCTGGTCGGCCGCCCGCTCGCGGTCGTCGCCTGCCTCGCGCCGTTCGGCTACAGCAAGAACGAGATCGGCTTCATCGCCTGGGTCGGATTGCGCGGTGCGGTCGGCATCTTTCTCGCCTCGATTCCGATGCTGATGCAACTGCGGCACGCGAATCTGATTTTCAATGTCGCGTTCATCGTGGTGCTGGTCTCGCTGCTCGTACAGGGCTGGACGCTGGGCCGCGCCGCCAAATGGCTCGATGTCGCGTTGCCGCGGCGCGACCGCACCGCCCGGCGCGTGGAGCTGGATCTACCCGGCTCGCTCGAACGCGAACTGGTCGGTTATCAAGTCGCCGCCGACGCATCGATCCTCGGCGGCGCACCGACGCCGGGCTGGGCGCAACTCACCTTGATCGTGCGCGATGGCCAGATCCTGCTGCCGGATGCGGCCGGCATACTCGCGGTTGGCGATTACGCCTATCTGCTCGCACCGCCCGGCCGCGTCTATCGCCTCGACTGGCTGTTCGCACCGCCCGACGAAGCACGTGAGGCCGAGCGCGAAATGTTCGGCGAGTTCAGCTTCGACGCGCACGTGCGCTTGGGCGATGTCGCCGCGTTCTACGGCCTGCCGGTTCGCGCCACGGATGCACCGCTGACGCTGGCCGAGCATTTTGCACACACGTTCGGACACACGGTCGAAATCGGCGACCGCGTGCGTCTGGGCAAGGTCACCCTGGTTGCGCGCGAACTTTCCGACGAAGGCGTGGCCAAGGTCGGCCTCAAGCTGCATCGCGTGCCGACGCCCGATTCGTGGATCAGCACCGTGCGCCGGCGTTTCTCGCGCCATTGAAACCGGTGCGATACTGCGCGCATCGCGCCTTTGGTCATGCCATGAACCCCCATCCGCACCCGCCCCTGACCCAAGCACCCGATGTGCCGCCGCCCGGCGGCCTGCGCGCCATCGTCGAACAAACCCGCGCGCTGGCCGAGCGTGGACGCCACGGCGCGCTTGCGCTCGTCGTCGCAACGCGCGGCTCCACCTACCGCAAACCGGGCGCCTTGATTCTGCTGGATACCGACGGCGTGCGCGTGGGCGCCTTGTCGGGCGGATGCCTGGAAGGCGAACTGGAAACGCAAGCGCGCCGCGTCATCGATACCGGCCTGGCCATGGACGCGCACTTCGATACCAGCGGCGACGAAGACCGCGTATTCGGCTCGGGCACGGGCTGTGGCGGCTCGATACGCCTGCTGCTGCTGCCGTTGCCGCCGCAGGCATCGCCCCTGCGCGATGCGCTGATCGACGCGCACGCGCGCGGGCTGGCGCTCGCGCTGCGGCTCGTCGATACGGACGCACAGCGTGGCGCCGGGGTCGCCCGCGTGGGCGAAGCGGCGTATGCGTTCGACCGCAGCGGCGCGCCGGCGTCGGCCGCCGATGAATCCACGATGGACATCCGCATGGCCATCGCGCCCGCGCCGCGCCTGTTGCTGCTGGGCGCCGGCCCCGAAACACGGCCTGTGCTGTGTCTGACGCGCATGCTCGGCTGGCGCGTGGAACTCATCGAGCGCCGCGAACGCTGGGCGCGCTTTGCCGAAGGTTGCGGCATCGACCGCATGCACCGCGTCGGCACCGATGCCTTGCCGGCGCTGCTCGCGCAAACCGCTTTCGATGCCGCGTTGACGATGAATCACAATGTCCATCTGGACGCGCTGGGTCTGACCCATCTCGCGGCCAGCGCGGTGCCCTATATCGGCCTGCTCGGCCCGGCCCGCCGTCGCGACGATCTGCTCGCCGAAGTCGGCGCGGACATCGCCGCAGCCTTGCAGCCGCGTCTGCGCGCACCGATCGGCCTGCCGCTCGGCGGCGAGGGCGCCGAAGCGATCGCGTTGGCGATCGTCGCGCAATTGCAGGAATACTTTTCACGTCATGCCGCACGCTGACCGCAGCGTGCACGGCGCGATCCTCCTCGCGGCGGGTGGTTCGCAACGTCTGGGACACGCCAAGCAGTTGATCGAGATCGATGGCGAACCGCTGCTGCGCAGAACGGCGCGCGCGCTGCTCGCCACCGCGCCGAGCGAACTCATTGTCGTGCTCGGCCATGCCGCCGAACGCATGCGCGCGGCGCTCGATGGCTTGCCCGTGCGCACGCTGCTCGCCGCCGGATACGCCAGCGGCATGGCGGCATCGTTGCGCGCCGGCATCGCCGCGCTCGATGCGCGCTGCGCTGGAGCCCTGATCGCCCTCACCGATCAACCGGCGCTGGATGCCGCACACCTCACCGCGCTGCGCGATGCCTGGCGCACGGCGCCCGAGCGCGCCGCCGCGAGCGCCTATGCCGGTGTGCTCGGCGTCCCCGCGCTGCTGCCGCGCGCGTGGTTCGCACGGATCGCCCACCTCGAAGGCGATGTGGGCGCGCGCGCGCTGTTGCGCGAACGCGCCGGTGAAGTCATCGCGGTACCCGCACCCGCGCTCGCCCGCGATCTGGATACGCCGGCCGATTTGGCGAAGGATTGGGTGTGCCCGTAAGCATTTCCTGCCTCGTCATTCCCGCCACAAGCATGCGGGAATGACCAAGCAGGGGGCTTTCGCAGAGTGAGAATGACGCTTTTCCTCCGTCATTCTGCGACGGCGCACCGCGCCGCGCAGAATCCCTACTCCCTGCTCCGCGCTTCAACA
>JAISPQ010000109.1 GCA_031274955.1 Rhodanobacter sp.
ACGCTCGGCGATTTCGTCCTGGTCAACGCGTTTCTGCTCCAGCTTTCGATCCCGCTCAACTATCTGGGCATGGTCTATCGCGAGGTGAAACAGGCGCTGATCAACATCGAACGCATGTATGCATTGCTTGCCGAGGCGCGCGAGATACAGGATGCCCCGGACGCGAAACCACTGGATATGCGCCACGGCGAAGTACGCTTCGAACACGTGGACTTCCATTACGATCCGTCACGGTCGATCCTGCGCGACGTGAGTTTTCGCATCCCCGCCGGACATACCGTGGCCGTGGTCGGCACCACCGGCGCCGGCAAATCCACGCTGGCGCGGCTCTTGTTCCGCTTCTACGACGTAAGCGGCGGCCGCATCAGCATCGACGGACAGGACATCCGCGAGGTGACGCAGACAAGCCTGCGCGCGGCGGTGGGTATCGTGCCGCAGGATACCGTGCTGTTCAACGACACGATCTACTACAACATCGCCTACGGACGCCCGGATGCATCTCGCGATGAAATTATCGCGGCGGCCAAGGCCGCACATATCCATGCGTTTATCGAATCGCTGCCGAAGGGTTACGAAACCGGCGTCGGCGAACGCGGACTGAAACTGTCCGGCGGCGAGAAACAGCGCGTAGCGATTGCACGCACGCTGCTGAAGAACCCGGCCCTGCTCGTGTTCGACGAGGCGACTTCCGCGTTGGACACGCGCACCGAGAAAGTGATCCAGAGCGAACTTGACAGCATCGCGCGCGGCCGCAGCACGCTGGTGATCGCGCATCGATTATCGACCATCGTCGATGCGGACCAGATTCTGGTGATGGAACGCGGCAGCATCATCGAACGCGGCACGCACGAAGAATTACTCGCCGCGCGCGGCCATTACGCGCATCTGTGGACGCTGCAACAGCGCGAACGCGCCGCGGATGGCTCGCCCATCATGGTCCCCGCTTGACGAGCTTCCCACCTTTCACGCCGCGGCTGATGCAGTGCAAGTCACCGGTCCGCTGGTTGCGCAGGTCGGCGCTGTTGTCCGAACCATTCCTGTAAGCGTTCGAAATACAGATAAACCACCGGCGTGATGTACAGCGTGAGCAATTGCGAAGTGACCAGTCCGCCGACCACGGCCAGGCCGAGCGGTCGCCGCGCTTGGGCTCCGGCACCGGCACCGAGCGCGATCGGCAGCGTGCCCATCAGCGCGGCGAACGTGGTCATCATGATCGGCCGGAAGCGGGTCACGCTGGCATCGACGATCGCGCGTTGTGCGTCTTCGCCTTCGCGTTGTTTCTCCAGCGCGAAGTCGATCATCATGATCGCGTTTTTCTTGACGATGCCGATCAGCATGATGAGGCCGACCGCGCCGTAGAGGTCGAGGTCCTTGCCGGACAGGATCAACGTGAGCAACGCGCCGAAGATCGCGGTCGGCAAGCCGGACAGGATCGTCAGCGGATGGATGAAGCTCTCGTACAAGATGCCGAGCACGAGGTAGATCACGAACACCGCCAGTACCAGCAACCAGCCCATGCCCACGAGCGATTGCTGGAACGATTGCGCGGCCCCCTGAAACGAAGTGGTGATAGTCTCCGGCAGCTTCAATGCAGCGACCGCTTTGTTCACGCCATCCACCGCCGTGCCAAGCGACATGCCCGGCACGAGGTTGAACGAGACCGTCACCGATGGCACCTGCCCCAGATGCTTGATCGTCGCCGCGGCGACCGAGTGGCCGATCCTGGACACCGCCGACAGCGGCACCAGATGCGCGTTGTTCGCGGCCGCCGTTGGCGTGATGTAGATCGACGACAGCACATCGGGGTCGGACTGCCGCTTCGGATCGACCTGCAACAGCACCCAGAACTGGTCCGACTGCGTGTAGATGGTCGATACCTGCGCCGGACCGAACGCGTAGTACAACGCGGTCTCGACCGCTTCGGGCGTCACCCCGTAGGCCGCAGCCGCATCGCGATCGAGCTTCACGTCGAGCTGCGGATTGGCGATCAGCATATCGCTGGATACTTCGAGGAAGCCCGGCAAATTGGACAACGCGGCCACAACCTTGGGCACCGCGTCGAATAATGTTTTCGTATCGGTATCCTGCAAGACGAACTGATAGGTGCTGTTGGTCAGGTTGCCGCCGATGCGGATCAGCGGCAGGTTTTGCAGGAATGTCTGCAGGCCGACGATATGCTGGAGCTTGGGCCGCAGTTTCTGCACCACCTGATCCGCGCCGATGCGTTGCGAGGGCGGTTTCAGATTCACCACCATGCGGCCAAGATTGAGCGTGGAACTGCTGCCGCCGGTGCCGACGAAGGCCATCACATTATCGACATTCGGATCTTTGCGAATCACCTCCACGGCTTCGCGCTGCTTGGCCATCATCGCGTCGAAGCCGATGTCCTGCGCGGCCTGCGTGAAGATGAACAACTGGCTGGTGTCGTCGTTCGGTAAAAAACCCTTCGGCACGCGCATGGCGAGCCAGCCGGTTGCGGCTATCAGCGCAAAGAACACTATCAACACGACCAAGCGATGGCGCACACCGGCTTCCAGCGTGCGCCGATAGAAATTCTGCACCGCGTCGAATGCGCGTTCGCTGGCTCGAAACAGTCGCCCATGTTCGCTGCCATGCAGCGGTTTCAGCATGCGGCTGCACAGCATCGGTGTAAGACTGAGCGACACGAAACCCGACACCAGCACCGCGGCGACGATGGTGACCGCGAACTCCTTCAGCAAACGCCCGACGATGCCGCCCATGAAGATCACCGGAATGAACACGGCGGCCAGCGACAATGTCATCGATACAATGGTGAAGCCGATTTCCCGCGCGCCGTCGAACGTCGCGCGCAACTTGTCCTTGCCCATTTCCATATGGCGCGAGATGTTCTCCAACATCACGATCGCATCGTCGACGACGAAGCCGACCGACAGCGTGAGCGCCAGCAGTGAGAGATTGTCGATGCTGTAGCCCAAGGCGTACATCACCGCGAAGGTGCCGATCAGCGACATCGGCAGCGCCAACGAGGGGATCAACGTCGCCGAAACGTTGCGCAGAAAGACGAAGATCACCAGCACCACCAGCGCCAGCGAGAGTACAAGGCTGAATTTCACGTCGGCGACCGATTCGCGGATGCTCCGCGAGCGATCGTAGATGACCTGTAGCCTGGCGCCGCTGGGCAGTGAACGCTCGAACACCGGCAACGTGGCCTTGATGTCCTCGACCACCTGGATCGTGTTCGTGCCCGGCTGTTTCTGTACCGCCAATATCACACCGCGCTGATCGTTGATGAACGCACCGCCCTTGTCGTTCTGGATGCCGTCGTAGACGTGCGCGATGTCTTTGAGACGAACCGGCGCACCGTTCTGATAGCTCACAACCAAGCCGTCAAACGCGGCGGCATCCATGAGCTGACCATTCACCGCCACGGTGTAAACGCGATTGGGGCCGTACAGCGTGCCGGTCGGCAAATTCACGTTGCCGTTGGCGATCGCGTTGGCAACGGTATCGATACCGAGATTGCGTCCGGCCAGCGCATCGGGATCCAGGTCGATGCGCACCGCGTATTTCTGCGAACCGTACACATTCACCTGCGCCACACCATTGACCATCGAGATGCGCTGCGCGAGCGTGTTCTCGGCGTATTCGTCTAATGTGGACAGCGGCATCGTTTTCGAAGTGAACGCGATATAGAAGACCGGCGCGTCCGCCGGATTCACCTTGCGGAAGGTCGGCGGCACCGTCATCTGCGTCGGCAACTGGCGCAGCGCTGCCGAGATCGCGGCCTGCACATCCTGCGCGGCCGCGTCGATATTGCGATCCAGCGAGAACTGTAAGGTGATCGAAGTCGTGCCCAACGCGCTCGTCGAGTTCATCGAATCGATCGCAGGAATCGTCGAGAACTGCTTTTCCAGCGGCGTCGCCACTGCGGACGCCATCGTCTCCGGCGATGCACCCGGCAGCGAAGCGGACACGGAAATCGTCGGGAAATCGACGTTCGGCAACGCCGCCACCGGCAATTCGCGATAGCCGACCAGCCCGAACGTGAGGATGCCGAGCATGACCAGCGTGGTCATCACCGGCCTGCGGATGAAAACCTCGGAGATATTCACGGAACCGCGCCCGGCGCCTGAGCGGCTGGCGGCACGTCCGCCGCATCGGACGTAACGATCTTCAGCTTCGTGCCGTTCTGTAAACGCGACTGGCCATCCAGCACCACGGTTTCTCCGGCGGCGAGCCCACTTTGGATCACCGCCTGCCCCTGCACCGTGCGCGCCACGCCGACACTGCGCTGCTCGGCGCTGTCGTCGGACTTCACCACGAACACGTAACGGCCATCGGGACCGTTCTGCACGGCATGTTCGGGCAGCACGATCGCATCTTTGTCGTGCCCGAGCGTCAGGTTCACGCCGACCAGTTGGCCCGGCCATAGCAGATGCTCAGCATTGGCGAACTGCGCGCGCAATTTGATCGCGCCGGTCGTCGTATCCACTGCGTTGTCCACGAACGCGACCACGCCATCAACCGGCGTGGGCACGCCGGCAATCGTCGCGCTGGCTTTGAGCGGGGCATCCTTCTGCGCGACCAGCACGCGGCCGAGCAGTTGGCCGGGCAGTGCAAAGTTCACGAAAATCGGCTCGATCTGGTTGATGACGGTGAGCGCATTGCTATCGTTCGCCTTGAGCAGATTGCCGGGCTGGATCAGCAGGCGACCAATACGGCCGGCGAGCGGCGAGCGGATTTCCGTATAGCCGAGCGTGACCCTGGCCGCGGCGACATTGGCTTCATCCACCTTCACGCTGGCGGCGGCGGTTTTCCCAGTGGTGCGCAGTTGCTCCATCTGATCGGCGGAGATGTAGCCTTTCTCCGCCACCGGCGCATTGCGCTTCACTTCGGAGCTGGCTTGACCAAGCGCGGCCTTGTCCTTGGTGAGCGTGGCCTGCGCCTGACGCAATGCGGCTTGCGCCGGACGTGGATCGATCTTGAAAAGAAGCTGATTTTGGGTGACGAAATCGCCGTCCTTGACCAGCGTACTCAATAACTGTCCGTCGATCATCGAGGTGACCGCCACGCTATTGATCGGCTCGACGGTGCCGACCACGCTGACCAGCACCGGCATATCGCGCGTTTGCGCTTTCACCACCGTCACCGGAGCCACCGGCGGCGGATGCGGCGTGGGTTCGCGCGAGCAGGCGGTGACAGCCAGCGTCAATATGACAGGGGCAAGGACGACGCCACGGGATGCGGGGAAAAGTCGGCTCATGCAGCGAGTTTCATTGCGTCGCCAGAAACCATGTATTTTGACCCAAAGCCGCCGTTAGCGTCCCGTGACGCCGTAAACTCGTACAACCTATGGGCTACAGCTCCCGCGCCGGAATGCTTCAGGCTCGTTGGAAAAGGCTCTGTATTGACGATCAGCCGGCCAGCCACTATCCTATTGAGCTCCCTCGGGGGCCATAGCTCAGCTGGGAGAGCGCTACAATGGCATTGTAGAGGTCGCCGGTTCGATCCCGGCTGGCTCCACCAGAGTTTTGCGGTTTCCCAAACGTCCCCATCGTCTAGAGGCCTAGGACACCGCCCTTTCACGGCAGTAACAGGGGTTCGAATCCCCTTGGGGACGCCAACGAGTGAAGGGCGAAGATGCACATGATGTGCATGCAAGTGCGGTACACAATGCGGAGCGGTAGTTCAGCTGGTTAGAATGCTGGCCTGTCACGCCGGAGGTCGCGGGTTCGAGTCCCGTCCGCTCCGCCAAGAAGCCTTGAAAAGCCCCGTAAAACGTAAGTTCTGCGGGGCTTTTCTTTATCCCGACTCACAACGCGAATATCAAATCGTGTTTCCTTGATGGGCCGGTTTTGCCTCGCGCATCACCATGGATCGCCATGGGTTCCGGTGGGCAGCTTACCGCAGAACGAACGTCTTGCCCTTGTGCTACAGATGGCGTCGCCAATGGCAGCACAATTCCGGTTTCAAATTTTTTCGCCATCCGCGATCCTCCAGATCGGCGCCATCTCTTCAGCCCGTCAAATCCGCCAAGAACTCCGACGTCGGAGTCACACCGGAAACGTGCAGGAAATCTCTAGCGCGCGTGCAAGCCACATAGAGCAAATGGCGTTCGGTGGCGTACACCTCATCCAGATCGCTCTCGTCGCTCACGCTCTGGATGCGCGATTGCAGGGGAATCACTTCGTCATCGCAGGCCATGACGGCCACGGCGCGGAACTCCAGACCTTTGGCAAAGTGCATCGTGGCGACGGATACTTTGCCAATCACCGACTGCACTTTCTCGTCCAGCACCACGAAGGGCAGCCCCGCGTGTTCCAGGACAAGGCGTGCGCGGTCCAGTTGCGCCTCGCTGCGCACGAACATGCCGATTTCGTGCGCTACCAGTCCAGCGTCGGATTGCGCCCTGAGCCAGTCGCCAACGCCTTCGACTTCCTGCGTTTGCGTTTTGAACTCACGCACCGTCGGCACCGGGCCGTTGAATACCGACACCGTACCCCTGCGGGATTCGGTGTTGCCGTCCACGTCGGCGATCTCCTCACCGAGCAGCCGGTCGGCCTGAGCGCGAATCTGATGCGAGGTACGGTAGTTCACGGTCAGGGTGCGCGAGCGACCGCGTACATCCACGCCGAGGGATTTCCACGAGAACGCCGTCTGAAAAATCCGCTGGCCCAGGTCGCC
>JAISPQ010000166.1 GCA_031274955.1 Rhodanobacter sp.
TTCCGGCCGAGCTATTTCCCGTTCGTCGAACCCGGCGCCGAAGTCGATATCCGCTGGGATCGCGAGGACGGCACGTCATCGTGGCTGGAAGTGCTCGGCTGCGGCATGGTGCATCCGAACGTGCTGCGTGCCTGCCATATCGATCCCGAGCGCTATACCGGCTTTGCGTTCGGCATGGGCGGCGAGCGGTTCGCGATGTTGCGCTATGGCGTGAACGATCTGCGGCAGTTCTTCGAGAATGATGTGAGGTTTCTCAGGCAGTTTGCCTGATGAATAGAAAAATTTTTGACGCGGATCAGTGCGGATGAACACGGTTAAAGCCAAGACCACATCTAAGGAGTCTGTTCAAAGTCACTGACCATGCCCACGCAGACAGATATTTCCTACTTCGTCATTCCCGCGAAAGCGGGAATGACGAAGTAGGGATGCTTTTCCCTACTCCCTATTCCCTGCTCCCTGCTCCTTAGCTTCCCATGAAATTCTCCGAAAACTGGCTGCGTGAACTCGTCGATATTCCGCTGGATCGCGAGGCGTTGGTGCAGCGTCTGACGATGGCGGGCCTTGAAATCGAAGGTATCGAGCCGATCGGCGGCGCGCTCGATGGCGTGGTCGTGGGTGAAATCGTCGGCTGTGAGCCGCATCCGAATGCGGATCGCCTGCGCATATGCCGCGTGGCGGCTGACCACGGCGAGCCGTTGACCATCGTCTGCGGCGCGCCCAATGCACGTCAGGGCCTGAAGGCGCCGCTGGCGACACTCGGTGCGAAGCTACCGAACGGCGCCGAGATCAAGCGCGCCGCGCTGCGCGGCGTCGAATCGAACGGCATGCTGTGTTCGGCGAAAGAACTGGGCATCGATGCCGATGCTTCGGGCCTCATGGAATTACCGGCCGATGCGCCGGTCGGCATGCCGCTGGCGCACTATCTGGCGCTGCCCGATGCCAGCCTCGACATCAAGCTGACGCCCAATCGCCCGGATTGCCTGAGTGTGCAGGGCCTCGCACGCGACGCGGCAGCGCAGTTCGGCACTGCGTTCCATCCGCCGCGTATCGAGGCGGTACCGGCAACGAGTACGGCGACGCGCGCGATCCGCATCGATGCCGCTGCCGACTGTCCGCGGTATCTGGGGCGTGTGATCGAAGGTTTCGATCCGTCGGCGAAAACGCCGTTATGGCTCGCCGAACGCCTGCGCCGCAGCGGATTGCGCCCGATCAGCCCGATCGTGGATGTCACCAACTTCGTGATGCTGGAACTGGGCCAACCGCTGCATGCGTTCGACAACGATGTGCTGTGTGGATCGATCATCGTGCGGCGCGCGTGCGCCGGCGAAAATCTGGTTCTGCTCGACGGCGGCGAGGTAAAGCTCACCCCCGAATTTCTCGTCATCGCGGACGAAAAAGCGCCGCATGCGCTCGCCGGTGTGATGGGCGGCCACGCTTCGCGCGTGACCGACGCGACATGCAACGTGTTTCTGGAAAGTGCGCACTTCGCGCCGGCCGCGATCATGGGGCGCGCGCGCAAGCTCGGCATGGCCACCGATGCCGCGCACCGGTTTGAGCGCGGTGTCGATCCTGAATTGCCGCGCGTGGCGATCGAACGCGCCACCGCGCTGCTGTTGGAGATCGCCGGCGGCCGCGCCGGAGCCGTTGTGGAAGCCGTGCATACGCCGGCATTGCCGCGTCGCGAATGGATCGTGCTGCGGCGTGCGCGTCTGGCGCGTGTGCTGGATCTGTCCATCGACGACAGCGAAGTCGAGCGCACTTTGTCCGCGCTCGGGCTCGTCGTCGAACGCACGGCCGATGGCTGGCGCGCATGGCCGCCGAGTTGGCGCTTTGATCTCACCATCGAGGAAGATTTGATCGAAGAGGTCGTGCGCATCCACGGTTACGAGCATGTCCCGGCACGTGCACCGCGTGGCGAACTGCGTGTGCCGGCGATGCCGGAAGGCCGGCTCGGCATCGGCGCCCTGCGCACGCAACTCACCGCGCGCGAGTACGTCGAAGCCGTGTGCTATGCGTTCCTCGATGGCGACGTGCTGAAACGTTGGAAACTCGACGAAGGTGCGCTCGCGCTCGCCAACCCGCTGTCCGCGGATCTGGGTGTCATGCGCACGTCGCTGCTGCCTGGCCTGGTCGCCGCGTTGGCGATGAACCGCCGGCGCCAGCAATCGCGTGTGCGTTTGTTCGAGGTCGGCAACGTGTTTCATGCCGGCGCCGACGGCCCGGTCGAAACGCTGCGCATCGCCGGCGTCGCCTGCGGAACGGCGCTGGCGGAACAATGGGGCGGCCCCCAGCGCGCCCTCGATTTCTTCGATGTCAAGGGCGATGTCGAGGCCCTGCTCGGGCTGACCAACGCCATGCACGAATTTCGCGTGGATCCCGGCGCGCCCGCCTGGCTGCATCCGGGGCAATCGGCGACCTGCTGGCGCGGCGATCGGCACGCGGGCACTATCGGCGCGCTGCACCCTGATCTGCTCAGGGCGCTGGATCTGGACGAAGACGTATTCGTCTTCGAACTCACCCTCGAAACGATCGTGCCCAGAGCCTTGCCCAAGGCAGATCCGGTCTCGCGCTTTCCGTCGGTGCGGCGCGACCTGAGCTTTGAGCTTCCGGAGGAAGTCTCCTACGCGCAGGTCGAGGCGACGATCCGCGACGCGGTTGGCGAAACGCTGGCCGACATCGTCCTGTTCGACCGCTATCAGGGGCCCAAGCTCGGCAACGGCATCAAGAGTCTCGCCCTGGGCTTGATTTTACGAGACCGTTACCGCACGCTTATGGACCGGGATGCGGATCGCTGTACACAGTTGGCGGTCACGGCCATGGAAAGAGGCTGTAAAGCAAAGTTGCGAGGGTAGGATGGCGCTGACGAAACTGGAAATGGCTGAACGTTTGTTTTTGGACGTAGGCTTGAACAAGAGAGAAGCTAGGGAATTCGTCGATGCGTTCTTCGATGTCGTGCGCGATGCGCTAGAACGCGGGGAACACATCAAACTATCGGGTTTCGGCAACTTCGATTTGCGTTTCAAGAATCAGCGCCCGGGACGCAATCCCAAAACGGGTGTGGAAATTCCAATCTCCGCGCGACGGGTGGTGACATTCCGTCCGGGGCAAAAACTGAAGGTTCGCGTCGAAGCCTATGCTGGATCAGGGCCATAATAACGAGTTGCCGGTCATCCCGGCCAAGCGCTACTTCACCATCGGGGAAGTCAGTGAGCTGTGTGGCGTCAAACCGCACGTGCTGCGCTATTGGGAGCAGGAGTTCACCAGCCTGAAGCCGGTCAAGCGTCGCGGCAACCGGCGCTATTATCAACGCCACGATGTGTTGATGATCCGCCAGATCCGTTCCCTGCTGTACGAGCAGGGATTCACGATCACCGGTGCGCGGCAGCGGCTGGGGGGTGAACAGGTGCGCAGGGAATCGAACATCTCCCAGCAGATCGTGCGGCAGGTGCGCATGGAGCTGGAAGAAGTACTGCTCATCCTGCGACACTGAATGTCGTGCGGATACACGGCGCC
The DNA here is from genome assembly GCA_031274955.1 of Rhodanobacter sp. Lineage (GTDB taxonomy): Bacteria > Pseudomonadota > Gammaproteobacteria > Xanthomonadales > Rhodanobacteraceae > Dokdonella_A. The sequence goes on from JAISPQ010000166.1 coordinate 3,514, forward strand.
GATGCCAGTCGCTCGAGCACGGGCGCGAGTCGGACGATCTGCTACAATCCGCGCCCCTTCAAAAGATGTACCCATATCGGGGCGTAGCGCAGCCTGGTAGCGCACCAGTCTGGGGGACTGGTGGTCGTCGGTTCAAATCCGGCCGCCCCGACCAACTTTGGCAGTGATGATCGACGGCGCGAATCCGGGCGCCGTCCGGGTGGTGATTTCATTCCCACCTGCCTGTGCAACAGACCCAGCGCACACACCGCCCGCCCCGCCCCCTGATCGAGTCGGAGCATGCTCTGCCTTCGTAGTCCGAGTACCGTCGGCACGCACATTATCGAACGCAGCGAGTTCTTCGAGGCCCCTCGAAGTCACCTCACCGACCGCCGTTCTTGGCCGCACATGGAAGACGTGGAACGGGCCATGCTGATAGAGGTGAACGGATACAACCATCAGCGCCTGCACTCGTGAATGGGTTACCCGCCACCGGCACAGGCAGAAGCCGATTATCATCAACCCACCCGCGCGCTGCTCATGGTGGCGTGGCTCGAACCCAATAGCCTCCAGTAGACCTGGGGCGGTTCGGTGGATAAAGAGACCTGAGCTTTGTAACTGAACTGCAGGGGTGTGAGGAAACCGTCGCATGAATACACAAGCCGATAGCGTATCGTCCCAGCGCACACCACTGGATGCGACGCGCATCCGCGCCGATTTTCCACTGCTCGCGCGGCAGGTTCACGGCAAACCGCTCGTCTATCTCGACAATGCCAATACGGCGCAGAAGCCTCGGGAGGTGATCGAGGCAGTCGATCGTTTCTATCGGCAGACGAACGCGAACGTCTCGCGCGCCGTGCATACGCTGGGCGAAGAGGCCACCGCCGCCTATGAGGCGACGCGCGACAAGCTCGCGCGTTTTATCCATGCGCCGTCGCGCGACGAGATCGTGCTGACCAGCGGTACGACGCAGGCGATCAATCTCGTCGCCTATAGCTATGCCTTGCCGCGATTGAAGGCGGGCGATGAAATTCTCGTCACCACGATGGAGCATCACGCGAATATCGTCTCGTGGCAGGTCATCGCCGAGCGCGTCGGCGCGAAAGTCGTCGCCGCGCCGATCACGCCGGCCGGCGAATTGATCGTCGATGAATTCATCGCGCGCCTGACACCGCGCGTCAAACTGGCCGGTGTCGTGCATGTGTCCAACGTGCTTGGCACGATCAACCCCGTGCGCGAACTGGCGAAAGCCTGCCGCGCGCGGGGTATTCCATTGCTTGTCGACGGCTCGCAGGCTGCGCCGCATCTGAGGGTCGATGTACAGGCGCTGGGCTGCGATTTCTATGCGTTGACGGGCCACAAGCTGTTCGGCCCGACCGGCACCGGCGCGCTGTGGGCGCGCAAGGAACTGCTGCGCGACATGCCGCCGTTCTTCGGCGGCGGTGAGATGATCCGCACGGTGAGCTTCGACGGCACGACGTTTGCCGATCCGCCGCACCGCTTCGAAGCGGGCACGCCGAACATTGCCGGCTTCGTCGGCCTGGGCGCCGCGATCGATTATGTGAACGGCCTCGGCCTCGACCGCACCGGCGCACGCGAACGTGAGTTGCTCGACCATGCGACGGCGGCGCTCACCTGCGTGCCGGGCCTGCGTTTGTTCGGGCAGGCGCGCGAGAAGGCCGCCGTGCTGTCTTTCCTGATCGACGGCGCGCATGCGCACGATCTGGCGACCCTGCTCGACCACGAAGGCATCGCCGTGCGCTCCGGTCACCATTGCGCGCATCCGCTGATGCAGTTCTACGGCGTGCCGGCGACGGTGCGCGCTTCGCTGGCGTTCTACAACACGCACGAGGAAATCGATACGCTGGTGAGAGCGATCGCCAAGGTGCGTAAGCTCTTGGCCTGACAACGTTGCCGTGCCGCGCGCTACCCGGATCGACGCCACCGGGCGGTTTCTCAATCGCCGGCTAAAAGGTATATCTCACCCCTACCGTTATCATTCTCGGCGCGCCGGGCGCGAAGAAAGTGGCGCGTGGGACCGGATAGTCGGCACCACCGGGTGCATTGGACACGATGGGGAATGGACGTGCGAGAAAATTGCCATTGGCGTCGAATGCGGCCGCGCCGAGTTGGGCGGCGGTGGTGTAGCGGCGATTGAGCAGATTGTCGATCTGGGCGAAGAAGGCGAGTTTGGGCTGGGGTTTGTATTGAATGCCCAGATCGAAGAGGCCGTAACCGGCGCTGCGGCCCGGCCCCAGGTAGTAGACACCATCGGGGCGATACGCATTGTTCTCGTTGCCGCGCGCGTACGTGCCGCTGGAAGCGCGGAAGTCCAGATCGAACGACCATGCTGAACTCAGCTCATAGCCCAGATGCGCTTTGAAGGTGTGTTTGGGGATCAGCGGCATGTAGTCGCCCGGCGCGACCGCGATCGTGCCGCCACCCAGTCCGCGGAACGACGGGTCCTGAGCAGCGATGTTGTTCGAACTATTGGAATCCCCCGGGAACAATCCGTAAGCCTGATACGTCGCTCTCACGTAGGAATACTGCGCACCGAAGCTCACGCGCGAGATACGGCTGTCGAAACCCAGATCGAAACCTTCGCGGCGCGTCTTCGGAAAATTCTGGAAGTAGCCCGCGCCAAGAACATCGGGCGCCGCGACGAACAGGATATCGTCCTTGTTCTGCGCGCGATACACGTCCGCGTTCCAATGTGTCGTCTCCCACAGCGTGCCGCGCAGCCCGGCTTCGAACGTGCGCGTGACGACCTGCTTGAGCGGCGGATCGCCCGCCATCGCATTCGGCAAGCGGCAGGGGTTAGCTTCGTTCGCACAGCCCAGTTCGATCGCCGAGGGTGCGCGGTTGCCTTCGCTGTAACCGAAGTAGGCATTGAGCGTCGAGGTCGGCGACCAGGTCAACCCGAGCGCCGGATTGAAGCGCGAATAGATCTCGTGGCCGTTGAGCGAGTCGATGCCGCCGGTTGGATTGAGCAGGTCGTGAGTTGTCGTCGTTGCGCGGTTGTAGCGGCCGGAGGCGGTCAGCGACCAGGTCTGGGCGAAGGTCAGCGTATCGGCGAAGAACAGGCTCCAGGTGTGTGCACGACTGCTCAGATTCACACGCGAGTCGAACGCGGTATCCGAATTCTGTGTGCCGTCGGCATAGGTGCCGGGGCCGTCGATGACGACCATGGTGTGATCCGGATTGAGATAACCGAATTGCACATCTTGCGTATAGCGGATGCGGTTCGCGTCGTAGGCGCCGCCGAGGATGAAATTGTTGTGGCTCGTGCCGACATCGGCGCTCCAGTTCAACTGTGTGCCAATGCCGTAATTGTCCTGCACGGCGCGCGTGTGCGTTTCCAGGCCGTTGCACTTCTCGTTCGGCTCGGCGTTGAGCAGCACGTTGGCAATGCAGCGCCATTTCGGAAACGGCGCATTCGAGGCATCCTCGCCGCTGGTCGGGAATCCGCTGTAGCCGGCCGCGGCGAGGGCCGCCTGTTCATCGGCGGTAGGCTGATACAGCGCTTCGCTGATCGCGTCCTCGTTGATGTCGCCGTTCGCGGTGTGGGTTTGGATCTTGCGGTAGTAGGCATTGCTCGATATCGACAGGGCATCGCTGAAACGGTGCTTGCCCTCGAGATTCAAAAAGTCGGACGTGTTGTTCATCGAATCGGGCGTATAGACGCTGGCATAGTCGCGCGCGAGCAGACGCTGATCCTGCAAGCCGTTGCCGGTGAGTGCATCTTTCACATGCGCATAGCTCAGGTTGAGATCGCTGTCCTCGCCATGCCAGCCGAGCTTGCCGAACAACTGGCCTTGTTCGCTCGAAGAAAGTTTGCGCCAGCCGCCATCGGTGAAATAGTGCGTGTTGAGGTACCAATCGAACGCGCCGTCGCTGCCGCCGGTTTGAATATCGGCGGTACCGCGCGCGTGCTCGCCGTAGCTCATCTCCACCGTCGTGCCCGGATCGGTGCGGCCGCTCTTGGTTTCCAGCGATAACGCGCCGCCAAGCGTGTTGAGGCCAAATAGCGGATTGGAACCGGGCATCAGGGTGATGTTGGCGATGGCGTTGCGCGGAATCAGATCCCAGCTCACCACATCGCCAAACGGTTGGTTGAGGCGGACGCCGTCCAGATAGACCGAAAGCCCTTGCGGCGTGCCCAGCAGCGGCGAAGCCGTGAAGCCGCGAAAGCTCACATCGGGCTGCAGGGGATTGCTCTGCATTTCGTTGAACGAGATACCAGTGAACTTGCGATTGAGGAATTGCGTCAGATCGTTCGCATGGCTGTCGCGCAGATCGTCGCCCGAGGCGGTCTGCACGGCGGCGGGAATTTTGTCGAGAGATTGGTCGGCGCCGTTGAGCGGCGTTACTTCGACGGTGGCGAGCTGAACCGGCTGAGTGTTTCCGGAAACGGCATTGGCGCTGCCGCGGGTGTCCGCGTCGTCGTTGGTCGCGGCGAGAGCGACATGGCCGAGTATGGCCAACAGGCCCGCGGCAAGCACGGTGCGCGGGAACGGGTTATTTGCGAAGGTCTTCTGTGTCATCCAACGACTCCCCTAAGTTTTGTGTTCAGTAGTTTTGTGTCCGGCGATGCCATGCATCGCGGAGGCTTCGCCGCTGATGCAACGAGCGCGCCGAGTCTGGCATCGCCGGGGCGGGAAAAATTCCTGATATGCGATTCGGCTTGCGAGACCGGCGAATTCGCCGAAAATGCCGATATGAATCGACCGGAAACCGCACAGAATGTGTCGCCGCCGACACAGCCTTCGTACTGGCGCTTGGATCTCGCCCTCGTCGTCGCACTATCGGTGTTGTCCGCGTTCGCTTCGGCGCACTGGCAGGTCGCCGAATTTCTCGCCGGTGAGTTCCGGGTAGTCGAAAACCTGCAACTGGACGAAGCGCCGGGTGTGCTGCTAGTCGTGGCCGTCGGATCGCTGTGGTACGCGTGGCGCCGCTATCGTGAAGCGCGCCGCGCCTTGGCGCACAGCCTGCGGGCCGAGCAGCAATTGGCCGCCGCGCTGGCCGACAACCGCCGCCTGGTGCGGCAATACGCGCAAGTACAGGAGACCGAACGCGCCCGCTTGAGCCGCGAATTGCATGATGAGTTGGGTCAATACCTCAACGCGGTCAAGATCGACGCCGTATCGCTCATGCACTTGCACGAGCCGGCCGCCGCCGCCATCGACGAGATCGCCGGTTCCATCGTGCGCAACCTGGATCACGTGCAGGCAGCCGTGGTCGGCTTGATCCGGCAATTGCGCCCAGTCGGGCTCGACGAACTGGGCATCGAGGCAGCGCTGGAACACTGCATCGCCGGCTGGCGCGAGCGTTTGCCGCAAGCGGTCCTGACCCTGCACTGCGATGGCGATCTTTCCGCGCTTGGCGACTCTCTCAATCTTGCGGTGTATCGGATCGTGCAGGAAGGATTGACCAATGTGGTCAGGCATGCGCACGCCGCGCGCGTGGACGTGCGGGTATGGCGAGCGCCATCGCACGCCAGATGTCCACAACTGCGCATTCAGGTGTGCGACGACGGTCGCGGCAGAGATCGCGATGACCAGGGCAATGCCGGCCTCGGCCTGATCGGCATGCGCGAACGCGTCGAGGCGCTGGGCGGCGAATTGCGCATCGACACCGCGCCTGGGCGAGGATTCCGCCTTTTCGCCGACATTCCCGTTGCGGCGGAAAGCGTAGTGAGCCATGGATGAGCGCGTCACGGTGTTGCTCGTGGATGATCACGCGGTCGTGCGCGAGGGCTACCGCCGCCTGCTCGAACGCGATCCGCGCATCGTCGTCTGCGCCGAGGCGGCGGACTCCGACCAGGCGTATCGCGACTTCGGCTTGCTGCATCCGGTGGTGGCGGTGGTGGACATCGCGTTGCCGCGCAGCAGCGGCATCGAGCTGACGCGGCGGCTGCTGGCCAGAGATGCGGCCGCGAAAATTCTGATCTTCAGCATGCACGACGAAGGCATCTTCGTGCGCAAGGCGTTCGAAGCTGGAGCCATCGGCTATATCACCAAGGCCAGTGCACCCGAGGTGTTGGTCGAGGCGGTCTACGCTGTTGCACAGGGCCGCCGTTACCTGAGCCGCGATGTCGCCAGAATCCTGGCCAAAGAAGCGCCCGCCGGTGAGGTCGAGGCCGTGCATGCCTTGTCGCCGCGCGAGTTCGAGATTTTCACTCTGCTGGCGCAGGGGCACTCGGCGGCGGCGATCGGGGAGCGCTTGTGCATCAGCGCCAAAACCGTGGCGAATCTGCAATCGGTGATTCGGCAGAAACTCGGGGCGACCAATTCCGCCCAATTGGCGCAGATCGCCGCGCGCTGTGGAATCGGGGTTTTGGGCGTGAAAGAACGCCCTCTCATACCATCCCCATCCCGCCCGCCTTGAGCACATCGTTAGGCGATGTTCGTGGCTTCTTGAAAATTGATGATTTCATGTTGTGGTTCATCGGGATGTCGGTTTCTAAAAGTAGCAACGCAAGGGATATTTTTTGCAAGTTGCTGCGCTTCATTGAGGTAATTGACGGCGGCATCAGGCTCGATATAGGCAGCATGACCAATAATTTCCAAGCTGGAGCGAAGTCTTGCGGAAAGCACAAGCCATTTTGTACCATCGTATCGTGGCGCAGTGGCGGCGATGCCAGACAGATCGAATAATTCCAAGACAGCTTTTAAGCGATCTTCTCTGAGTGTATTATCAATAATATAAAAAGTTCGGAAGCGTTGAGCCACTAACTGACTGAAGAAATAACGAACCACCGACGAACAATAAGAACGAGTGTAGTGATCAAGAATGGTAAGTTGCATAATATGGCGGTAGAGAAGGTCTTGCGCTGAAGCTGCCACGAACAACATACCATCGCGATCAGCGGGTTGTAGTGACTCAAAAGCTATACGTGTACCTGCGAGCATAGCGTTCGTAATGCTGACATCGTCTTCAGTAGCGCGCATTCGTTCTATGGCGGTTGGAAATGCAACTATGCAATCAAGGCAGTCCGCCGCACGAGATGAACCGCGCATATCCATTTTAAGTAACGCTGATTTTTTATTCTTATCCATGTAAGCTCCAAGATGGAAAGCTACCTAACGCCAGAATTAACCGGCGGCGAAGCCGTCCGGGTTGAATACAACGTTAGGCCAAACGGTCAAACACGATTTCTGTGTAGTATTCATGTGATACGCCCAGTGTGTATGAACCAAACTCTAGTTGATGCCCTTCTGTTTTTTCAATCCAAAGCCTTTGTGCATTCAGTATTTCGCATAACTCGCTTGGGTCTCGGACGCCAATTATTTTTGCTGATACATTGCTTCCATTGCACAAAAAGCCAAATGAAACCGTGAATGAATCACCATCTCGTTTTACATGGAACTCCTCGACAGAGACGTTGCTGTAAATCTTCGCTATGTCCATTTATCACTCAATCGGTTTTCTGACGCCTAACGCCTAAGTTAACCGGCGGCGAAGCCGTCCGGGTTGAACGCACTGTTAGGCTCAAGAGTGTATTTGGTTGACGAAAATTTTATGTTTTTCATTAACCCCAGCTTCGCTTAAAACAATGCTCGCATAGTGAGTGGCCTTTGCCATTGCTTCCGCCTCCGATAATGCCACTACAACAAAATACACTTCATCGGTTTGGCTGCTATTGGCAAGAAGCCCAACGCACCCGCTACCAGGAACATTTGCCTCAAGCGCCTCAAAGATTGCTGAACGCTCCTCGCTTGAAAGTAGGCGCGGTAGGTCAGCGTAGACAGCGAATTGCATGGGGCTTCCCTTTGTGCATGATGGGTTTTTAGCCTAACGCCAATTAGGCGGCCTATCTTGAAGTGCGTAGTGTTGTCTAAGTTGTATCCGTTGTCAATCATGCCCCGCCCTACGCTCGCTTATACAGATATTGTATGCATGGTTCCGCATTTCTTACAGAGGAAAAAATAGAAAAGATTTCCCTCTTTCATTTTTGATGCTTCCTCAACAGAAACATCTAAATCAAAAAATCTTTCCGAAAAATCATCATAGATAGACCAATAATCACAAGGCTGTTCACAACAATTAAATGTTGTTTGATCGAGGTGTTCGGGGCGCCTAAATCTATTGTACCGATCTGCTTTGGTTGCGCAGCGAATGGCTTTGAAAGATTGTCCATCCCGTCCAGCAGCAGCATAGATAACTGCCCCCGACAATGTTTCCGGATTATTGGAAAATCTTTCGTCCAAGCGTATCAGGCAGCCTTTTTCATCCAGTGCCAGCAATGTGAATCCTTCAGTTGCAATTTCTGAGGGGCCGCCAAGACGCGCAAAGCTGTTGGGAATTAGTAGGGTGGTCATGGTTTACGCCTAACGCCAAAGTTAACCGGCGGCGTAGCCGTCCGGGTTGAACGCAATGTTAGGCAGAACGTATAAACCATGTACGCACACAGTCTACCGCAAGTTCCAGCGTGGCAGAAAGCATTGATATGGGTGACGCCCAATCCATGCGCATTGGCTCATCATTGCGACTCTCAACATCTGCGGTATGCACTCCAACAATGCCATCTTGCGGCGGGTCTATCCAAATTTGGCAGCATTCGTCAACATGGCCCAAGTAAACACTTCTGAAAATCTCAGGGCGTCCTTGATAGCCAGTGAACAGAGTGAATTTATGCTTCTCAACCCACTGAGAAATGACGTTATCAATTTCGTGATACGGGTTGTCCATGATGTTGCTTGATTAGCCTAACGCCAATTAGGCAGCTATCTTGAATCGCGTAGTGTTATCCAAACGATATCCGTT
>JAISPQ010000174.1 GCA_031274955.1 Rhodanobacter sp.
CGACGATGGCGAGGCCGCGCAGCCAATGGCGGCGCTTGCCGGCGCGCGGAGTCAGAACTGCATTCATCGAAATCTCTTGGCAACCTCGGTACAGGCCGCCATTGTGCCGCAAAGCGCGCGGTGCTTGCAGAGAATCTCAACCCGCCGCGAAGGCGTCGCTGCGCGCGATCGTCTGGCTGAGACCGGGCAGCACGGATTCGATTTCGCCCGCGTACTTGCGCCATTTCTGCGGATCGGGCTGCGATACGGTGTAGCGCGACAGCGGCAGGTCGGCTTCCAGCGGACGATCCCAGGCGAAGCCGACCGCCGCGCACAGGCGCGCGATCTCGCCGGCGGTATCGGCAGTCAGCGCCGCGTAGCGGGCGATATGCACGCGGTCGCGCGGCAATGCGGACAGATCGTCCAGCAGAATCTCGGTCAGCGTGCGCCATTGCGCCGCGACGATCTCATGCAGCGGCTTGCCATCGAGTTCGCGCCAGCCAGGCGTCAGCGTGAGCGACCACGGCAATCCGTTCCATCCGGGCAGGTTCGGATAAGTGCGGAAGCGGCCCGAGTTCCATGCTTCGATCATGCTCGCGAGCACCTGCCGCACGTCGCGATGCAGATAGATGAATTGCGCCTCGGGAAAAACTTTCGCGAGGAAGGGAATGCGCAGCGCATTCTTCGGCGTCTTTTCGAGCATGCGCAGCGGCCAGCGCGCCGGCGGGGCGCCATCGCGATCGCGCAACTCGGCGCGAAAGCGTGCGCGCAATTCCTTGATCACATCGCTGCCCGCGGCATCTACGCCGAGGCGATTCGACGCGAATCCGCGCGCACGCGGTTGCAGCGCACCGATGCCTTCGATCAGGGCGTGGCTCTCGTCGCCGATCGTGTAGACATCTTTCGCCTGCGTCAGCGTTTCGAACAGGAAGGTCGAACCGGAACGCGGCGGCGAGACGATGAACACCGGCCGGTCGAATTCGGCATCGCGCCCGATCGTTTTCGTCGGCGCGGTGCGCGGCTCGCCGAAAATCACCGGTGACACCTCGTCGATCAGCGCCGAGCCGAGCACCATGATCATCAGCGCCTTGTGAAAATCCAGATCGTTGGTCAGCAACAGTTCGCCGCGCAAGCCGCGCATCTCGTCGATGAATGCGTTGAGCAGCTTGCGGAACTCAGGCCGGCCTGCCGGCGTGTCGCCGTACTGCGCCCACAGCGCCTGCCAGAGCCGCATGAACCGCATCGCTGCCTGCTGCGCTTGTGCGGCCGCCGGCTGCTGCGGTTGCAATTGCGAAAACAGAAAGGACAGGTGCGAGTGCAATTCCCACGGCGACATCACCGGCGGCGAGTTCACCGACTCGAACTGCAAATCCGTCGCCGCCGGCGTTTGCGGTGCAACGAGCGTGGGCTGCCATCCCGGCATGTGCATATGATGCGGACGCGAGCGCAGCATGTGTTCCCAGAAACCCTCGCCGCCGACCGTGTCGGCGACGAGGTGGATACGCGACTCGTCGCCCTGGTTGAGCACGTGATGCCAGCGCCAGGTATCGAAAATCCAGCATTCGCCGGCGGCCATGTGCATCTCGATGTCGTCGCAACGAAAACGCACGCCGGGCTGGGTCACGATCGGCACATGCACGCGCATGCGTTCGGCCCAGTAGTACGCCTGATCGACATGCGCGGCGACCTCGGCCTGGCCCGACAAGCGCATCAGGCGCGTTCGCCCCAGCACCGCACCCAGCGAAGCGAGTACCTGCTTGAGATACGCGAAACGTTCGAGCAGCGGCGTCGGCCGCATCGGTCCGATCAGACCATCGTTGTCGGGATCGCCATCGACCGCGACCAGCGGCAGCGCCGAGTTGCCGGAGAATCCTTGCGGATGCGCTCGCCACTGCGACTCGTCGATCGCGGCGACCTCGGCGGCAAGCACCGCCGCGTCGTAGCGCAGCGGCAATTGAATGAACGGGAATTGCAGTCTCATGCGAACGGCCGATCAGATGCGATCGCGAATTTTATCGTATCGCCACCGCGCCGCGCCGCATTGCCGTGCGGCGCCCGCTTGCTGGGCGCGGGCCGGTCGCCGTAAGCCCGCATCCTCGTGATCTACGGTGATGGCTGGGGTTGGACATCACCCGCGCAGGTATGGCGCAGGTCCATTGCACTGCGGAAGTGGTGATTGGCCGCAACGGTCATGGCGGCTTGGCTAGTCCAAGGAGATGAAAAGTGGCTTTGCCTCGCCGTTTCCACGCCAGTTTCAAGCCGCTGTCGCAGGGCGTCGAGGGGCTATTCACGCGCCAAATCTGAACGACTTATGTGGCAACCGGTCACTGTTGGTTAATTGACGCAGTTCTCATATGCGACATTTTGCCTCACATCAACCATTGATTTTCCTAGATTTTTTTGCGATCGACCGCGACTTTATCCATGATATTGTTCGCATAACGAAAAACTGTGAATGAATCTACTTATTGATGCATTCCTCAAAATTTTGTGGCCTAGTCCAGCTTTAGCGCGATGAGTTTGGTTGGGGAAGTGAGCTTCGTTGGAAAGCCTTCCTAAGGATGTAAGCGCTGAAGAGGGGAGGGGGCGGGGCGCAGTCGCTACCGACAGATCGCCTTCCCGTGGCCATGCAGGGATTTGACCATTGTGCTGACGGGTAAAAGAGCGTGGGGAATTTTGAAATTTCATTATATTTCAATAACTTAAATACATCCTCCTGCCATCTTTCCCTCCTTTGAGGGGTGAGCTTCCGGTAGGGGTACCGTATGAAACATTAATCACAATAGTTTCAAGTGATGAAATCAGTAGGAGGAAGAAAATGAAAGTCAAAGATATTTTTTGTCATAGTAGCCACGGTTTGTGGCCCCGGCTGGGGCAGGTTCTGCGAGGGGTACGGCCGTATGCGGGAAGCATGACTGGCCGCTTGAAAACGATTGGGCGAATTGCGGCGTTTGTTCTATACGCACTGGCTTTGGCGCCGGCTTTGGCGCTGGCACAAACTGCGCCGATAGTCGTTTATGCGGAGAACTTTGAGAATGGCATGGGGGCCACTACCGTCGCCGGACTCACGAGTGCGAATCAGGGCACCGGCGGCGGCCAGCAAAACCAGGCTTACAGCATCACGGGGGTAACTCCGGTGTACCAAGGCGCGTCGGGTACCAGGTACACCGCCGCCACGGATTGGCTGGATGGCGCTCATTGCGATGGCATTGTCTTGGCGCAAGCTGCAACAACGCAGCCCAGTTGGGTACCAAGTACCACTATTGGATGCAATACAAGTACCGGAGTTCAGTCCTTTAACGGCCTTCGCAATATCGTACTCGGCATCGGTACTTATCTTGCCGCAAACGGAGCCAGCGCCAACTACAACAACTTGACCGCAGCGCAGAGAACTCAAGCAAGTAATAATCATGCGGTGGCGGCATATACGGAGTGCAATCCCGCTAACAATTGCCGAAGCATTGGTTCTGGCACGGGTGCGGGGGCGAATGGGTTGATGTTGCGAAATACACAGCCCATCACCATTACTCCCGGTCGTTTCTATACCGCCTCCGTTCTGGTTGGCATGTCGTTCGGCACGGAAGCATGCAGCGGCGCTTCCTCTACCCAGCCGCAATACCAATTCAGTCTCAACGACGGCGTCAATACATTGACTGTAGGCACACTGGACCCTTGTACAGCGGCCAATAGAGCAACTGAAATCGTGCCTAATCAGCAAACCGGCACTCTTGGCACGCCTGCGACGAGAACAATCACGGTGGCGAATCTGATCGGTACGCCAGCCATTTTGAACGGAACGAGTCTGACGGCCTCGATGTACAGCCTCAATGGAGCAACGGAGGGTAACGATGCCGCATTCGACAATATGCAGGTACTGGATGTTACGCCAAGTTTGAGCAAGTCATTTTCTTCCTCGACCATTACGGCGGGTGGCACCACCACGTTGACTTTCACCGTTACCAACAGAACAGATCTGGCGGCGAAATCAGGCTGGTCGTTCACCGACAATCTGCCGACAGGCATGACCTTGGCGAGTACGACGGTCGGGGGAACTTGCAGAAATCCGACTAATACCAGCGGCACGACCGCGACTCTGACCGGTGCGGTTGGCGCCACCTCGATTACTCTGCGTGGAAGTTTGCCGGCCGTGGCTTCGTGCACGGTAACGGTTACCGTGCAAGTCGCAAGTAACACGACATTGCCCACCTTGCAGAACTGCGGCAGCAATATGAGTTCGCCTCAGCTCATCATTCTGCCGGATGCGGACGATTGCGTCGAAATCAAAGTGACCCGCCCGGTGACGTTGACGAAGATCTGGCAGGGCGCCACTGCCGGCAATGCGGTCAGATTGACTATCAGCGGTACGGATGTCAGTAGCGCCACGGTCGGTAATTCGACCGCGCCTTCCACAACCACCAATGCCACGGCCCAAGCATGGTTTGGCAGCACGGTCACGCTGACCGAAGCGTTCACCAGCGGAAGCGCATCCGCTTACCTAACGACCCTGAATTGCGTCAAAGCCACGGATGGCTCCACGGTGACAGTTACGCCCGCGGGGCTGAGCGGCAGTTTCATCATGCCGACGAATAGTGCCGTGAACTGCACGTTTACAAATGCGCTGCCGCCCAATGTGGTACTGACGAAAAAAACGACGACGCCTTCGCCATTGGCGGCAGGTACGCAGATCGACTACACGATCACGCTGACGAACACGCAGGCGGGCAGCACTCAACCGTCGGGTTACACATTCACCGAAGTGATTCCGGAACACACGACTTTCGTGAGCGTGACGGGAGGCAATTCGCAGGTGACAGGTTGCGTGGGGCCGGTGCCGCCGACGCCGGGATCGGCCGCAGGCACGAAATGCACGATCACGGTCAACGATCCGATCACCGTGGCAACGCCGGTGCAGGTGACTTTCACCGTGAAGCTGGATGCCTTGCTGCCGGCAGGTACGACGAAGATCGTCAATCAGGCGTACTACGACAAGACGCCGAACAACTGCACGCTGGCGAACAATTGCAATCCGACGCCGGCCTGCAACACGGCGACATGCACGCCGCCGACGCAATGCGACAGCCGCGACCCGGCCTGCGTAGAGACGCCGACGGTAACGCCGGTGGTCAGTCTGACGAAGACCGCGGATGTGAGCGAAGCGCGAGCGGGCGGGACGATCACCTACACGATCACGGCGAGCAATCAAACCCTGGGCACGACGGTGACCGGGTACACCTTCTACGACGTGGTGCCCAC
>JAISPQ010000224.1 GCA_031274955.1 Rhodanobacter sp.
TGTGCCGACGGCCGCGATGATGCTTGTGACGGTGTTTGCATTGCTGGCTGCGGTGACACCTGTGTCGGCGGACGCGACGATATTTGTGACGGTGTTTGCATTGATGGCTGCGGTGACACCTGTGTCGGTGGCCGTGACGATATTTGTGTCGGTGTTTGCATCGCTGGCTGCGATGGTATCTGTGTCGGTGGCCGTGACGATATTTGTGTCGGTGTTTGCATTGCTGGCTGCGGTGACACCTGTGTCGGTGGCCGTGACGATATTTGTGTCGCTGGCTGCGACAGCGTTTGCGCTGGCGCTGGCCGTGGTGGTGGTGACGACGGCGACGTCTGCGCTGCCGGCCATGACGGCGTTGGTGACGCTGTTCGCGCCGCCGGCGGCGGCGTTTGCTGCGGCGGTGGTTGCAACCGCAACTGCGGCTGCGGTTGCGCTGCCGGTGCTGGTTGCGACAACGGTTGCGGTGATGGTTGCACCGGTGGCTGCAAGGCCGGCCGCAGCGGATTGGCTTGCATCTGCGTGTCCTTCCCACGCAAGGGCCGCAGCGATTCGAACTGGTGACTGTAATCTTCCGTCATCTGGCGCGCTTCGTCGCTGTTGCTGATCACGCGCGGCGTGATCAGCACGATCAGTTCCGTGCGGTCCTTGCTGGTATCGGTATTGCCGAACAGGTTGCCCAGAACCGGCACCCTGCTGATCAGCGGCACACCGGTCTTGCTCTTGGTGTTGACGTCCTGGATCAAGCCGCCGAGCAGAACGGTCTGCCCGCTTTGTATCGCCAACTGCGTCTGGAACTGGCGATTGCTGATCGTCGGGTTGCCGCTCGCATTCTTACTCGACGAGTCCGCCACCTGTGAACTGACTTGCTGACTGATATCCAGATAGACCAGGCCACCCGGATTTACGCGCGGCTTCACATCCAGCGTAACGCCGGTGCTGAGATACTGCACGGAGCCTACGTTGCTGGGGTTGACTGCGGTGGGGTCGGTGGTCGTGCTCCCATATGTCGCTCCGTAGAAGTTCTGCACGACCGGAAACTGCTGACCGACCGTGAGTTGCGCCTCCTGATTGTTGTTGACCACCATCGATGGCGCGGACAACGTCTTGGTCAGGCCCGAGGTTTCAAGTGCATTCAATAGCATCTGAAACTTGCTGTTGATAAACGAATAGGAGAACGTGGGCGCACCTAGGCTCGCTGTGGGATTCACTCCCAGTATGCTGCCCGATTTATGATAGGGGTTGGGGTAAAGATTACCTGGGGCGGTGTTGTTTGGATTGCCATCCTTCGCATACTGGCCAGGGCCTACAGGGGCTATACTGTCGGTGCCCTGCTTATTGCCTAACCACCACTGCACGCCATATTGCAGAGCGCCTTGCAGCCGCACCTCCAGGATCCTCGCCTCGATCTGCACTTGCAGCGGCATCATATCGATCTTGCGGATCGCGGTTTGGATCTGGTCCCACTCATACGGCTGCGCCATCACCAGCAACTGGTTGTTCTCGTCGATCGCCGAGATACGGATATCGCTCTGCTTCTGGTTCTGGGCGGCGCCAGCCGCGCCCGCCGGCCCCGGCTGCTGCACCGGTGCGTTTCTCTCCTGTACCGATTGCGGGCGCAGCGAGTTGTTGGTGTTGTTCATGCCGCCGAAGCCGCTCGTACCGCCGACGGTGGTCGGCCGCAGGCCCGGCGCGACATTGCCCGAGGTGCTGCTGCGGCGCGCGCCGCCGCCACCGCCGGGGACAAAGATCTGGATCAGATACTCGGCCAGATCCGCCGCCTTGAGGTTCTTCACTTCGTAGATGTACAGGCGCGGCGTGTTTTCGGCGCTGCCGCGATCCAGGCGATACAGCCATTCCTCGGCCTGTTTCAAGTATTCCGGCTGCGGCGTGATGACGACGATCGAATTGGTCTGCTCGATCGGCATAAAACGGAACATGCCGGCCAGCGGCGATTCGCCCTTGCTGCCGAAGATCATATCCAGCTCCGGCAGGAGCTTGCCGACATCCACGTGCTGCATGGTGAACACGCCGATCGACATGCCTCTCATCCAGTCCACATCGAACGTATCGATGGTGCGCTGGTAGTTGTCCAGTTCCGCCGGCGTACCGGCCAGCACGACCAGCGCGCGGTTAGGATCGGCGCTGACAATGGCATCGGCCTTTACATAGGGTTTCATCAGCTTGGCCATCTCGGTCGGCGAGATGTAGCGCAGCGGATAGATGCGCAGCGCATAGCCGGGCAGTGCGGTTGCGCCGATGCGCGGCGTCAGCTTGCCCGGAATCGCATCCTTGGTCTGCATGACGGTATAACGATTGCCTTCGCGCACGAGCGAGTTGCCGGTCCATGCCAGGAGCATTTCCAGCACCGGCATCGCATCCTCGCGGCTGATCGGCTTGGAGGTGGAATAGGTGACGTTGCCGCCCACGCCCGGCGCAATGGTGTAGTTCTCTTGCAGCATGTCGCCGAGGATCGCCTTCACCACCGCCTGCACCGGCTGGTTCTCGAAATTGAAGGTGACTTGTCCCTCGGTCGAGACGGGCTTTTGCGCCGCTTGCCGGGCGTAGAACTTGCCGGAGCCGACCTCGATCTCGGGCTTGGGCGGCGGACGGTTGGTGTTCTGCGAGGATACGTCGATGCCGGAGGATTCCTCCGTCGGCTTGATCGGCGGCGGCGGTTTGAGGATGTTGTCCGCGGTCAGGATGTCGCTGTTGTTGGCCGCGGATGACGATGACCGCTTGCTGGCGGGCGTGGAACAGCCCGCCAGCAAGGCAATGCCCAATACGATCAGCAGGGTAATGGATTTATGCACGAGTAGCTCACTTCATCGTCTATTGTTTCTGGGGTGGCGGCGGCGGTGGCGGCGTTGGAGCCGCGCCACTGCGCTGACGTTCCGCCTCTTCACGTAGTTGCTGGCGGCGTTCTTCGATCCGGCGGGCCAGGTCGGCCGCATCGCCCCCCCGGCCGGCCGCCGCGGCAGCGGCGGCTGGGGCCGCCGGAGCGGTGGGCGGCGGCGCACTGGGCGTGGATCTTGGCTGTGCGGGCGGCGGCGGTGTCATGGCGGTAGTGGCGGTTTCCAGATCGACCGTGGTGGTCTCGTTGGCCGCGCTGCGAAATACCACTTTGCGCGGCATCACTTCGGTCAGCGTCCAGTTGGCCTGGTCGCCGCCCAAGGACATGCCGGCTTTCAAGGCGATCGGCTGGTTCTTGTTGGCTTTGTCCTGCAACATGGCAATACGGATATGGTGGTCGTCGTCAACGATTACACCCGTCAGGGCGACATTCAAGGGGTTGGCCGGCGCCGTCTCATCGCCGCTGGCGCCTTGCGGCGTGGGTTTGCGATCCTCATTGAACAACGGATGCACCCGGATATCCGCAAACGCGTTCTCCGCGGGCAGCGTTATCGGCTCGCGATCGATCGCATCGGCCTGCGCACGCGCCGCATCGCCTTCGGCATCATCTTCCGCCCAATGGTAGCCGCTACCGAAACCGGCGTACTGGATGACCAGCAATAACAACAGCGCCGCGCACAGACCGCCCAGCGTATTCGTGGTGAGTCGGGCCGCCTTTACGTTCATTTGGTCTTACCCGGCTGATGCAGATAGCCCGACAGGTTGAACTGTATATCCAGCGGCGGCGGCGGCGGCGGCGGTGGCGGCGTCACCGCCGACCCCGGCATTACGGGCCTGGGCGGTGGCGGATTGAACGCCTGCTTGGTGATCGTTACTTGATCTACGAACAGGTAGGGTTTGCC
This sequence comes from Rhodanobacter sp., assembly GCA_031274955.1. Taxonomy (GTDB): domain Bacteria; phylum Pseudomonadota; class Gammaproteobacteria; order Xanthomonadales; family Rhodanobacteraceae; genus Dokdonella_A. Next base: position 3,750 of record JAISPQ010000224.1, read on the forward strand.
GTTTTCCAGATCGTAGAGGATCGCCGAGAACGGCTCAAGATCGCATTTCATGCGCACTTGCACGGCGACGCGCTTGAAGGGCTCGTCGTCAATGCCTGTGTAGTTTTGTGTGCCGGTCTGCTGGCAGCGTTTTTCGTCCTTCACGTGGTCGGCCACCGCCTGCTTGAAACGCTGGATCAGCGCCGCGGAAGCCGAGTTTGCATCGCTTTCCGGAAGAAAGGCCACGTTGCCCTGTTCGTAAGCCTTGACTTCCGCAAGATGTTTTTCGATGTCGGGCTTCTCCGTAGTGGCCATGCGCAAGCGCAGTTGCTGATCGCGCAGATCCTGCATGTCGCTGGAGAACTGCATCTGCGGCATGACAAACCACCAGTGAACGCCACCCAGATAGACGAGTATCAGCACGATCAATAACAGGACAACCGCGAGCAGCCGGCCGTCTTTGGGCTTGAGTTTACTAGCCTCCATGCGTGGCCCCCGTCGCGGGCTGCGCCGATGCATTGCTACCAGCCGGAGGTGGCGGCGGATTGGCGGCATCGGCCGGAGGCGGATTGGCAGCGCCGGCTGCCGGTGCAGCCGGCGCGATCGTCGCCGGGTTGCAATCTTTCAGATCGGCATTGATCTGGAATCGATCCCTGCCGCTACGCGGGTCTGGCTGTATCTGCCCCTGAAAACCGGGATTGCCCAGACACGGCGAGGCGGCCAGCAGGGCGATGAGTTTGGTCGCCTCCTTGGACTGGCCCTGCAGCACCACCTGCTTGTTGATGAGCTGCATGCGTTCCAGATAGGTATCTTCGGGCAGTTGCCGCGTGAGATCGTTGAGCAAGGCGACGATCAGGAGGCCTTTGCGCTTGCGCTCGGCAAGGAAGTTCGCGCCGGAGATCGAATCGGCCAGCGTCTTGCGCAACGCGGTCACCTGCTTGGCGTCGGTAGTGGATGCCTCGACCGCCGCGCGCATCGCATCGACAGCGGCCGCGCGATTGACCAGCGATGCATCCATGTTCATCACGATCAGCACGAGCGCGAGCGCGCACAGGCCCAGGTTGACCGGAAGACGGATATTGCGCCGGCGCGCGCGGTATTCGGACGGCAGCAGATTGATATGCCGGCGGCTCGCACCCGCCGCCGCACGCCAGCTATCCACCCCGTCCAGTTGCATGGCGGCGGCGGCCGGCAGCGCGGCCAGTTCCTGATTGAATTGGCCGCGCGGAATCAGTACGAGTTCCACCTGCGCATTGCGTCCGTTCGCATCGCGCCCCAGCACGTGGCTGTCGAAATAAATCTGGTCGGCCTTGAACGGCGTCTGCCGATCCATCTCAAACGACAATACCTGACGAAGATTTTCCTCGGCGGCACTGGGCAGACTGAGCTTGCGCGTCAGCACACGCCCGGACGGAATGCAGAACACGGTGCGCACCAGCGGATCGCCCAGCGCCAGGCGCAGGCGCAGAAACTCGATGCCTTGTTCTTCCGGCGGCAGCGTGCGCGAGATGCGCGCGTACTCGTTCACCGCTTCGCCGCGCTCGCGCCAGACGACGATCTCACTGGGACGCAAATCCAGCAGCAGCGTTTCGGAGCGATCGCCCAGCGCGCTGCGCCAGCGCGCGGGCAGGCACGCGAGCAATTCGCCCCACCACCACACGAAAAAGCGCGGCAACGGCGACTTGGCAAGGCGCATCCGCAGATGCGCGAATTGTTTTTCGAGGATCGGATTCACAGCGAACTATGAGGTTTCGTCATCGCGCCAGCGTAGAACCATATACGGCCGCCCCGCCGCATTGATCCCACCCATGCGGATGGTCGTATCTAAAGTTGCGCTGCCACCATTGGGCAGCACGGCACGCGACTTCACACTATACGTGCTCCCCCCGCCGCGCGCCACGATGGATGCGTTCGTACAGGTGGTGGCGGGCGGCGGATCGCCGGGATTTACAGTTTGGCGCAGCATAATGATCTCCTGCGCACATTCTGCGGTCATGCCCGGCAAGGCGACGAGGGCCTCCAGCGGGGCGAAGGCCACGTTCGGCATGCTGCTGCCCGAATAAATCGTCAGGGCAGGCTCCACGCGCTGATACAAATCGTAGGTCATGCCCAGCACTTGCTGCACTTCGGATACGGTGCGGAACGGCATGCCGGTGGGACCATACGACAAGCCCGCAGCCCGGTAGTCGGCCTCCTTGGCGCCATTGGGCCGCTTGGCTATACCCGACTCGCGCCAGTCCTGGATCGCATCCGCCAGCGCCTGCGCCTGATCGAACGGAACGCCGCGCCCGACGAAAAGCCCGGTCAGAATGTCCTCACCGGCGCGATTGATGTCGACCTTGCCCGAATCGTTGGTGATGCGGACCTCGACCTTGGCATCGCCAAAACCAAAGGTATACGCACGACCATCGCCCACCCAGCGCGCCAGCACATCGGGCTTGCGCAATTCGTAGATGGCCAGATTGAGGCCGGCCTCGGCGGCGTAACGCGCCTGCGTGCTGTCGAACAAATGCCGCGATTGCAGATTCTCCGTGCGCGCGATCAGCGAGAAGCTGCCGAGCAGGATCGATAGCATCGCGATCACCCACAGCACAAGCACAAAGGCAACGCCGCGTTCACGGGTGGGCGCGGGGAGCGTTAGGCAGGGTTGAGGGAGCAGGGGTGAGTTTGAAACCCGCACCTGGAAATATTCCGGACAGCAGTATGCCTGCGCGGGAATGACAGTAAAGAGACAACTCCCGCTTGCGGAGGAGCGGCAAGAGAAAAGGGGAATGTTCCAACGCGCGCGCATCAGTTGCTCCTCAAAGGCTGGTTCGGCAGGCCGCTGACCCGCCGCACGGCGCCGACGTCGAGCATCATCGGAATATCCATCACCGGAAAATCCAGATGCGCCTCGGGGCGCATCTGTACGACGATGCGCACCATGACCGGGGTGAGGGTCTGATCGGGCCATTCATCCAGCCACTGGGTGAGTTCCCCTTGCTCGTCCAGCGTGCGGTACTGGAATTTTCCGTCCTGGATTTCATCAAGCAGGATCGACGGCTCTTTGCCGGTATCCTTCATGCTGATGTCGAAACCGTTAAGCATGCTGTCGGTAAAAAGCAGTTGCACGCCGCCGCTGCGATTGCCGGCAAACGACAGCGTCTGCACATACGGACCGCCCCGTGAGAGATAACCCGGCATCGGCGCGACAAAGCGCATGAAATTGCCGCGTCCTTCGAAAACGAAATTCTTGTTCGTGCTGGGATCCTTGTCGAAAGCCAGCGGCATGATGCGGCTCACCTGGCGACGGAGGAATTCCTGTGCGACACGCAGGCGATTGATGCGATCGATCGCCAGTTCCCCCGAGTGCATGCCGTGCACAGCGGTGCGGATCGCGCCATACGCGCCCGCCAGCAGCACGGCCAACAGCAGGATTGCCAGCATCACTTCGAGCAGCGTAAAGCCGCGCTGAGCGCCTTCGCAGACGGGCGAGCGGCTCTGGATAGGCCCACGTGCTTCTGGCAGGGCTGCGAAGGCAGGATGCGCAAGCGAACGGCGAAGCCGGCCCGAAGAGCAAGCGGCGGGACGCCACGCGTCATCCAGTGCCTTTCGCTCTTGATGGTTAACAGCCAAAGCAAAGTCGCTGGATTCCCGCCACAAGCATGCGGGAATGACGTTGTTGGGTAGGCCAAAGAGCCCCCGCCTGTTTGGCTCCGGCTGCGCCGGCGCAGGGATTCTGCGACTTCGCTTCGCTACGCGCAGAATGACGGGGAGAAAACGTGTCGCATCCCCCCCGAAAACGCCCCATGCTTTGTCATTCCCGCGTGCTTGTGGCGGGAACGACGACGCAGGATGTGTGTTCGCAAGAACTTTCGAATGCTCTTTCATCCTCCAAGGCGGCGTACAGCCCGCCATGACCGTTGGCGCCACGGCGATCACTTCGCGCCCCCGCCGAAACGCGGCGCCGGCATATGCACGCCGTTCTTGGTTAGATCGGAATTGACCGTGCGCAGCGTGCTGAAGACCGCCGTACGCGGCTGGTTGCCGAAACGACCGCCCCAGGACACGGTGAGGTCCACCTGATACAGATCAAGTTGTCCGTTCTGCATCCCACCGCCAATGCCCGCATTCCCGGCCGAGGTTTGATTCGGCGGCGGAGTATTGCTGTTGCCCGCCCCGACGACGGACTGCAACTGCGACTCGACAGCACTGGGATCGACCTGCTGGATGTTCATCTGCCAGGTGTAGCCTTCGTCGAAATTGCCGCTGCTCTGCCCGGGCTGGATCGGCTCCCCAATGCCGACGGTATCGAGCAGCGACTGCGCCCGCAGCGCGGCCATGGTGTAGTCCGACGACTGGCGCGCGCTGTGCATCGAGGCCGCGAGGGTCTGCATGAGCACGCCGATGCCCAGCGCAAAGACCAGAAAGGCCGCGACCATCTCGATCAGGCTGAAGCCGCGCGCGGGTGGGCGAAAGGGTTTCATGGGGCGGATAGACCGCGCGATTCGCGGCGAGTTCGCGGAACGGGCACAGTGTATACCGATACTCGACCGAGCACGCACCCCGCCTGGCCTGCGGGAGGGTTCGGTATTTGTACGCGATGTAGGTCGTACTTTTACGCCAAACCTCTGGAAGCGCCTTTACCTTAGCATCAGGTTGAATCGCACCCGTCGGATAGAAATTACATCACCCCACAGTCAACGCCACGGGCTTGAGCTTCACCCGATGCGCATTCTTCGCCATCGTCGCGTCGAGCGTGACGAGACTCTTGGCGCCGGCACGCTCGGCGCAGGCCAGGTGCAGCGCATCGCCGGCCCGCAGGCCGCTGGCGGCATCCAGGGTCAGCATTGCCGCGCGATGGAAGTCGGCCGGCTCGACGGGCAGCAGGCGCAGGTCATTGCCGGCCAGACGCTCGAAGCGCTCCCACGCGGCCTGCACCTGCATCGCATCGATCTGGGACATGCGTTGTTTCATGCCAAGCGCGCTACCGAGCTCGGTGACACACCAGGCGGCCGACACGATCTGGCTTTTGGATCCGGCATACCAGGCGGTCACCGCCGCGCTGCCCGGCTCGTTGACGATCAGCGCAACGATGGCGCTGGTATCAACGTAAATCATCAATAGCGCGCCTCGCGACGCAGTTGCTCGACCACGCTCTGGCTCAGGGGAAGCCTCTGGCGCGCCTGAGCCAGTTCCGCGGCGAAGTTGCGCCGGCTCCAGGTGGCGGGTTGGATCACCAAGGAGCCCGTCGTCGTGAGTTGCGCTTTCACGCTATCGCCTTCGCGCAAGCCGAAGCGGCGCACGAGATCGGCAGGCAGGCGCATGGCGAGGCTGTTGCCCCATTTGGCGATGTGCAGGTTGATCGGCATGGCGTCCGAATGTAGAAACAAGAGTGTAGATACTTTAGATATCTTCGCCGAAGTCGTCAAACCGCTTTGACAGGGCCGACTTGGAGCCTGTGCAGGCCGGGTTGAGAAAAACGAACGATAAGGATAGGCTCTTAGTGATCCCGCTTGAGCAGATCACGGATTTCGGTAAGGAGTTGGACTTCCGGCGGTGTCGGCGCGGGTGCCGCCGCTTGCTTTTTCATCAACGCGTTCATCACCTTCACGACGAGAAAGATCGCGGCCGCCACAATCAGAAACTGGATGATCGTGTTGAGGAATGCGCCGAGTTGGATCGCCACTTCGCCCTTACCGTCCGCACCCGCGGCCTTGAGCACCCATTTGTAGGCGGAGAAATCCACGCCGCCGATCAGCAGCCCGATCGGCGGCATGACGATCTGATCGACGAGCGAGGTTACGATCTTGCCGAAAGCCGCACCGATCACCACGCCGACGGCGAGGTCGATCACGTTGCCACGCATCGCAAAGGACTTGAATTCCGCGAGTATGCCCATGCCGGTTTCCTTCGCTCTGGATAGGGTGGAGCGGGTGATGGGAATCGAACCCACGTTAGCAGCTTGGGAAGCTGCAGTTCTGCCATTGAACTACACCCGCCCATGATCCTCAACTGAGGATCGCACGCGTTTTTGCAGGCTAGCAGGCAAGCCGCACAGCGACAAGTCGCGTTGCACTGAATGCTGAGTAAGCGATACCCCTGGTCTTGCACCGACCGGAAAGTCGTCGTTCAGCGAGAGTGCGCCGATACTGTGCACGCCTGTCAGCCGCGACGGACATGCTTAAGGGGCGTTGTGATTCCCACCGTGACCGCGGCTGGTGTAGGCCTTAGGAGATCATCTCGATGTACACAATGCGTTTTGCCGGACGGCGCGCGTGGTACGTTAGCGCGTTCGCTCTGGTGTTCGGTTTCTTCGTGAGCAGTGCATGGGCGGACCCGCCCAATCGTGTAGCGCGCGTCAGCTACCTCAGCGGCAACGTGAGCTTCCAGCCGGCCGGCGACGACGATCAATGGGCGCAGGTATCGCTCAACCGTCCGCTGGCCACCGGCGACAAGGTTTATACCGATAAGGACTCGCGCATCGAATTGCAGATCGGCGCGGCCGACATCCGTCTGGATGCGGGCAGTACCCTGGATCTGCTCAATCTCGACGACACCATCGCGCAAATGGAACTCACCGAGGGCGTGGTGAATCTGCGTGTGCGCCATCTGGAGCAGGGCCAGACCTACGAAGTGGATACGCCCACGCTCGCGTTCGTGGTAACGCAGCCGGGCAATTACCGTGTGGACATCGATCCGCAAGGCCAGGGCACGATGGTGACCGTGTTCGACGGCGGCGGCGATGTGTACGGCGAGGAAAACGCCAGCTACACCGTGAGCATCGGCCATTCGTACCGTTTCAACGATTCTGCACTGCATGATTACGAGACGCTCGACATCCCGCAGCCGGATGATTTCGACATGTGGTGTCAGTCGCGCGATGCGCAGTACACCCGTTCCGTGTCGAGCAAGTACGTGCCGCAGGACATGATCGGCTATACCGATCTGGATACCTACGGCAGTTGGGCGACCGAGCCCGATTACGGCAACGTCTGGTATCCAACCACGGTTGATGCCGACTGGGCGCCCTACCGCGACGGCTATTGGGCGTGGATCGATCCGTGGGGCTGGACCTGGGTGGATAATGCCGCCTGGGGCTTCGCGCCGTTCCATTACGGACGCTGGGCTTATGTCGGCAGCCGTTGGGGTTGGGTCCCCGGTCCGGTCGTGAGTTATGGCGCGGTGTACTCGCCGGCGATGGTCGCGTTTGCGGACGGCATCAGCGTCAGTGTCGGCGTCGGCGGCGGGCCGGTCGGCTGGTTCCCGCTCGGACCGCGCGACGTGTACGTGCCGTGGTACGGCGCATCGCGCGCCTATTTCACCAGCATCAATAGGCGTAACGCGATCGTGGTGAGCGACGCATACATCACCACCGTCTACGCCAGCTACTCGGCCGGTCGGCCGATCACCCACGACTACGCCTATCGCAACAATGCGCTCGCGTTCACCGTGGTGTCGCGTGACGTGTTCGTCGGCGCACGTGCGGTCGGCGGCGCACGCGTGAAGGTCGATGTGAATATGCTGCGCGGCGTGAGCGTGGTCAGCCGCGTCGGCATTACGCCGACACGCGCGAGCTTCGTTTCGGCCGCGGCTCCGCGCGGTGCGATGCCGCAGTCCAGGGCGTTCAATCGCGGCGTCATCGCCCGCACGTCGCCGCCGCAGGCCAGCATGTCGATCAATGCGCGCATGGAAGCGTTCCAGCGCAACGGCGGACGGCCACTGTCTACGCAAGAGTTGCGTGGAGCGCCGCCCAAAGCCGGCGCCGCCGCGAATGCGGGGCTTGTTTCGCACGTGCAGGTGGTCGGCCAGAACGCGCGTCCGCGGGCATTGCCCGCACGTGGCGGACCGGCGGCGGCGGGTACGCAACCCGCCATGGGCGCGGGCAAGTCGCGTGGCCCAGGAAACGCGCCGACGAACGTGCGCGAGGGACTCCCCTCATCGCGATTCGCGCCGCATTCCGGAGTCACGAATGCCGGTAACGCAGCGACAAGCACGCGCAGCGAACGCGGCACACCGCGCATGCAAAATCGCGCTCCGACGAACACGCCATCCACGCCTTCGCTATCGGGACAGGCGGCGTCCACCGAACGCAGCACACCGCGCATGCAGAATCGCGCTCCGGCGAGCATGCCATCCGCACCTTCGCTGTCGGGGCAGGCGGCCCCCACCGAACGCAGCACACAGCGCATGCAGAATCGCGCTCCGGCAAACGCGACATCCGCGCCTCCCCCGCCAGCGCAGACGCCGCGCAACGAACAGCCAGCGTCACGTTTCCAGCCGCGCAACAATGCCAATCAGCCGCAAATGCAGTCATCTGGCACGGGGGGTACGGAGTCGCCACGCACGCAACGCACACAGGTCGTGCAGCCGCAGCAACGCGAACAGCGCGCTAACGACAGGGAGAAGAAAAACGGCGACCGCCGCAACTGAATCCGGAAATTTTCGCTGAACCCGACGCCGCGCTCGATGCGCGGCGTCTTTTTTATGTGCCGATTGAACACGACGCAGCCGATTATCGGGTGACATCATCGGGCGACGAGGAACCCTGCGCATGTCGGGCGAAAAACGCCCGTGTGCGTGCGTTTGCCCCTGGACCAGGGGAAAAACGAACGACCTCAACGGGCTTGCCCGTGCGCGTGGTGACACGCATCGGCGCCAGCGGCTCGCCGCTTTCGCTGGACAGCACGATGGGCGGCTTGCCCGCGCTTTGCCACTTGTCGCCCCACTGCGCC
>JAISPQ010000243.1 GCA_031274955.1 Rhodanobacter sp.
CAACGCCGTCATCGGCCCCGTTTTGCAAAGACATCGGCGCGTCGAAGCACAAAACACGCCACGTCGTGCGGCTATCGCACGAAACGAGGGGTGGGGTGCGGGAGTTTTGCAAGAGCCTCGATGGTATCCACCTTTAGTTGTTTGTTTGAGCATTATAGCCACAACAGCTGTTTTTTCATCTCCATACTTATATGGAGCACCCTATAATAAAGAGGTTATGACCGGAATTGTAATCGGTATTTCAACTGTAGCCTTTCTACAACAGCGGCCATTCGGCACCATCGACGAATTACTGGGCAACCTGAGTTACGGTGTGTTCTTGAACCATTTCCTAATGATATGGCTGGCCGATCACTTCTCTATCAGCAGGTTGTTTGTTCCGATCGCAGCCCTGATAGCAGCTGCGGTTTCCTACAAGCTGATCGAAGAGCCGGCTCTCCGTTGGAGACGCCATCTGCGCAACGCGAACGCTGCAAGGGGTCTCAATTGATCTGGCACTCGGAACCCTTCCTGCGGCCATAAGTTGCCCTGTGTTACATAAGCACGGAGAATCCAAATCCCTTTTCCATCTTTGAGGAGTCATGACATGGCCAAGATGAAAGCGGCAATCTTCGTTGCCCCCGGACGCATCGAAATCCAAGACAAACCCATCCCCGATATCGGCCCGCAGGATGCGCTGATCCGCATCACCACCACCACGATCTGCGGCACCGACGTACACATCCTCAAAGGTGAGTACCCGGTGGCCAAGGGCCTGACCGTGGGACACGAGCCGGTGGGCATCATCGAAAAGCTCGGCGCGGGCGTGCAGGGCTTCAAGGAAGGGCAGCGTGTCATCGCCGGTGCCATCACACCCAGCGGCCACAGCTACGCCTGCCTGTGCGGTTGCAGCTCGCAGGATGGCCCCGGCACGAAGCATGGCTACAAGGCCACGGGCGGCTGGAAGTTCGGCAACCTCATCGACGGCGCACAGGCCGAGTACCTGCGCGTACCCGATGCGATGGCCAATCTGTGCGCGGTGCCCGATGCGCTGACCGACGAGCAAGTACTGATGTGCCCGGACATCATGTCCACGGGGTTCTCCGGCGCGGAGAGCGGCAAGATCCGCATCGGCGACACGGTGGCCGTGTTCGCGCTCGGGCCGATCGGGCTGTGCGCGGTAGCCGGTGCCAAGCTCCTGGGCGCGACCACGATCATCGGCGTGGATACCGTCCCCAAGCGTCTGGAGATCGCGCGCCGGCTCGGCGCCGACCATGTGGTCGATTTCAAGGCGGGCAATCCGGTCGAGCAGATCATGGCGCTCACCGACGGGCGCGGCGTGGATGTGTCGATCGAGGCGCTGGGCACGCAGAACACTTTCGAATCGGCGCTGCGCGTGTTGCGTCCAGGCGGGTGTCTGTCGAGCCTGGGCGTGTATTCGGGCGATCTGAAGATTCCGCTGGATGCCTTCGCCGCGGGCTTGGGCGACCTGAGCATCGTGAGTTCGCTATGCCCCGGCGGTAAGGAACGCATGCGCCGGCTGCTGGAAGTGGTGGCTTCGGGCCGCACCGATCTCAAGCCGTTGGTGACCCACCGCTATAAGCTCGACGATATCGAGGCGGCTTACGATCTGTTCGCCAACCAGCGCGATGGGGTGCTGAAAGTCGCAATCACGCCGTAAGAACCTGTCTCATCTCCCTCTAGCCTCCCGCATGCGGGAGAGAGAAGAAAAAGCCCCTCCCCCACGTGTTCGCGTGGGGGAGGGGAAACGCCCCCCCTTCATTCAACGCATGCCGCGACGCCGTACGATGGGGTGCTGAAAACCGCAATCACGCCATAAGAGCCTCTCATCTCCCCCGGCCTCTCACATGCGGGAGAGAGAAGAAAAAGCCCCTCCCCCACGTGCTCACGTGGGGGAGGGGAAACGCCCCCCTTCATTCAACGCATGCCGCGACGCATGGTGCGCAGCGCGACCATGGCCAGCAGCGCCATCAGTCCGAACAGTACGCGCGGATCCAGTGCCGGCGTCGCTATCGGCTCCGGCGGTGGTGGTACCACGAAGCGTGCCACTACCGGACCCATCGCGATCGGCGCGGTCGTCTCGACAAGGTAGGCGCCCGGCACCGTACTGGTCACGCCGACCGTGCAAACGCCGCTCGCATCCGTCAGGCAGATCGTGCTGACCAGGGTCGAACCTACGCCCGATGTCAACCTCACCTGCACACTGGACACGGCCTGATTGTTCGCATCGCGCAGCGTCACTTGCACGATATCCCTCTCCCTGCCGTTGGCCTGCGCATTATTCGGCGGCAATACCTCGATCTTCGACTTGGCCGCATCCGGCGCCGCCGCTCCGCAGTTCGTCGTTATCGTCGGCGTGCATACCGCGATGAACGTCGCCTGCTTCGGACCCAGCGTCAGCGTGCCCGCCTGCGCGGCGACTCCATACTGGCCCGCCGTCGTGCTGGTCAGACCGACCTCACACAGGCCATCCACATCCGTCCGGCAGGCCGCATCCACCAGGGTTGCGCCCGCGTCCACCATGAATGCCACGACCACGTTCGGTACCGGCACATCGTTCGCATCGTGCAAGGCCACCACCGCGATGTCCTGCGACAGGCCGTTCGCCGCTGCGCCGTCCACGCGCATCACCAGCAACGAATGGCCCGCATCCGGTGCACCGGGTATCGGCGGTATAAACACCGCATTTACCGGCCCCAGGGTCACCGGTGAAATCGTGCTGACCTGGTAGGTGCCCGGCACCGAGCTGGTCAGGCCGACCGTGCACATGCCATGACTATCGGTGGTGCAGGTGACTTGCTCGCTGGGCGCTACCGGATTCGGAGCGCCCGGGGTCGCCTGCGTGAGGGTGCTCAACCGCGCGTTGCTGGTGAACAGCGCGCCCGATGTCACCGCGAACATGACCTCTTCACCGGCCACCGGGTTGCCGTTGCGGTCGCGCAATGTCACTTGCGCACGGTTTTCGGATGCGCCGTTCGCCGGCATGTTGTTCACTGCCATGAACAGCGTGGAGTTAGCCTGCGATACCGTGCCGACGAAGGCCGCCATCACCGGGCCGATCTTCACCGGTGCGATCACGGCGACCGCATACAGACCCGGCGTCGTCGCCGTGAGGCCGACCCGGCATGCACCATAGGCACTGGTTCTGCAGGTCTCATTCACCAGCGTCGCGCCCGATGCCACGGTGAACCTGACCACCGTGTTCGCTATCGGGTTGCCGTTCGTATCCGCCAGCAGCACCTCGGCGATATCTTGCGCCACGCCATCGGCCGGACGGTTGTCGTCCATGATGTTGAGCACCGACAGCGCATCCGAGGGAGCGACCACCGGCGTCACGACGAGCGGGATCGTGCCTTGCGTGGTCAGATCCGTCACCGGATCGTACGCCGTGATGACCGGGTTGTTGCCCAGGTCGTCCGAGCTGCCGGCGGTGCAGGTCACATGACCGGTGGCTGGTACTACCGTCGCCTTGCAGTCCGTGCCCGGAACCGTCACTTGCGTACCGGGTTGTCCGTTCTGGCACGCTATCGTCACCGGTTGACCGGGGGCGATCGGGTTCGGCTCTGCCCTGCAATCGGGCAGTTTCGGATACGGCGGCTTGGAGCCGACGTCCAGTGGCAGGACACCTTCGTTGGTTTGGCCTGTCTTGGGATCGACGACCGTGATCGACGGGTTACTGCCCATCTCGCCGGCATTACCCGCGCAGACCAGGTTGCCCGAGGGCGGTATCAGCTTGCCATTGCAGTCCGTGCCCGGAATCGTGATCGTGGTATCCGGTCGGGCATGGGTGCAGGTGACCACCACTTGATCGCTCGGCAATACCCGTTTCGGGCTCGCCGTGCAGTTGGGCAGTGGCGGTCTGGTCGTGGGATCCACTTCCAGCGGGATGACACCGTTGCTCGATCCACCCGTATCCGGGTCGATCACCGTGATCGGCGGGTTGTTGCCCATGTCGCCCGCATCGCCCTGGCAGGTGAGACTGCCCGAGGACGGTATCGGCGTCGCGCTGCAGTCCGTGCCTGGAACCGTCACTTGCGTGCCGGGCTTGCCGTTGTCGCAGGTCACCGTTATCGACTGACCCGCCTTGGCCGGGTTCGGATTCGCCACGCAGTCCGGCAGCGGCGGATTCGTCGTGGGCCCCACGTCCAGCGGGAGTACGCCCTTGCTCGAACCACCCGTCGGGTCGATGATCGTAATCGGCGGGTTGCTGCCCATCTGGCTTGCAGTGCCCGAGCAAATGAGACTGCCCGAGGGCGGTATCAGCTTGCCATTGCAGTCCGTGCCCGGAATCGTGATCGTGGTGCCCGGTTTGCCGTTCTCACAGCTCGCCGTTACCCGATCGCTGGGCAGCGCCTGTTTCGGATCGGCCTTGCAGTTGGGCAGCGGCGGATTCGTCGCGAGGTCCACTTCCAGCGGGATGACACCGTTGCTCTGACCGCCGGTGTCCGGGTCGGTGATCGTGATCCGTGGGTCGTTGCCCATGTCGCCCGCATCGCCCTGGCAGGTGAGGCTGCCCGAGGACGGTATCGGTGTCGCGCTGCAGTCCGTGCCTGGAACGGTCACCTCCGTGCCGGGCTTGCCGTTGTCGCAAGTCACCGTGACCTGCTGACCCGCTCTGGCCGGATTCGGGCTCGCCACGCAGTCCGGCAGCGGCGGATTCGGCACCACGTACACTTCCAGCGGAATCACGCTGCTGTTCGACAAGTCAGACTTCGGATCGGTGACCGTGATGACCGGATTCGAGCCGATGTCGTCCGTATTGCCTTGGCAGATCAACAGGCCGGTCGCCGGGATCGTCGCCGGGTCGCAGTCCGTGCCTGCAATCCGCACGATGTCGTCCGGCACGCCGTTCGTGCAGGTCAGCGTCACCCTCTGGCCGGCTACGGCCGGGTTCGGACTCACCACGCAGTTGGGCACCGGCGGCGGGAACGGGGTGTTGCCCTCCGGGGTCATCTGCAGATCCAGTACGCCGGTGTTGGTTCCGGTATTCGGGTTGGTCACGACGATCGGCGGGTTGTTGCCCATGTCGCTGGCATTGCCCGTGCAGGTCAAGTCGCCGGTCGGCGCGATCACGGCCGGATTGCAGCTCGTGCCCGGAATCACCACCTTGTCGCCCGGTGTGCCGCCCTTGCAGGTCACGGTCACCGTTTGGCCCCGCAGCGCGCGATTCGGGATCACGGTGCAGTCCGGTATCACCGTACCCAGGCTGCCGAACGACGCCGTCGCTGTCATGCCGATCGGCAAGGTCGTCGATACCGTGTAGTCGCCCACCTGGAGGCTGGTGATGCCGATCCCGCACGCGCCCAGCGCCAACGGACCTTGCGCCGGGTCCGTCGTGCACTCTTGCGCAGGCAGCGTTGTGCCGGCCTGTACCAGGAACGCACCGACTTGGATGTCGAACACCACCCGGACGCTGGGCACCGGTATCTGGTACTGATCCTTGTGCGTCGCCGTGGCGATATCCTGGCTCTTGCCGTCGGCCGGCTGGTGGTTCGGATCGACGATCAGCGTCGAGTGCCTGGGATCGGGCGGACCCGCTCCGCAGTCGGTGTCCGTCGCGCTCGTGCACAGGCGGATGAAGTTCACGATGACCGGCCCCAGCGCCAGCGGATCGGTTGTCTGCACTTGGTATCTGCCCGCCGCAAAGCTCTTCACGCCCATCCGGCAGATACCGGCCTTCGTGCCCAGCGTGCCGTCGCCGGTATCGCAGGCGCCCGGCGGGGTCAGGATCGCGCCCGAACTGGCCAGGAATGTCGTGGGCACACCCGGCACCGGTTTGCCGAACGCGTCGTACAGCGCCACTTCCACGAAGTCTTGCGACTCACCGTTCGCCGGCATGCCATCGACCACGCTGACGAGCGTGCCGTGATCCGGCTTATCCGCACCGCAGTCCGTGTCCGTCGCACTCGTGCAAACGCGGATGAACGTCACCGTCACCGGACCCAATGCCAGCGGATCGATCGTGCTCACGGCGTAATCGCCCGCGATCTCACTGGTCAGACCCATGTTGCACAGGCCGTTGTTGTCGGTCTTGCAGGCACCATCGGATGCGAGCGTGGCGTCCGCGGGGGTGACCGCGAACGTTACCTGCGCATTCTTCACCTGCAGATCAAGCCTGTCCTTCAGCGTTGCCCGGACGAGGTTCTGCGAGAAGCCGTTCGCCGGCATCTTGTTCCTCACGATCTCCAGCAAGGAGTGCTCCGGATCGGGCGGACCCGAGCCGCACTGGGTGTCGGTCACGCTCTGGCATACGCGGATGAACGTTACCGTCGTCGGAGCAAGTGATACCGGCGCGGTCGTGCTCACTTGGTACGTGCCTTGCGTCAAGCTGGTCACCCCGACCACGCAGGTGCCGTCGCTCTTCGTCGTGCAGGTCGTCGTCGGCGTGCCTTGCTTGAACGGTCCGAACAGGGCGCCCGTGTCCACCGTGAAGCTCACTTCGGTCTGGCCGACTGGATAACCGTTACCGTCGCGCAAGGTTACCGTGACTTCATCCTGCGACACGCCATTGGCCGACAGCGCGTCCAGCGTCGTCTTCAAGGTGGAGGTAAACGGCGAAATTTGGCCCCTGAAGTGCGCTATCGCCGTCTCCTTCACCAGACCCGAGGTCGCCGTGATCTCGTGTTCACCCTGCGCGGTACTCGCCAACGATACGCTGCACGCGCCATTCGCGCCGGTGGTGCAGGTCGTGGACAAGAAGGTCACGTTCGGGTCGGAACCAAACGTCACCGGAATACCCTGCAGCGGCTGGTTGGCCGAATCCAGCGCCAGGAACTGCGCTTGTTCGGCCGACGCGCCATCCGCCGGCTGGTAGTCGTTCAAGATGGTCAGCGACGAGTGGGCCTGATCCAACTCGGGCGTTATGAACGTCACCGTCACCTCCGGCGGCGTGGTCGGTATCGGCGCTGTCACGCCCACCGTGTACTGACCGGTGACCATGCTCGTGATGCCCTGGCTGCAGGCGCCTGCCGTGGTTCGGTTGGCGCCGTCCGCGGTGATGCACACGGTGTTCACCAGGCGCGCGCCCGGCTGCACGGTGAAAGTGACGCGCGCATTCTTCACCGGCTGCTTGTTCGCATCGGCGAGCGTCGCCTTCACCTCATCCGGTGAAACGCCATCCGCCGGCCGGTTGTCCTGCGTGACTTCCAGCGTCGAGTTCGGTGTCGCCGGCGGACCCGAACCACACGTGGCAAGCGCCGGATCCGTCGGGTCGCAGAAGCGCGCTACCGCGCCCTTGCTCCACGGGTTCGGTATCTGCACCGTCGCGGTGACCGTATAGCCGGCTGCCGTCAGGCTGGTCACGCCCACCTTGTGGCCGGTGCTGTCGTAGCACACGCCGTTCGCATCGGTATCGCAGAACGTCGACGTCAGTCGCGCGCCGGATTCCACCGTCAGGAACACGCGCGTGTCCGCTACCGCATGGCTGTTCTTGTCGAGCAGGATGATCGCCACGCCGTCTTCCGAGGCGCCGTTCGCCGGCTGGTCGTTCGGTTCGATCTGCACCCTCGACAGGAGGGAATCGGGGATGTACGAAGGCGCGCAATCCACCGGATCCGACGCTGCGCCCGTGCATACCGGCTTGAAGGTCGCGATCTTCGATGCGATCGGAATCCTCGCGATCGGCGAAACCACGCTCACCGGGAAATCACCCGGCTGCGAACTGCGCAGCCGCACCGAGCATTCGCCGTTCGCATCGCTCTGGCACTGATCGCCCTGGTCCTGGCCATTCGCCGACGGCGCCGGACTGAAGGTCACGGCCGCACCGCCCGTCACGCTGAAGGTCGCCCAGACGTTCTGCACTTGCCGATTGTTCTTGTCGAACAGCGCTACGTTGGCGCGATCCTGTGCGGTGTTGTCGGCCGGCTGGTTATTCGGATCGATGGTGAGCGTACCGTGGTCGACCTTATCCGCGCCGCAGTCCGTCGTTATCGTCGATGTACATATCGGGATGAACGTCGCGTCCGCCGTCAGCGTAACCGTGTCGACCGTCGCCGTCACCGTGTACTGGCCTTCCTGCTCACTGGTCAGGTACACCCAGCATTGACCGTCGTTATTCGTCGTGCAGGCCGCCGTCGCCGTGCCGGTCGCGTACGCCGGTCCGAACAGCGGACCGGCGGCCACCGTGAAGCTCACCGTCCAGCCGGGTGTCGGATGGCCATCCGCATCCTTGGCCGTCAGCGTCGCCTTGTCCGCCGACACGCCGTTCGCCGACTGCCGATCAGGATCGATCACCAGCGTCGAATGGTCCTGATCCGGCGGACCGGTAAATACCGCGTTGACCGGCGCCTGTGCCGCGGTCGGCAGCGTTATCGTCTGCGTCGTGCCATCGTCGGCGACCGCCACCACGCTTGCCGTCAGCGCATAACTGCCCGCTGTGTCGCTGATGATGCCGACCGTGCAAGCGCCAAAGGGACCGGTGATGCACTGCCTCTGCAGCAACGTCGCGCCGGTGGCCACTGTGAAGCTCACCGGTACGCCCGTGACCGGATCCTTGTTCGCATCGAGCAACGTCACCTGCGCCGTATCCGGCGTCGTGCCGTCGGCCGGCTGGTAGTTCACGGGCATGCCCAGGTTCGACTGCGTCGCATCGACCTTCGGCAGATCGGCGAACCTCACCGTGGTCGCTACCGGTATCGCCGACAACGGCGCGGTAAGACTCAGCGCATAGCTGCCCGGCGTGTTGCTGGTCGCGTACACGGTGCACTGACCGTTCGCATCCGTCGTGCACGTCACCTTCGATTCCCGGGCGGCCGTGGACTCCGGCGCCAGACTCAACAGGGCGCCCTGCTCCACATTCAACGTCGCCGGCGCATTCGGCAGCGGATCGCCGTTGGTGTCTTTGAGCGTCAATATCGCGATATCCGTCGATACGCCGTTCGCGGCCTGGTCGCTCTGCACGACCACGAGCGTGGAACAGCCCGGACATGCCGACAAGCTGAATCTTGCCTGCACCGGTTGGCCGTTGTTGGCGCGGGTAGCGCCGATCTGCGCCGATACGTCGTAGGTCGTCTGCAGCGTGCTGGTCAGTTCGACCCAGCACGTGCCGTCCGCGCGCGTCGTGCACGTGGTGGCACGCAATGCCGGCAGGCTGACGATGCCTCTGGTATCGACCGCGGAGAACTCCACATCGACACCGGACTGCGACACCAGGTTGGCGTACGCATCACGCAGCGTCAGCGTGATCACATCCGCCGCGACACCGTCCGCCGGCTTGTCATTGGGATCCACCGCGAGCGTGGAATGTGCCGCATCCCATGGACCGGGCCTGAAGGTGATCGGCACCGGATTCTGTCCCCTGGGCTGACCGCCGCTGAGCGGCGTACCGCCGATATCGGCCAACACGCTATACGTGATCGCTTGCGTGCTCGCCACCTTGAACTCGCACGTACCCGAGGCGTCGCTGGTCGTGCACGAATACGCCACCGGATCGACCGCGACCGTGCCGCTGGGCGGCGTGCTGCCGTCGGACCGCAGCGTGAGGGTGAAGTGCACCGTCACACCCGGCGGTACGAGGCTGCCGTTCTTATCCCTCACCGTCGCCGTGATCACATCCTGTTCCGTACCGTCGGCCGTCTGGTTATCGCGCGTCACCTGAATGTACGACTGGGCCGGGTCGCCATCGCCCGAGGAGAAGTGCGCCGTCAATGGGCTACCGGTGACCTCGGTCGCCGTGCCATTGACCGCCACCGTAGCCGTCACGCCGTAATCGCCGGCGCTCCTGCTGGTCAGCTCGAACTGGCAGGTGCCGTAGGCCGGATCGCCCACGCGGCCCAGTGTCGTGCACTTTCCTGTGCCGCTGGCCGCAGGGCCGACCAGACCCGAGGTCGGCACCACCTTGAAGGTGAAGTCCACATCTGCCAGCAGGATGCCGTTCGCATCCTTCGCCGTCGCCACCACGATGAACGGCGTGACGCTATCGGCCGGCTGGCTCGTGATCGATTGTCCGCCGGCATCCTTGGCGTAGTCGATCGACGACTGCGCCGGATCGGCCGCACCGGTGGTGAATACCACCCGCACCGGGTTGCTCGTCTCCTGGCCTACCTGCGCCGTTACCACATAGCTGTCCGCCGTCTGGCTGGTCAGCGTTACCGGATTCGGACACTGGCCCTCGTTCGTACCGGCGGTCGCAATGTTGCAGCTACCCGTGGTCCGGGTACCAAAGAGCGCGGTGCCGCCAAACGGGACACCCGGCGCGGCACTGAAGGTGACCGTGGTCGCCGTCTTGATCGGGTTGTTGTTGGTATCGACCAGCTTGATCTGCACCGAGTTCTGACCACCACCGGCCTTGGCGTTATTGTCGATCACCGACAACGTGGACCTGGACATGTCCAGCGGTCCGGGCTTGAAGATGATCGTCAGCGGACTGCCATTCACGTCTTCGAACGGTGTGAGGGTGGATAGCGCGGCGTGGACGGTATAGGTCCGATCCGCCAGCTTGCTGGCCACCTTGAACTGGCAGGTACCGGTGTCGTCCGTCGTGCAGGTGCCGGCGCCCGATGCCGGCGTGCCGGTCAGGCCCGTGGTCGGGTCGATCGTGAAGTGGAACGTGGCCTTCGCCACCAGATTGTCGTTCGCATCCAGCGCCGTCGCGGTGACCACGTCCGGCGTGACGCCATCCGCTATCTGGTTGGTGTCCGTTCCCGGATTCAGAATCTGGATACTCGATTTTCCGCGCACGGCCGGGCCAGCCACGAAGGTCGCCAAGACCGACTTGGCGATCGACACATCCTTGTTCGTGCCCGTATCCGTCACCACGCCGCGGATCTCATACGTATCCGCCTTCGTGCTCACGATGCGCACCGAGCACTGGCCATTCGCATCCGATGTGCAGGTGGGATTACCGCCACCGGCCACGCTCACAGCCGGCGGCAGAATGAGCCTCACCGGCTGGGCCGACACCGCCACCTTGTAATCATCCAGCACCGTCGCGGTGATCGTGAAGGCCGCGACGCCGTCCGCGGTCAGACTCGTCGCCGGATCGATCGCCAGCGTCGAGTTGGCGCCGTTCACGGTCGCATTGCCGAAGCTCACCACCACCGTGCTCGCCGAACCCGCCGGCGACTGAATCCCCACGGTGAACTCGCCCACCGCACTGCTCGTCAGGTCCACATCACAGGCGCCAAAGCCACCGGAGGTCTTGCCCGTTGTATCCGTCGTGCAGGCCGGACTCCAGGTGATCGCCGAAGGCGGGGGCTGATTCGCCGGATCCACGGCCAGCGTCACCCGGATCGGATCGCTGTGGATCACGTTGCCGTGGCTGTCGAACACCGTCACCCGTACCGTGTTGGTGCCCTCCGCGCCGCTTGCACCGGCCTTGGCGCCATCGGTGATTACCCTCAGCGTGGTCCTGGTCGGGTCCATCGGACCCGGCACGAAGTTCAACGACACCGGACTACCGGTCAGCCGCGTGCTGTTATAGGTCGCATCCACCGTATACGTGGCCGCCTTGGTACTGGTCAGCGTGATATCGCAGGTGCCAAAGCCCGCGTCGGTGATCGGCGTACCCGGCAGACCCTTGGTCGTGCAGGTACCGGTCGGACCCGATGCATCGCCCGTGGCGGTCACCGCGCCATCGGCCGGCGCCACCGTATAGCTCACCGTTACGCCGCCCACGGGGTTGCGGTTCGCATCGAGCATCGTCGCGCGCGCCACGTCCGGCGTGTTCGGATCGCCATTGGCGATCTTGTCCGTCGTGATCACCTCCAGCGTCGATATCCCTGTCGGCGTGCCGCCCTGGAAGTTCGCATGGACTTTGCCGTCCGGCGCCGGATTCAGGATCGTCACCGGACCCGTGCCATCGTCGGCCACCGCCCCCACCGGGAAGCTGCCGGATTTACTGCTCACGACATGGAACGTGCACAGGTTCGTCGTCGTCGTCGTCGAGCAGGTCAGCCCAGCGGCGCCGGTGTCGGTCGTTACCGGCGAGCCCTGGGGCAGCGACAGCGCCACCTTCACAGGGACCTGCAGCGGGTTGCCCAGCGGATCCTTGAGCGTCACCGTGACCACGTGCGCGGTGCTGCCATCGGCCGCGATGTAGTTCTGGTTGTCGATCTGCACACTGGACTCTCTCACCGAGAACGGAGGATTCTTGAACGCCGCGTACGCTATCGGACCCCCATTGCCCGGGGTCAGCGTCGCGGGTGAGGAGATCGAAACCGGATAGCCATCGTCCGCAGTCCGCGTCACCGTCGTGCTCGTCACCTGCACCTGGCAGGTGCCGACCGGGCCGGTCGTACAGTCGCTCGTCGTGCACTGGCCGCTCGCAGGGACGAGCGTCGCGGTGTGACCCTGGGTGTCCTGATCCGCCTTCAACGTTACCGTCGTCGGCCGGGTTATCAGGTTGCCGTTCGCATCCTTGAGCGTTACCGTCACCACATCCGCATCGGTGCCCGCCTGCTGGTTATTCGGATCGACCACCAGCGTGCTCATCTGCGCACTGGGGTGATCGTTGTCCGGCACGAACGTCGCCGACGGCTTGGTGTTCAGAACCACATTGCCGATCACCGCCGTGCCCGTTACCACGTAGCTGTCCGCATTCCTGCTGCCGAGGTTCACCGCGCACGCGCCCTCCTGCGTGCCGTTGGCGCCGTCGCCGGTCGTGCACGAGATCGTGGTCTGCGCCTGCACACAGCCGCTGCCCGCGCCTGCGTTCAAGAAGCACGCGGCGTTGCCGTTATCGTTCGTACCAGAGGCCACCGCAAAGGTGATCGTGGTGTTCGGCACCAGCGTGTCGCCGCCATCCCTCACCGTTACCGTGGCGGTGTCTGCGCCGCCGGCGGCGCCGCCGTTGGCGATCTGCTCATTCGGATCGATCGCTATCGTGGACTTGGAGGCATCCGGGAAGTAGGCCGTGAACGGCGCCTTCGCCGTCAGCGACACGCCGCCGACCACCGCCGTCAGCGTCGTCGTGCCGCCGAGCGAGCTGATGAGCACCGGCGATACGTCGCACCCGGTTTTGTTATTGACCGTTCTGGTCCTGCACGATACGCCGGACTGCACGCCATTGCTCTGGAATACCGCATGGCCATCCGACAGGGTGAACGTGACCAGCAGACCTTCGCTCGCCTTGTTGCCGCTGGCATCGACCAGATCCAGCACGACGGTTTCCGTGCCGCCTACCCCGCCGTTGTTCGCCAGCGCGCTGGCCGGGCTCAACGTCAGCGACGACTTGTTCGAATCGATGTCGCCGGGCTTGAAGCTCACCGTGGCCGGGCTGTTCGAGACCGGCGTCAAGCTGCCTTTCACGGTCACTTGCACGTCGATACTGAAAGACGTATCGGCAAGCGTGCTCGTCACTACGACAGAGCATGTACCCGTCGTATCGGTTCTGCATGTCGTCGTTCCCGCCGGAACGCTCGACACCTCCGACGGTAATCTGAAGGTGACCGTCTGGCCGTCCATCGCCTGACCAAGACCGTTTTGCACGGTTGCCTTGAGCGTATAGTTTCCGCCCACGGGCACCGCTGCCGACCCGGTGTTGCCGGTGCCGGGCGGGGTGACATCCACGCGCGATTTGGTCGCATCCGGGTCCGTGGCGCTGAATGTCGCCGTGGCCGACACGACGGCCGGCGAGGTCGTGCTGATCGTATAGTCGCCCCCTACATCCGCCGTGATCTCTACCAAGCACTGGCCCAGCGTCGTACCGTTGCTACCGTCGCCCGTCGTGCAACTGTTGCGCCCCAGCCGTGCATGCCCGGCTTGTGCTGCGCTGCCCGCCACCGGCGCCGGCGTATCGAAAGCCACCAGCGCGTTGGCAATCAGGTTGCCGAATTTGTCCGCCAAGGTCACCGTCGCGACATCTTTCGCCACGCCGTCGGCCGATGCGTTATTCGGATTGACGATCAGCGTGGAATGCGCCGGGTCCGCTGGACCGGCTTTGAATACCGCCGTCACCGTCTGCGGGAGCGTGATCTGATTCCCTGCGCCCCCGGTCACGTCCGCCACCTCGATGAGATAGCTGCCCGCCTTGAAGGTCGCCACCGGAATCTGGCACTGGCCATTGGTCGTGCCGGCCGTGCCGTCGCCCGTCCTGCACTGCAGGCCGCCCGTCGGATTGAAGATGTCCGGCGACACCGCCGTGGTGAATTGCAGCGTCCTGTTCGGCACCGGCTGGTTGGTGCTACTGAACAAGGTTATCGTCACTATTTCCGTCGCAGCGCCATCCGCCGGCTGGTCGTTCGGCGCGATCGATACCGTGGACTTATCCGGATCCACCTCGCCCGTGGTGAAGTTCACCGTCACCGTCTGCGTCAGTTTCGTGCCGTTGGCGGTGGCCGTGACCGTGTACGTCACCGGCGCCACCTTGCTGCCGATCTCGAGCAGGCACGCGCCTGTGGCCGCATCCGTCGTGCAACTGGGGCCCGTCGGACCCGGGAAGTCCGCACTGTTGCCGCTGCCGTCAAGCGCGGTGAACGTTACCGTCGTCGGCTGCGTCACCGTATTGTTATGCCCGTCGATCAGCGTCACCTTCACCTCATCGGGAGTCGCGCTGCCCGCCACCTGACCATTTCGGGTCACTTCCAGCGTAGAGTTGCCCGCATCCGCCGTGCCGGATACAAATAACGCATACGCCGTGCCGCCCGGCGGTGTCTGCGCAAGCGACACGCCGTCCATCTTCGCCGTGATCGGATAGATCGTGGCCGGAGTCGTACCCGGCACCTTCGCGCTCGCCGTCTGGTTCGATACCGTGCTCACCACATCCAGCGTGCACACGCCGTTGACCGTCGTGCAGGTGGGATTACCGCCGACCGGCGTTACGTTCCCCGGTAGGGTGAACGTGACCGTCTGCCCCGACATCAAGGTGCCGTTCGTATCCCTCACCGTGGCCTTGAGCGTGTTCGCCGATGTGCCATTGGCGATCGCGCCACCGGTCGGGTAGCTGATCTCCAGACTCGATTGCGCGCCGTCCACACCGCCCATGATGAACGTGGCCGCGCCGTTCTTCAGGGCCGAACCGCCCTGCACCGTCGCCGTTATCGTGTACGTCGTCGTCTGCGTCGTCTGCCCTGTGCTGGTCAGCTCGACATAACACGTCCCCGCCGCCACATCCGTGCGGCACTGGTTCACGCCTGATACGTAATTCGCCGTGCCGTCGCCCGTCTGCGCCACCACCGGGGTACCGAATGTCATCTGTGTCGAGGTCGTGATCGCATTGTTGTACGCATCCAGCAGATGCACGATCACGCGATCCACACCGCCGATATTCGCCTGCTGGCTGTCCGGATTGGTTTCCAGATACGAGGTGGTGTAATCCAGCGGACCGGCCATGAAGCTCACCGGTATGCCCGCCACCTGGCCGAATACGATGGTCCCCGCCGGTGTAACCGTCGTCGCTTTCACCGTGTACGTCGTCGCCTTGGTACTGGTCAGGGTGATCGCGCAGGTGCCATAGGCCGGATCGGCCAGCGGATTGGCGGGCGGGATATTCGGATCGCCTTGGGTCGTGCACGCTGCCCGCACCAGCTTGACCTGACCATCGTCCGGCTCCACCGTGAAGTTCACCGGTATGTTGGCGACCGGGTTGCCGAAGGCATCCTTCGCCGTCGCGGTGACCTCGTCCTGATCTTTGCCATTGGCGATCTGCGGCGCACTGGTGAACGCCAGCAGTGAGTTGCCGCCCACCACCGCACCGGCCTTGTAGTTCGCGTTGACCGTTGTCGCGCCCGGACCCGGATTGGCGATCGGCTGTCCTCCTACCGATGCGGTGATCCCGTACGCACCGGCCGTCGTGCTGGCGACCTGACTCTGGCACTGCCCCACCGGGGTGGCGCCCGTGCCATCGCCCGTCGTGCAGCTCACCACACCGGCTGTGGGTACCGTCATCAGTGCTGCCGGCAACGTGAAGCTGACCCGCTGATTACCGACCGGCCCGCCACCGTTCAAGCCCACCAATTTCACCGTTACCGTGTGCGCGTTCGCGGCGCTGCCGTCCGCCGTCAGATAGTTGGCGTTATCGATCTCCACGCTCGAGGCGGTCAGATCGACCGGGGGAAATCCGAAGTGCACCGTCACCGGGTTGCTGTCGCGCGGACCGCCGGCCATGGGTACGCTCGCCGTTACGTCATAGTCAGACTCGGTCGCGCTGGTCAGCGTTACCGTGCAGGCGCCCACGCTCGGACCGCTCGTGGCGATGTCGCAGGTAGTCCCCTGATCGAAGATCGCCGTCCCCGACGGCACACCCGCAGCGGCCCTGAACGATACCGTGGTCGCCGTCGTGATCGGGTTCAAGTTCGCATCGACCAGCTTGATCTGTACCGTGTTCCGCGCGCCGCCCGGCGGGGCGTTATCGCTGAGCACCGACAGCTTGGACTTATCCATATCCACATCGCCGGGCACGAAGGCGATCGTCAGCGGGCTGCCATTGACCTCCTGCGTGGTCAATACATATCCGTGGACGGTGTAGTCGGTACCCGCCAGCGTGCTCGTCACCTTGAATTGACAGGACCCCGAGTCATCCGTCGTGCAGGTGCCGCCCGCCGAGGTCGGACCGGAACCCGTCGGCGGCGTGACCGTGAAGGTGAACACCACATTCGGAACCAGATTCTGGTTCGCATCCCGCGCCGTCGCCGTCACCACATCCGGCGTGTGGCCGTCCGCCACCTGGTGGTTGTCCGTCGCCGTGTTCAGGATCTGGATACTCGAATTGCCCGCCACCTCCTTGCCAGGGATGAAGACCGCATCCACCGTAGTGGCGATCGTCACGCCCGCGCCCGCCTTGGCACCGGTCACCGTTGCACCGATCGTGTACGTGCCCGCGGTCTTGCTGGTGATGCTCGTCGTGCACTGGCCGTTCTGATCCGTCGTGCAACTGGGCGGCGTGGCCACCACCGTGCCCGCCGCCACATTCGTCGGCAGATGGAACGTCACGGTCTGGTCCGCCACCGGAGCGTTGTTCTGATCCCGTACCGTCGCCGTTACCGTGTAGGACCCGACGCCCGCCACCTGATCCCTTGTGGCCGGGCTGATCGTCAGCGTCGACTGGGCGGCGCTCACGTCCGTGTTCTGGAACGTGGCCGTCGTGCGCGCCAGCGCACCCGCCGGCGCGGTGACCTCCAGGAGGAAATCGCCCACCTGCGTGCTGGTCAGGTCCAGATCGCAGGTGCCAAAGCCCCCCGCCACCGTGTTGGTTATCGCCGTTATACAGCTATGACCATTGGTCCATCCCAGCACCGGGTTCGGCGGCAGCGCCTCCACCGTCACCTGAGTCCCCACGCGGATCGGATTGTTGTTCTTGTCGAACGTCGCTACGCGCACCGTGTTGGTGCCCGCCGGGCCACTGGCGTTGACCTGCGCGCCGTTCTTTACCATCTCCAGCGTGGTCTTGCCCGGATCCAGCGGGCCCGCCACAAAGTTCACCTGCACCGGGCTGCCGCTCAACGCCGTGCCGTTATAGGTCGCCTCCACGGTATAGGTGGTTGCCCTGGTGCTGGTCAGCGTGATATCGCAGGTGCCGAAGCTCGGGTCGGTGACCGCTACGCTGGGTGTGCTGGTCAGACCCTTGGTCGTGCAGGTGCCGATCAGGCCCGGCGCATCGCCATTGGCCTGCACAGCGCCGTCATCCAGCGTTACCGCGTAGTTCACCACCTGGCCGCCCACGGGATTGCGGTTCGCATCCAGCAGCGTCGCGCGCACCCTGTCCGGCACATTCGGCAAAACCGGATTGCTATCGGCCACCTGGTCCGTGGTCATTACCTTCAGTTCCGAACTGCCCGCCACCGGCGTGCCGCCCTGGAAGTTCGCGTACACCTTGCCGTCCGGAGCCGGGTTCAGGATCGTCGCCGCGCCCGTGCCGTCATTACCCGTCGCCCCCACCGCAAAACTGCCCGACTTGGTGCTCACGACATGGAAGGTACATACACTCGTCGTCGTCGTGCAGGGGTTCGCATCGCTGGAAAGCACAAACGCCTGCGAGTCCACGCTCAAGGTGATCGTCGTAGACTTCTGGAACAGGTTGCCGGAGCTATCGCGCAACGTCACCGTCACCCGGTGCGAGGTCGCACCGTCCGCCGCGATGTAATCCTGGTTGTCGATTTCCACACTCGACTGCGTCGGCGATATCGAGGTGTTGATGAACGCCGCCGCCGTCGTCGGGCCGTTATTGGGAGCGCCCGGGGTCAGCGTCGCCGGCACGGAAATCCAGATCGGGTAGCCCACGTCTCCGGCCGCCGTCGCCGTGGTGCTCGTTACGTTCACCGTGCACTGGCCCGTTGCCGGGCTCGTCAGGCACTGCCCGCCGTTGGCCAGCACCGGCAGATTGCCCAGCGCATCCTTGCCTGCCGTCAGCGTTACCGCCGTCGCTTGGGTGATCAGGTTGCCGTTGCCATCCCTGAGCGTCACCGTCACCCCATCCGCCGAAGCGCCATCCGCAGACTGGTTGTTCGGCTTGGTCTCCAGCGTGCTCGTCAGCGCACTGGGATGGTCGTTGTCCGGCACGAATATCGCCGACGGTTTGTTGTTCAACGTCACATTGCCGACCGCTGCAACCGCCGTCACTCCATAACCATCCGCCTTCAGGCTGCCCAGGTTGACCACGCACACGCCCAGCGTCGTGCCACCCGTGCCGTTGCCCGTCGTGCAGGTGATCTGCGTGGGCGGAACCACACACCGGCTTGCCGTGCTTCCCGCATTGGCGTCCAGGAAGCACGCCGCATTGCTGCTGTTATTGGTACCACCGGCCACCGAGAGGGTGATTACCGTGTCCGGCACCAGCGTGTCGCCGGCATCCCGCACCGTCACTGTGGCCACATCCACGCCGGTTGCGGTGGTGCCGCCGTTGGCGATCTGGTTGTTGAGCGTGATCTCCAGAGTGGATTTGGACGCATCCGGGAAGTAGGCCGTGAACACGGCGTTCGTCGTCAGCTCCCCGGTGCCGAACGCCGCCGTCAGCAGCGTGGTGCCGCCCAGCGAACTCTTGACCACCGGCGCCACGTCGCAGTCGCCATCTTTCGTAAGGCACGTGGCGCTCTGCAAGCCATTCATGAACGTCGCGTGGCCGCTCGTCAGGGAGAACGTCACCAATTGGCCGTCCGCCACCCTGTTGCTGTTCGCATCGACCAGATTCAGTATCACTTTCTCCTGGCCATTCGTCCCGCCGTTGTTCGCCACTGCGCTGGGCGGCTCCAACTTCAGCGACGATTTGCCCGGATCGATCGTGTCCGGCTTGAAGGTCACCGTTGCCGGACTGCTCTGTGCCGGATCGGCAATGCCTCCGGGGGTGTGCTTGATCTCCACCGTGGCGCCACTTTGATTAACAATGGTTACGGTGATGCTGTAGGTAGCCGCTAGCGTGCTCTTGACATGGAAAGTGCACACACCCACCAGCGTGCCGTTTTTACCGTCGCCGGTCGTGCACGTCAGCGCGCCGCCCGGCTCCGCGGAAGTCACCCCCGCGGGAAGCTGGAACGTAGCCTCCTTACCGTCCACGAACAGGCCGACGCTATTGACCAGCGTCACCGTAAGCTCATCCGTACCTATGCCATCGGCCGTCGCACCATCCTTGGTGACCCGCACACTGGAAGCATGCTCATCCCCATACGTCGGAATAAAGGTCGCCGTGGCCTGCGGCCCCGTTCCGGCCGGCGGAATTGCCGCCACCGTATAGTCGCCCGGTTGGATCGCCGTGATCTCCACCTGACATTGACCCGGCGTCGCGCTGGCCGCACTGCCTGTCAAGCAGTGGGTCGGCGTTATCACCGCAGCCGTGGGCGTTGCGGTGAATGTCACATCGGCGTCATAAATCCGGTTGCCGTATTTGTCCGCCAGCATTACTGTCGCGACATCTACCGATAGCCCATCGGCCGGCATGTTATTCGGATCAATGATTAACGTGGATTTCCCCCCGTCCGCGGGAAGCGGCGTGAAACTGTAGCTCACCGGGCTGGGTTCATACGGACCCGTATTCGTCGGCGCCGGCCCTACATCCTTGCCCGACAGCGGCAAGGCCGTCTGGCCCGTGTAAGGCACGGCGGTCACAGCGGTCTTGTAATTGATGATCGCACCGGTCGCAGGGTCGCTGGCCAGCGTCGAAGCCGCATGGACCTGGCACAGTCCATTAATGCCGGTGGTGCAGGTAGTGCCCACACCCACGCCACTGCCAAGATTCACATCCGGTGTTGCCGCGAAAGTTACCGTTACGCCGGATACCGGATTGAAATAACCATCGCCAATGAACGCCTCCAGCACATCACCGTCCGCAGGGACATCGGTAACCGGCTGCTTGTCCTTCGCGGCGTACACGCCGGAATTTTTCGCACACCCCATCGGTTGATTCGCAAGGGTTGATGTGGACAGCCCCGAGGTTTGCTTGCCCATCGTATTACTATCGGTGACGGTAATACGCACGTTTCCGGCCTTCCCATAAGCGGGGAAGGTGATAGCGCCGGTGATGGTGCTGCCGGTCGTGCTCATGTTGTCCAGGTCCACCGTGGCAAGGTAGACCTGCGCATCGCCCGCAGCAGCGCCCGGGGGATTCCAGAACACGTCAACCTTGTAGGGCGCCGGGTTTTTGCTGGAGGTGTTATTCGCCGAGGGAATACGCGTGTCGATATTGTCTATCGTGTTGGTGCATGCGACCGGATCGGCTCTTAAACCCGCAATGGTGGGATAGCCATTCGCACCGCCGTTGGTATTGGCAATGCCGCTGTTGGGACTGCCGGTATTCAGGTTGATCGGCGTGGCGTTCGTCACACCCGTCAAGGTGTTCTTGCCCATCTCCACATGATCGTACGTACGGATCAGGAATCCTGCCGTGCCAAAGCTCTGGCCAGGGCTCGCCGTGAACTGGTTGGAACTGAAGACCACGCCATACGGCGTCGTGCATGCGGTACAGTGCGCCCCGTTAAGATAAGCGCCATACGGCATGTTTTGAGTCACATTCTGGAATTTGTTGTTGGTGATGCTTATTCCCGTGCTCTGTGCCGAGGCCGTCGCGTTCAGATAATTGAAGCCAATGCCCGCCGTCGCCAGGTCTATGAAGGTATTGCCATCGATTGTGATGTCCTTGTAGGCGCCGGCGTCCTGATTCCAGAAATACACGCCGCTGGCCGCCGACGATCCATTTTTCGACGGCTGGAACAGGTTGCCCTGGATCAGGGCCTTGTTGACGTGCCCGCCCAGATCCAGCGCGCCAGCGCCCATCCCCTGGCCGCCGGTGGAGCTCAACTGGATGGTCGAATTGGTCAGGGTAAAGTTGTTCAGCGTGACCGGTTTAGTGCCTCCCCATGAGACGCTGTTACCATTATTGGTACCAAAAGCGGGACTGCTATTGGTGCCATTGCCTTTGGTTTGCCCGCCCGCATAAAGGAATATGAATTCCGACATCGGGTCCGAGGTGGTGTTGGCTCCGTTAACTGCGCCGCTTTCGTCGACCGTGAAATGATCGATCAGCAGATTTTCGACCGGCACATCCATTTTTGCATCGTTTGTTGCCCAGTTTCGCGATGGGATGATCAGGATCATCGCGGCGTTCGCGCTGGAAAGACCGCCCCACAATGATTCCGATTCGGAATTAAGAATTTTGATGTTCTTCGCACCCGGGTGGATTTCGGCGAACACTTCCAGATCGTGCGCGGCATCGTTGGCGCCCGCCTGCGGTTTTATGTTGAAGCTCTTTACGTTGTTGAGGGTGATGTTGTCAGCCTTCGAACTGAAGACATAAGCGGTCTCGCCAGCGGTGATGTTCGGCGCATTCTTGATGGTGATGTTGCTGCCGTTGAGGTAAAACACATCCCAATTGCTGTCGTTCCACGTCTGCACGGAGTATTCGTCGATAAAGTCGATGGTAAGGGTGCTGCTATGGCCAGTCGGCGCGCCGGTCACGGCAAAGGCCGTCCACCAGCCATCGCTGATCGCCGCCGCCTCCGGATCGACGGTCATGCCCGTCGTTACGCCGGTAACGGAGTTTGCTGCTCCGTACACCATGGCCTGGCCATATTGCTGCTGAACGTACTGGGCGGGCAGTTGCTGGCCGTTGAGGTAGTTACCGGCACCGTTACCCGCCTGATTCGTCTGGCTCGCGGTCTTGGCGCTGCCGTTTATGCCGACGTAGATCTCGAAAGCGGCATCGTTCGGATAAGCGGGGCTAGAATTTTGGTTATAATTACAAGCCGGAGGGCGATTGCTGCCGCTACAACTTGGC
The DNA here is from genome assembly GCA_031274955.1 of Rhodanobacter sp. Taxonomy (GTDB): domain Bacteria; phylum Pseudomonadota; class Gammaproteobacteria; order Xanthomonadales; family Rhodanobacteraceae; genus Dokdonella_A. The sequence continues at coordinate 22,136 of JAISPQ010000243.1, forward strand.
AAATACCCCGGCAAGATCGTCGGGTTGATGCCTCCGCTGGGGAAGGTGATCAGCACCTTCTTGTCGTCCGGGTTCTGCGCCATATACCAGTTGGCCGCCATGATCGCCGAGGTCAGCGTGCAGCGCCCTTGCGCGATACCAGTGGCGGAGAAGCCCGCCTGGAGATTGCGCGGGCTATTGCTCTGCTGATAAGGACTGCCCACATCCGTCACGGTGGCCGTCACGCAGTCCGCCTGGGTCGCCAGCACCGGCGTGGTATTGCCCCCTGCGCCTCCACTGACCGGGAAGGCCGGTTCGAGGCTGTTGTCGCGCACGACGAACACGATGTCGTAGAGCACGTTGTTGTGTGTCTTTTGGAGCGCTCCGTCGACCCACTCGTAGGTCACTTCGTCGACCGTCTGATTCGTGAGGGTCTCCCCGAAGACCAACGTGGGCAGGGCCAGCGCGACCAGCGCGACGCGGCGCGCCCAGGCCAGCATGGGCCGGGCCAGAGATTGCCCAGCAGGCGACTCGCCGCGGCTTTCCTCGCGCGACCCCGCCATGAGCACCACCGGCTGTCCCAGCATTTTCAGCCGGGACCACAGGCCTCGTCCCCTGTGCCCTGCGCCCAGTGGCGAGGCGGCCCGCGTCATCGAGGTGCGTGTGCACCCCTTTTGGTCATAAAATGTTCGATCGAGTTTGTCCACAGCATTTGTCTCCAGAAAAATTTTTCCCCACCCACAAAAAACTATGTGCCCGCCCTGCCGAGGCTGTCTTGCGACGCTGACCCAGCCCTTCCTCCGTGTACGTCTTGCTGTACGTGCAGGGCACACGGCCTGCTCCGGCAGCGCCGACATCGCGATCACCCTTCGCGTCGCAGAGCGAGGGGCCTGCACCTACAACCCTCGATACGAAGACTCGCGGGTGGCTTGCGAGGCGCATACGGCTTGTTAAAAAATAGTAAATATATGTTAGTTAAGAGTAAAAATTAACATTCAATTTGTCAAAAAAAGAGGAAATTCACTGAGTGCTAGCGCTCACATTAATGGCTGACTATTGTGTTGGCTTCGTTAACAAAAACACACATTTATAGTGTCAAGCATCACGCATTTACTCGTTTATATGAACTGAATGTAAATAATGATTTGTGAAATATATATTGTTTTTCTATAAATAATCGAATGACTGCCAATTTAATCACCCATATGTGTTGATAAATATCTCAAATTCATCAATATGAATGAATAAAACATAAATGTCCTGCGGTGACGTCGACACGACGGTCGAGAATCTGAGTAATACCCGCCATCGAATCACGGTTCATCTTGATGGATTCAAAACATTCGTCACGTTTTACGGACGCACCCTGAATGCCATGCCGATCGGCAGCCTCTGCACGACGGCCGACCGCTACGTGCTCGCGCGGCACGGCGTGGATGTGTCCATCGAGGCGTCGGACACACAGAACACCTTTGAATCCGCGCTGCGCGTGCTACATCCGGGCGGGTGTCTGTCGAGCCTGGGGGTGTATTCGGGCGATCTGAAGATTCCGCTGGATGCCTTCTCGCCGCAGGCTTGGGCGATCTGTCTGAAGTCTCCTGCCAAGCCTATGCAGGCAGGCGCAAACCCTGTCGTTCCCGTGTGACAGGTTCAGTCACAAGACTTCCCCTCACCCCGCCCCTCTCCCACAAGTGGGGGGGGGGAATAGACACGCGCAGCGTTGACAGTTCAAGCATCCGCCGCTACCGTTCGCGTCCCCCCGGGAGTACGCTATCTTCCCGGCCAGGCCCAGGTGGCGGAATTGGTAGACGCACTAGTTTCAGGTACTAGCGGGTAACACCGTGGAGGTTCGAGTCCTCTCTTGGGCACCACTTCAATATTCAAGGCCGTCCAGCAACGTCCGGCCCCTCATCAAAAACCCCGCAAAACGCGGGGTTTTTTGTTGCTTTGCCGTTCGGTAGCGCCCAATGCATTCATCTCAAGCATTGACCCTTCTCCAAGCGTATGGCTACGGAAATCCGCCCTCGCATCATGGCGGTAAAATCAGCATCGCATCGCCATAGGAGAAGAAGCGATAGCGTTCGCGCACCGCATGCCGGTAGGCATCGAGCATGAATTCGCGGCCTGCGAATGCACAAACCAGCATCAGCAGTGTCGATTCGGGCAGATGAAAGTTTGTGATCAGTGCGTCGATGCTTGCAATGCGATAGCCGGGAAAGATGAATATCTGCGTTTCGCCCGCGAACGGCGCGACGTTGCCGTCGCGCAACGCCGATTCCAGCGCGCGCACGACCGTGGTGCCGACCGCGATCACACGTCCGCCGCGCTTGCGCGTGCGGCGGATCTTCTCGACGAGTTCGGCGCCGACATTGAGCCACTCGTCATGCATGGTGTGGTCTTCAAGCCGCTCCACGCGCATCTTCTGGAACGTGCCCGCGCCCACATGCAAGGTGACGTAACCGAAGTCGATGCCGCGTTCGCACAACACCCGCAGCAGCGATTCGTCGAAATGTAGCCCAGCTGTCGGTGCGGCCACCGCGCCGGCTTCGCGCGCGAAAACGGTCTGGTAACGCTCGTCGTCCACCTCGCTCGCTTCACGCTCGATGTACGGCGGCAGCGGCATGCGCCCGAGCCGCACCAGCACTTTTTCCAGCGGTTCCACCGTTTCAAAACGCAGTTGGAAGAACTCGCCGTCGCGGCCGAGCACGGTCACGGCAGTACCGTCGCCCAGCGCGATACACGCACCAGCGCGCGGTTTCTTACTGACACCCAGTTGCGCGCGCGCCTCGTGAGCGCCGGTCAGGCGTTCGATCAGGATTTCCACCGCGCCGCCGCTTTCCTTGCGACCGAACAAACGCGCCGGCAAGACGCGCGTATCGTTGAACACGAGCAGGTCGCCCGGCTGCAAATAGCCGACCAGGTCTGTGAACTTGCGATCCTCGAAACGGCGCTCAACCGCATCGACGACGAGTAAACGGCTCGCCGAACGCACGGCGAGCGGTGTCTGCGCGATCAGCTCAGGCGGGAGGTCGAAACGGAAATCGCTTTTCTTCAAGGCCGGCACGGTCGCGCATGAACCGCGGCATTGTCGCATGCCTTGCCCGTCCTCCCAGCACGGGTGCCCAGCGGGTGTTAGCGTGAAAGAAGCCAGGAGCAGGGGAAGAAACGCCTCTCCCCCGCAAAAGCGCCCCCATACTTCGTCATTCCCGCGAAGACGGGACTGCGAAGGCATGGATGCCCAAACGAACGGCGCAGCCGGCCCGAAGCACGCGGGAACGACCAGTAGGATATGTTTTCGCAAGAACCTTCGAGCATTTCTTTCATCATCCTGGGCGGCGCATAGTCCACCATGACAGTTAGAGCCAGCCTTTCTGCCAGGCCAGACGCGCAGCCTCAATGCGGTTGCCGACGCCGAGTTTGCCGATCGCTTCAGACAGGTAATTGCGCACGGTGCCTTGCGACAGGCCCAGGCGCGCGGCGATACCACCGGCTGAAAGCCCCTCGCCGGTCAAGCGCAACACCTGACGTTCGCGGTCGTTCAGCGGATCGACCTCACTCCAAGCCTCCACTGCAAGCTGCGGATCGACCGCACGGCCGCCGCAATGCACTTTGCGCAAAGCCTCAGCCAGTTGTTCGGCTGGCGCGTCCTTGAGCAAATAGCCAGAAACGCCGGCTTCCAGCGCACGGCGCAGGAAGCCGGGTCGTGCGAACGTGGTGACGATCACCACCTTGCACGACAGTTCGTGGCGCTGCACGCGCTGCGCGAGTTCAAGGCCGGTGAGGTCGGGCATTTCGATGTCGGTGACGAGCAGGTCCGGTTTGAGCGATTGCAGGTAGCGCCACGCTTCTTCGCCATCGGCTGCGGTACCCACGACATCGATATCCGATTCGAGCCGGAGCAGCGCCGCAAGCGCGCCGCACACCATGGCTTGGTCTTCGGCAAGCAGGACGCGAATCATCGGTACTGGAACATCCGGTTAGGGAGCGGGCTGATGGGAAATATTAGACAGGATTTCATGACTGGACCGCATCAGTCTGCGCCGCGTCACCCTCCGGCCGCAGCGGTACGCACGCGATCAAGCGCGTGCCCTGGCCGCATGCCGCGTGGATTTCGAGACGACCACCAAGTATTTGCAAGCGTTCGCGCATGCCGGCAAGGCCGTTGCCGAGCACGATGTCCGTACCACACCCATCGTCGACGATCTCCATCCGCGCGGCTTCGCTGTCGAACGTCACCGTGACACGCACCTGCTTCGCCCGCGCATGGCGTTGGATATTCGTGACCGCTTCGCGCATCGTCAGTGCGAATACGGTCTCGATCTCGGACGACAAAGCAACATCGCCGAACGCGTAATCCAGCCGCACATCGCTGGACTCCAGCAACAAGCGCGCCGACGCCAGCTCGGCCGCAAGTCCGGCCATGCGAATGCCAGTGACCGCGCGCCGTACCTGGCCGAGCGCATCGCGCGCGACGCGCTCCACATCGCGGATTTCGCGACGCGCCGCCGGGAGATCGCAGTCGAACAGGCGTGCGGCCAATTCCGATTTCAGCGTGATCAGCGACAGCGTATGGCCGAGCAGGTCGTGCAGATCGCGGCCGATGCGTTCGCGTTCGGCGAGCGCGGCGAGCCGCCGTATTTCGTCGTGACTCCGCCTGAGTTCGGCCAAGTGCAGGAGCCGTTGGAGCTGTTCGCGATGGGTATAGCCGACCATCATGGTCGAGATCGACAGCAGCCCGATAATGCTCACACCCGCTACAAGATAACGCAGCGAAATGCCGAGCAGAAGAGCCTCGATCGCACACACCACCAGACCGGCGACGATCACCGCGCTGATCTGGCGCCAGGTTATGTCGCTCAATGGCAGGAAAGCCAACGCGTAGCCCAGATAGGTGTTATTCGCATAGCCGTTGAACGGCGTCAACACGAAACCGATCAGCGCGATCGCCGCCGCATAGAACAGCGCGCGGCGCCCGGCTTGGCGAACCCCGTTGAAATACAAGGGCAGAAACACCACGATACTGACCAACGTGGCCGGTAACCACACCATCAGGGGCTGTATCAGCGGCTGCTCAAACCAGTTCAGGAACAGGAACAAGAGATACATCTGGCTCCACAACGGCCCCCAGCGGAGTTCGTCGAAACGTGGCGTGAAAAAGTCGCGCACGCGCGACCGCCAGCTTAGGGAGCGCGCGCCCGGTTCCTGTGGATGGATGTCGGTGCCGGAGTTCATGGGGGCGGTGTGTGAATGGCCGATACCGCGATCATGGGGATCATGCTAAACACGACGATGCCACGGCGCGGTGGGCCATCGCCTGCTGGAATGTATCCGAAGCCGTAACATTCATAATCTCCTCCGCCGAACAAAAAGCCGTGATGTTGCCGTATAGCTTGCAAACGCCATCCAACGCAGCCACGTTCTTGGACTACTTGTGCATGGAGTTGCTCCCGGAAATACTCAAGACGCCACTTTAGGCGGTCGGCAGGAATTACCCCAGTGACAAGTGTCAAGTATCACGGGTGACATTTGTCATACGGCCCGACGGTGCTTCTGCGCCACTGCACGGAGTACTGCGAAAAAAGTTCACCGTGATAGATTCGCCGCTCGGCATTTTTTCCCACACCCATCAACCGTTTGATGACGCCATACCCCCCCTGGGATGGATGGGTATGCGTCGTTTTCGGGGGAGGTATCGATGAACCCAAGGCTGGCCAAACTGAAGGAAATGCGCCAGTGTGGCGGCGCCGTTCGCACGACAGGCTTGGCCGACGCGCTGATCGAGCGGTTTCTGCAACACGATCCCGCGCTGGCCGAAGCGATCGACGCGGCTTATGTCGCGCATCTTGCGCTGCGCTCCTACATGGCAGACGTGTTGCCTCTGGATGAGGCCACGCAAATCGCACACGTGCAAGCGGATTTCCTCAACTTCTATCCCGCCGACGGCATCAATCCCTATGTCGCGCTGGCCGCGCGTGGTCCGTGGCTGGTCACGCTCAAGGGCGCGATTGTCTACGATGCCGGCGGTTACGGCATGCTCGGTCTGGGGCATACACCGCAATCGGTCCTCGACGTGCTGGGCCGTCCGCAAGTGATGGCCAACGTGACGACACCCAGCCTTACACAACTCAGGTTCGGCAAGGCGCTCAAGCAGGAAATCGGCCGCAGCCGCGGCGGGTGCCCGTATGTGAAGTTCATGTGCCTCAACTCGGGTTCCGAAGCGGTATCGCTCGCGGCGCGCATCATCGATATCAACGCGAAACTGATGACCGATCCGGGCGCGCGCCATGCCGACCGCACGATCAAGCGCGTGGTGGTGAAGGGCGCGTTCCATGGCCGCACGCAAGCGCCGGCGCTGTATTCGGATTCCTCGCGCACGATGTATGTGCAGCATCTGGCCAGTTTCCGCAACGAACAGAGCCTGTTGACCGTCATCCCTTATGACACCGCGCAACTCATGCGGATTTTCACCGACGCCGAGTGCAACGGATGGTTCATCGAAGCGGTGTTCATCGAGCCGGTCATGGGTGAAGGCGACCCGGGCCGCGGCGTAACGCCGGAGTTCTACGCCACCGCGCGCGCGCTCACCACGACACACGGCAGTATGCTGCTGATCGATTCGATTCAGGCCGGCCTGCGCGCGCATGGCGTGCTGTCGATCGTGGACTATCCGGGTTTTGAGCAGTTCGAAGCACCGGACATGGAGGCCTATTCAAAGGCACTCAATGCCGGCCAGTATCCACTGTCGGTGTTGGCGGTGACCGACCGCGCCGCGCGGATCTACAAGGAAGGCATCTACGGCAACACGATGACCGCCAACCCGCGCGCGCTGGATGTCGGCTGCGCCGTGCTATCCGCGCTCACGCCGGAAATCCGCCAGAACATCCGCACCCGCGGCCACGAGTTCATCACCAAACTCGAAAAGCTCAAGGCCGACCTGCCCGGCTACATCAACAAAGTACAAGGCACCGGATTGCTGCTCTCGTGCGAACTGGCGCCCCAGTTCCCGTGTTACGGCGCCGGCAGTATCGAGGAATGGCTGCGCGAACATGGTTATGGCGTGATCCACGGTGGTGCGAACTCGCTGCGTTTTACCCCGCACTTGGCGATCTGCGCGGAAGAAGTGGACCTGCTCGTCGAAGGCATCCGCCGCGCCCTGCTCGAAGGTCCGCGCAAGCCGCAAGCCGTACATGCTGTGGCAGCCTAACCCGCCTTCACGGATTCGCCCGAGGTATTGGCAGGGCTTGTTGCCGATTATGTCAATCTGGACCGTCTTCGGCGTCGCTCGCCAATTCGGCGTGTTTTTCGGGGGTGAGTTTGAGGATACCGTGGCGGATCTCGCGGCTGAGGATCACGCGCGCATCGTAGGCGACTTTCGGCAGCGCGGCGTCGAACTCGAGTTTTCCGTTCGCGATCCATATGGCGCGGCGCTCGCGCAGCTTCTGGATGAAACCGCGGAACAGTGATTTATCGAAGAACTCCGGCGCATTGAGTGCGTGCAACAGCGAAAGGCGCTGCGCGGTGAGCCAGCACAGGTTTTCCAGTTCACTGATGGTCAGCGTACCCGAACCGTTCTTCACCAACAGCTCGAGGCCGATGTAATAGCGTTCGATTGCGGGCAGCAGGGTGTTTGCCAACGTGCGCAGACAGAAAGCGGTATCGCTCTGGCCAGGGCCGCGTTCCACAATGCGGCCACTGGCATTGACATCGAGTATCCGCCGATCGACGAAGAAATCGATCGTCTGCTGGATATGTTCGCCGAATTCCTCGTTGCCCCACGGCAGGAACAGTTCGGCCTGCACGAACGGGTACACGAGGTGGCCCAGACGCTGAATCGTCGCGCGCGCCATGCGCCGGTTGTTGAGGAAGCAACAGGCCACCCATGAGGCCGTCGCGAACAGGTGCAATACGTTGTTGCGGAAATAGCTGAGCAATACACCTTGTTTCGCGTCCACGGTCAGCACGTCGCCCAGCGGATGTGCAACACGGCGTATCCACTGCATGGTTTCGCCGTAGGCGATGATCTGTGCGCTATCCAGCGGTGTCACCGTGACACGGTCGGAATAGGGCAGCGTGGCGAGCAGGTGCTTGCACAGATCGATCTGTGCCACGAGATCGGCTTCGGCCATCGCATGCTTGGGCGTGGCCAGCAGGGCGACTGCCAGTAGATTGATCGGATTGACATGCGCGGCACGGTTGATGTTGACGAGAATACGCTCGGCCAGCGTATCCACTGCGGTCCTGAGCCATGCGGGTTTGACCCCCGGATCGGTGATCGCTTCCCGCCAGCCCGGCGCGGCTTCGTCGAGCAACGGTTGCAGGAACACGGTCTCGCCGAAATTCAGCGTCACCGAACCATAGTTGCGGCGCAGTGCGCCGAGGCTGCGGATCAGGCCGCTCCAGGATTCCTTCTCCTTGGGTTTGCCGGAAAGCTCGCCGATGTAGGACTCGCCTTCCATGATCTTCTCGTAGCCGATGTACACCGGCTGGAACACCACCGGTCGATGCGGCTGACGCAGGAAGCTGCGTATGGTCATCGACAGCAGGCCGCCGAGCGGCGGCAGTATGCGCCCGGTGCGCGAACGACCGCCTTCGATGAAGTACATCATCGAGATGCCGCGCGCGAAAAGCTGGCTCATGTATTCGCGGAACACCACCGAGTAGAACGGATCGCTGAAACTGCGGCGCAGGAAGAACGCGCCGCCACGCCGCAGCAGCGAGCCGATCAGCGGCAGATTCAGGTTCACGCCAGCAGCGCTGTGCGGCACGGCGAAGCCGTTGAGATAGAGCATATGCGGTACCAAAGCATCGTCGGTTGTGCTGCGATGGCAGGGCACGAAGATCACTTCGTGGCCCGGCGCGACTTCGCGCAGTTTCTCGAAATGATGGATGTCGATGCTGCGATAGAGCTTGCTCCACAGTCCGACGAGCAGGAACGAGACGGAGCGCACCACCAGATGCGATTGATCCGCGGCGATTTCCCAGGCGAACGCGCGAGCTTTCGCCACGGCTTTGGCACGGTCGATGTTTTCCTTGCCGGCGTTGGCATCGATCGCGGCCTGTACCGGCGCGGCATTGACCACGCTATTGATGAGCGTGCGCCGGTGCGACAGGTCGGGGCCGATCACCGTCGCACGAATGCGCTGGAAGTGTGTGCGCAGGATGCGCTGCAATTTGCGTACGCTGCGTTCGGGATCGCTCTGGCCGGCCAGCACATCGCGCAGTGATACGGGCGAGGCGAATTGCACGTAGGTGTCGCGGCCGTTGAGCATGAGTGCAAGCAGACGGCGGAAACGTCCGACCATGCCCCAATTTTCGGAAAACAACACGCTGAACCAGCCCGATTTGCGCGCGGGCGCACGGCCGACGAAGATCGACACCGGCACGATGCGCACATCCTTGTCGGGATCGGTATGCAACCTGCTCGCCAGCAAGCTCAGCGTCCGCGAATGCAACGGATACGGTAAACGGCTGAACAGACGCGGGCGCCGCGTTAGCGCCACGACGGCGCGGTGCCGCTTCGACGGCAGGCGAGCGTCCGCCATCAAGGGTGAAGGCAATCCGGCTTCGCGGCAGGCGCGCTCAAGAATCAGTTCATCGGAAAGGCCGTAACGTTCGACGACATAGAGCGTCGGCCGCGGATCGTCCGGCAGCAGATCGCACACGTTTTCCGGCGTGCGGTAAATGCGCACCCATGGCCGCAGCACCACGCCGAGCATGTCGAACCAGATATGCCTGTGCGCGGCTGTGGGAGCGCGTGATGCCGGAAGTGGATCGTTCATAACCACACTGTGTAGTGCAGCGCACTCCGTTACGGGAGCGCGCGCGGTGGAACCCTCTCAACCCTCTCCCACCGCCAAGGGTGGGAAGAGGGCACTTCCTTGAGCCGGTATTCAGTTCTTCTTCGCCGCGGAATCGGTTGCTGGCGCAGCGCCCGGTGGGGGGGTGGAGGGCGCCTGCGTCGTATCGGCCGCCGTTTTTTTGTAGGCGTCGACGATATCCTTGCTGTACCAGCGGCCATCGATGTTCATCATCTGGCTGGCCTCCACGGATATCGGCGCGCCGAGCAGCGCGTAGCTTATCTTCACTTTGGCCGCCTTGCCGTCGTTGGCGATGACTTCCGGTTTCACCGAGTCGAGGACCTGATCGATGGACAAACCGTATACGTTGAGCGCATCGCGGACCGCGAGATAGGCGATGCGTGCCTTCTGTATGGACTGCTCGAAGCTCAGCGCATGCACCTCATCGAGCGTTTTGAGGTTCATGTCACGCGCCGCCTTGACGAGGATCGCGAGCACCTGCTTGACCAAATCCGGATCGGTGAAGCGCGTCTTCTGCGCCCAAGCGCCCAAGGCATTGACCACGGTCATCGCCTGCTGCTTGTCCACGTCGGACAATTCTTTGTTCTGCTGGATCGTGCTCTGCATCCAGCTCGTGCCCATCGCGACATACATCGGAATCTGTTGTTGATACTGCGCGTCGAACTGCTTGAGCTGCGGCTCGATCTGCGCATAGAGCTTCTGCTCCGCATCCGGTGCGGTCAACTCATTCATCGTTTCGGCGAACTTCTGACGATCCGCGTCAGTGATTGGTTTCTCATTGTGTTCACGCGCCCAGTCGGCCTTGAATTGCTCGAACACCGCCGGTGGCATCGCGTTCTGCAGCAGGCCGGCGATATCGCCCTGCTTGAGCAACTCGATCCACTTGCGAATCGCCGCATCGGGCGTCGCCGCCACCGCGGCCGTCGGCGGTGCAGCCGCGGGCGGCTGGTTGTCGCCGCAAGCGGCGACGAAAACGAGCAGTGTTACCGTGAACGCAGCGCGAAATATGGATTTGTACAGACTCCTGGACATCAGAATTCCCCGAGGATGAAAGTTAAGGAATGCAGACTGTAGCAGCGCATCTGCCGGGCAACCACTAGCGGAAGTCGTTGGTCGTGTATCGTATGTAGGCATCATTCAGGAAGGATTCGGTTCCTTATCCGGTGAAACTCAATAAATCTCACCCTGCTCAACAAATACAATACTAATTAAATGTCGGGCACAGATATAAAATCATTCTTTTATTTATATATTAAACATCAGAAATATAAAATCATACCTCCCATAAAGATGCGAATTTTATTCAATATGAGCATAACCGATGACTTCGTAAGTATCTTCATTCTTTATAACACACATCACATTCCAGCGATTATTGCTACCATACCCCGGTTCTCTTCGTGCAAGGCGGCGCCATGACAGCTCTCAGCGTCAACCTCAACAAGATCGCGGTGCTGCGCAATTCGCGCGGCCATGATAGTCCCGATCCCGTAGCCGCCGCGCGCGTCGCGATCGCCGCTGGCTGCCAGGGCATCACCGTGCATCCGCGACCAGATCAGCGGCATATCCGCGTTGATGATGTTTCCCGCATTGCGCAGACTTTGCTTTCACTGAATAGTGCGGCCAAGGACGACCGATCTTGCTCTTCGCGCTCAGCGACGAGCGCACACGCCATTGAATACAATATCGAGGGCAATCCGTTTGCACCCGCGCGTGGGAGCTATCCGGGCTTCATCGAACTGGTGCGCCGTGCGCGCCCAGCCCAGGCAACGCTGGTCCCCGACGATGACGCACAGATCACCTCTGATCATGGTTTCGATCTGACACGTGACGCCGCACGTCTGGCGCCGCCGGTGCGCGAGTTGAAGTCGCTGGGCTGCCGCGTGAGTTTGTTCGTGGACGCTGGCGCAGCGGATATCGAGTGCGCCGCGCAGATCGGTGCGGATCGCATCGAAATCTATACGGAACCTTACGCGAAAGCATATGCAAACGGCGACCATGCGCGCGCACTGGAAGCCTGCGTGCACACAGCCGAACGCGCACGCGCCTGCGGGCTAGGCGTGAACGCCGGGCATGACTTGGATCAGCGCAATCTCGGCGCGCTCAAGCGCGCGATTCCGTTCCTCGCCGAAGTATCGATCGGACACGCGCTGATCAGCGAGGCGATCTACGCCGGCCTTGCCGCCACAGTACACAACTATCTGGCGATACTCGCCAACTGACAGCGTTAGCGTGGAAGAAGCCGGGTCGAGGGAGCACAATCCACTCCATCGGTCATTCTGCGTGTAGCGGAGCGAAGCTCCGCGTGTCATTCTGCGCGAAGTCGCAGAACGCACAATCCAAGTCTGTATGGATTCTGCGGCCGCGCAGAATGACAGGTGGAGATGCGTTTTTTCATCATCCTAGGCGGCGCATAGTCCACCATGACGGTTACAGCTCACTCAATCCTTCAGCCACCCCATCCGCACCGACCCTGAGCAGCTTGAGGGTATTCGTGCCGCCGTGCTGACCCGTGTGATCGCCGATGGTGACGATCACGCGATCCTCAACGGCGAGTGAGCCGAGCGTAAACAGATGACGGATTGCATCGCGCGCGGTCTGTGTGGGACCGACGCCGCGCGCATCGAACTCGACCGGATGCACATCGCGATACAGCAGCATGCGGCGACGCGCCGATGCGTTGCGCGACAGTGCATAGATCGGCACCGTCGAGCGATAACGCGACAGCCATTGCGCCGTCGCGCCGCTCTCGGTCAACGCGACGATCGCGCGCACACCGACCTGCCCGGCCATGAACATCGCGGCGAGCGCGATCGCTTGATCGGTGCGATCCAGCCGATGCGCGCCGGGGCTCAGATCCTCGGTCGGCACGAACTGGCGCTCGGCACCCAGGCATACGCGGCGCATCGCGGCGACGGCCTTGTCGGGATGCTTGCCGGCCGCGGTTTCCTGCGACAGCATCACCGCGTCGGTGCCGTCGATCACCGCATTGGCGACATCGAGCACTTCGGCGCGCGTGGGAATCGGCGATTCGACCATCGACTGCATCATCTGCGTGGCCGTAATCACGATGCGGCTCTGCGCGAGCGCGGCGCGGATGATCTTTTTCTGCAAGCCCGGCAGTTCGGCATCGCCGATTTCCACACCCAGATCGCCGCGCGCGACCATCACCGCGTCGGACACCTCGATGATATCGATGAGATTATCGATCGCTTCGGCGCGTTCGATCTTCGCGACCAGCGACGCGGTGCCGCCAGCTTCGCGCAGCAGTGCGCGCGCCTGCTCGACGTCATCCGCCGTCTTCACGAACGATACCGCGAGAAAATCCGCATCCAGTTCGGCGGCAAGCTTGATGTCGGCACGATCCTTGTCCGACAACGCGGCGACGGTGAGGCCGCCACCGAGCCGATTGATGCCCTTGCGATCGGAAAGCTGGCCGCCGATGAGTACGCAGCAGGCGATTTGCCGGTCGCGCACGTCGCTCACTTCGAGCGAAATCAGGCCATCGTCGAGCAACAATACGTCGCCGGGTCTCACGTCGCGCCATAGATCGTGGTAACTGACGCCCACGCGCGTCACATCGCCGGCCGGTGCATCCGCACGGCAATCCAGTGTGAACGCTTGATTCGGTTCGAGCCGGACCGGACCGTTCGCGAAACGTTCAGCGCGAATCTTTGGCCCTTGCAGATCGGCGAGCACGCCGACCTCTTTGCCCAGTTCCGCGGCCGCCTCACGCACGGCGGCGGCGCGCTGGCGATGGTCGTCGGCGGTGCCGTGCGAGAGATTCAGGCGCACTACATCCACGCCTTCGGCGATGAGGCGCGTCAGCGCGCCCGGCGCGTCGGTGGCCGGCCCCAATGTAGCGATGATCTTGGTACGGCGAAGCTGTTCTTGCACGTGCGCGTCTCCGGTGATGTCGATGTCGTCGCCATCGAGTTTTCGATCACCCCCGATCAAAAGCCCTTCGGGGGCAGGAAAAGAACTGCTACATGTTATCGGTTCCGGGGCGCAAGCCGGCAGCCATTGCGCATACAAGCGCTGGAGCCTGCGGCGGCCAGCGAATACCCATCCGGGCCCCCCATGCACAAGACCCTCAGGTCATCCCCCGCTGGAAGCTTGACGCATCAGAACATCCCTGTATAGCGGTTTGTCCACCTGCGCCGGTAAGAGCCGGTCTACTATCTTCCAGCGCGGGTGGCGGGAAATAGTAGACCGGCTCTAATGCAATGCTATGCCGCCTGATGTGTCGCGTCGATGGCAAGGCTCATGCGGTTGATGCCGCTCACCACCGCCCTGATCGAGGCGGTGACGATATTGTTGTGGATGCCGACGCCGTAGCATTCGCGCTGACCCGTGTGCGCCAATTCTATGAAAGCCGTGGCTTTGGCATTGCCGCCGTCTCCGCTGATGCTCATCGAGCGTTCCTCGTAGCTGCGTACCTGCACCGAGATGCCAACACCACGCAAGGCATGCACAACAGCGTCGATGGGGCCGTTACCTTTGCCCGTGAGGAGGTGTGTCGTGCCGCCGATTTCAACCGTCAGGTTGATGCCTTGCGCCTTACCCTGCTCGAACAAATGGTGCTCGATATACTTTACCGGCGCGGTCGTGTCGAGGTAAGTGTGTGAAAAAAGTCGCCAGATATCGGCGGCACTCATTTCGCGGCCACTGGCATCGGTCGCGCGCTGGACGACGCCGGCGAATTCAACTTGTAGGCGGCGCGGCATGACGATACCGTAGCCGGTTTCCAGAAGATAAGCGATACCGCCCTTGCCCGACTGGCTGTTCACCCGGATGACCGAATCGTAACTGCGGCCAAGATCGGCGGGGTCGATCGGCAGATAGGGGATGTTCCACGGCATATCCGTCTTTTGGGCGGCGAAACCTTTTTTGATCGCATCTTGGTGAGAGCCGGAGAAAGCGGTGAAAACAAGATCGCCCACATAGGGATGGCGCGGATGGATCGGCAGTTGGGTACAGTCCTCGAACTCACGCGCGATGGCGTTGATGTCCGAGAAATCCAGGCCAGGAGCAACACCTTGGGAATACATGTTGAGCGCGAGCGTGACCAGATCAACATTTCCAGTCCGCTCGCCGTTACCGAATAAGCAGCCCTCGACGCGATCGGCGCCGGCCATCATACCCATCTCGGCGGCGGCCACCGCGGTACCGCGGTCGTTGTGCGGATGGAGGCTAATGAGCACGCTGTCGCGACGGTCGAGATGGCGATGCATCCATTCGATCTGGTCGGCGTAGATGTTGGGCGTCGTCAATTCAACCGTGGTCGGCAAGTTGAGGATCACTTTGTTCTGTGGCGTCGCGTCCCACGCTTGGGTCACGGCATTGCAAATCTCCAGTGCGAAGTCCAGTTCGGTGCCGGTGAAGGTTTCCGGACTGTATTGAAGTTGAATCTCCGTCTCCGGCATCCGCGCGGCGAGTTCTTTAATAAACTTCACACTGGTGACAGCCATGGCGACGACTTGGGCGTGGCTCATGTTGAAAACGATGTCGCGGAAGGGTTTGGAGGTGGCGTTATAGACATGCACGATGGCCCGTCGCGCACCTTGGAGCGACTCGAAGGTACGGCGGATCAAATGCTCGCGCGCCTGCGTGAGCACCTCGATGGAGACATCGTCCGGAATGCACTTTTCTTCGATGAGCCGGCGCACGAAAGCGAATTCGGTTTCCGAGGCCGAAGGAAAGGCTACCTCGATCTCTTTGAGACCGATATCACAGAGCATCTTGAACATGCGTAACTTGCGATTGACGTTCATCGGCTCGAACAGCGCCTGATTGCCGTCACGCAGATCGGTGCTCATCCAGACCGGCGGTTTGTCGATGACGCGATTTGGCCATTGCCGGTCGGTGAGGCCAACCGGCGGGAAGGATAAGTATTTAGTGGACGGGTTCTTCAACACGGTGTTGCTCCTTGATAGGATTGCGTATGCTAAGGCAGTGTTGTTGAAATATGCTTGCGTTTTATGGGCTTGATGTATGATTGTCCGCAATAAATTACTTTTTTTTGCATTCTTGGGGGCTTTCTATGGGGATTGATCGTTACGACCGACGGATTCTTGCCATCCTGCAAGAGGATGGCCGCCTTAGCAATCAAGACTTGGCTGAACAGATCGGCCTGTCGCCTTCGCCCTGTCTGCGCCGGGTCAGGGCGCTGGAAGAAGCCGGTTTCCTGATCGGCTACCGCGCCTTGGTCGATCCCAAGATGGTGGGTCTGACGTTGATGGCGCTCATCCATATCTCAATGGATCAACACACACCGGAGCGCTTCGATACCTTCGAGAAGGCAGTGAAAGAAATACCCGAAGTGCTCGAATGCCTGCTCGTCACCGGCCAGGACGCCGATTACCAGCTCAAAGTGGTGGTGAAGGACATGGAAGCGTATCAGGCGTTGTTGTTGAACCGCATCACGCGCATCAAAGGCGTTACTGGCGTGCATTCCAGTTTCGTGCTGCGCCGCGTGGTGGATAAGACCGCACTGCCGCTTTGATTGTGCGGCACAACAATCGCTGCCGTTATCGCTTGCCGTGCCGGCGCGATAGCGTTTGGGCTCCTGCCGGCGAAGATGGAAAAAAGTCACTTCGCTGTCGGCCAGCACTGCTAGAATTCCGCTCCTGTCTGGTATGACTGTGGCATTGAGCGCGCGTACCGACTCTCCGAAAACATACCCTGACATGATCGAACTTTGGCGCCGTTGTCTTTCCCGGCTGGAGACGGAATTCAGCACGGAAGACATTCATACTTATCTGGCGCCTCTGCAAGCCGGAGGAGACACCTCGCGAGTCGTGCTGTGGGCGCCGAACGCTTACACGATGGACATCGTGCGCGAGCGCTTTCTGGAGCGCATCGGTGTAGTGCTGGAACATCTGGGCGGCGCACCGATTGCCGTGGATGTGCAGGTCGGTACGCGCATTCCCGCCGCGTCAATGGTGCGTGAAACGATGCGCGATGCCAGGCCGATACCTGAACGTGCGTTCGAGTCGAACATCGATCCGCACTACACCTTCGAAAATTTCGTCGAGGGCAAATCCAACCAACTAGGCAAAGCCGCAGCCACGCAAGTCGCGATGAACCCCGGACAAGCTTATAACCCGCTGCTGTTGTACGGCGGCACCGGTCTGGGCAAAACGCATCTGATGCACGCCGCCGGCAATCTGATGTGTGCGAACCGTCCGGACACGAAAGTGTTGTATCTGCGCTCCGAACAGTTCGTCAGCGGCATGGTGCGCGCGTTGCAGCAGAAGAGCATGGACGAGTTCAAGCGGCGGTTCCGCAGTGTGGATGCGCTGCTGATCGACGATATCCAATTCTTCGCCGGCAAGAATTCCACACAGGAAGAGTTCTTTCACACCTTCAATGCACTGTTCGAAGGCAAACAGCAGATCATCCTGACCTGTGACCGTTATCCCAAGGAAGTGGAAAATCTCGAACCGCGCTTGAAGTCGCGGCTCGGCTGGGGTCTGTCGGTAGCGATCGAACCGCCCGACTTCGAAACGCGTGCGGCGATCGTATTGGCGAAGGCACAAGCCAAGGGCATAGAACTACCCGAAGAAGTCGCTGTACTGATAGCCAAACGCATGCGTTCTAATGTGCGCGATCTGGAAGGCGCGCTCAATACGCTGGTCGCGCGTGCGAATTTTGAAGGGCGATTGATCTCACTAGCGTTCGCACAGGAAACCCTGCGCGATCTCTTGACCGTGCATGCGCAAGCGATCACGATCCCCAATATTCAGAAGACCGTGGCAGACTACTATCAGTTACGGCTGACGGATCTGTTGTCGAAGAAACGTAGCCGTTCGATCGCGCGTCCGCGCCAGATGGCGATGGCGCTTGCCAAGGAACTGACCGAACACAGCTTGCCGGAGATCGGCGATGCGTTCGGCGGTCGCGATCATACGACGGTATTGCATGCCTGCCGCACGATCCACGATCTGCGCGAAACCGACGGAAAGCTGCGGCAGGACTGGGAAAAACTGATACGCGTACTGACAGAATGAAGGAATGGGGAAACAAGGCCATGAATCCTGTGGACAATTTGTGCAGGACGTGCAACATGGATCTTATCCACAGACGATCCACACGCCTTGGGAGCGCTTTTCCAAAGGCTTATTGCCATATAAGACATTGAAAACAAACGGTTTTTATGGAAAATCTCTATTTTCCACAGGACCTACAACAAACAAACAATCTACTTAAAAAAAGCATAAAAGCTAAGGTGATGCGTCATGCGATTCAGTATTCAACGTGAAGCGTTTCTCAAACGACTCCAACAAGTGGTGGGGGTTGTCGAGCGGCGACAGACACTTCCGGTTCTGGCCAACCTGTTGGTTGTCGTGGACGCGAACGGCGTTACCCTGACCGGTACCGATCTGGAAGTGGAGATGTCGGCACGCACCGAAGCGGACGATCTGGATGCCGGCGAAATCACCATTCCCGCACGCAAACTGTTCGACATCTGCCGTGCATTGCCGGATGGCTGTCAGATCAAGCTCGAAAAGAACGGCGAGCGCATGATGCTCAACGCAGGCCGTAGCCGATTCACATTGGCAACGCTGCCGGCCACTGAATTTCCGGTCATCGAAAACATTGAACTGATTGAGCGTGTCCGTCTGCCGGAAGCAACCCTGAAATCGTTGATCGAGCGCACCAGTTTCGCGATGGCGCATCAGGACGTCCGCTATTACCTCAACGGCATGCTCCTGGATCTGTGCGACCATACGTTACGCTGTGTGGCAACCGATGGACATCGCCTGGCGCTGGCGGAGACTCCTATTGAGAACAAGCTGGACGCATCGCGGCAAGTGATCGTGCCGCGCAAGGGCATCGCGGAATTGCAGGGTTTGTTGGAAGCAGGTGAGGGCGAGGTTGAACTGGAGTTCGCGCGCAATCATCTGCGCGTGCGCCGCGATGGCGTAATGTTCACGTCCAAGCTGATCGATGGACGTTTCCCGGATTACGAAGCCGTGATTCCGATCGGCGCAAATAAGGAAGTGCGGGTGCAGCGCGACGACCTGCGCTCGGCACTGCAACGCGCGGCGATCCTCTCGAATGAGAAATACCGCGGCGTGAAGCTCGAAGTCGATCCGAACCGGCTGCGTATCGTCGCGCACAATCCCGAGCAGGAAGAAGCCACCGAAGAAGTCGAGGCCAAAACCGTAGTCGCTGAATTAAGCGTAGGCTTCAATGTGAACTATCTACTGGACGCACTGAGTGCGATTGCCAGCGATGAAGTACTGCTATGCCTGCGCGATAGCCAGTCGAGTTGCCTCATGCGCAAGCCCGATGCGGACGATACACGGCATGTCATCATGCCGCTGCGGCTCTGATCCGTTCCGGCAATCCTATCCGAACAGGTTCCGGAGCGGTCCGTAAACGAATGTTAGTCTTACCCCATGAAATTGCTGAAGTGCCCTTCGCGTCGAGCAT
>JAISPQ010000020.1 GCA_031274955.1 Rhodanobacter sp.
TGGTCGGCGTCAGCGTGCGGTTGCTGTTGTAGGGAATGAACATTTCCTGCTTGCCCACCAGCTTCCAGTCGAAGCGGTCCAGGCGACCGATGAAACCTTCCACTTCGTCGAAGGTCACAATGCCCGCGGAAAACGGTGTGGGTGTGTCGCAGCAGGCGTTGGGCAGCTTGCGCACACGACGCTGACCGGTGAGATACACCCAATCCTGTGTCTTGCTCTCATCGATGTTCGAGCGTCCGGTGATCGCTTCGCCCGCGCGAATGGCGGGGGCCGTGGTGAGGGAGCGCACCAGCCAGTGCTCGCCCGCGAATTTCTCCAGCGATCCGTTAGGATCGTAATAAGGCATCTGGTTGTCGTTGTGGGCTTCCTCGACCAGGATCCGCTTGCCTTCCGGCGTCAGTTGGTAGCCATTGAAGTCGGTGTAATAGGCATAGCCGCGCCAGCGTAGCAGGACGTTCCACATCACTTCGGCGCCGGTTTGGGGAATCGGGAACGGAATTCCGCCGTAGGCGCCCTGCGGCATCGGGCCGGCGGAACCATCGACCAGCTTGGCACGGGTGGCGTTGCTGAAGGTGTTGTCGTAAACGTACTGGGGGGCGGCGGCGGTACGGTGCGTGGGATACACATCGATACGGAAGTCCGGGTAGCGCTTCATCAAAACCTGCACGCCTTCGGGCACCTTGGCCGCGTAGTCGGTCACGTTCTTGACGGAAACACTGAGCAGGGGCTTTTCATCGGCGAAGGGGTCGGGCCGGCGTCCGCCGTTGACGAATCCCGGGGAGGGGGTGGTCAAGCCGCCGCTCCACGCGGGAATCGAGCCGTCCTTGTTGCCGGCTTTTTCCCCGCCCAGGGGCGTGAGGGTGGTCTTGAGGGTTTCGGCTTCTTGCGGCGCGACCGCCGCGTGAAGGGCGCCGCTGGCAAGTGCCAGGGCCAAGCAAAGACCTATGTAGCGCTGACAGCTTGCACCCCGGAACCCAACACGCAGGTTCCTGGGTAGGCCAGCCGCCCGTTTCCAGGTGAAAATCGTTGTCATGAAGTGTCTCCCGATCAGAAGGTGTAGGCGATGGACATCGACACGAAGTCGCGGTCCTTCATGGTTTGCCGCCATGTGAACGCGTTGGCGATCGTACCGTTGTTGAACGTACCGGCCGGGCCGTAATAGTGGGTGTAGGCCACCGTGAAGCGCCAAGCGTCGCGGTAGCTCCCATTCAGGCCGATGGACATGTCGCCGCCGCCGGAAGGCACCCACACGTTCGGGTTGTCTATGGCCATCGGGCGCAAACTCCGGGGCGCAAAACTCACGCCGATGGGAACACTAACGTCCACACCGTCCATGACGCCGCGATACATGGGCTCCAGCACCACGCGTAGGGCAGCGCCATCCCGCGTGGCGTTCGGATCCACCGCGCCCGGATTCTTGGTGATGCTGAGCACCCGGTTCCAGGCGATCTCGCCTATCAGAGTGGCCTCGCGCCACAGCGGCGTAGGCTCGAGGCTGCCAATGGTCGAAATGTTGATGTGCGCCGTGCGGCCGACGGCATAGGCAGGGTTGCTGGTGTTGTTGGTGACAGGCCCCCCGAGCAAACTGATGTCAGCCCCCTGGGTGCTGGCCAGATCATCGTTGTTGCGGATCGAGCCTTCAATGGCGAGGTTGAAGTTACCAAAGGTTTTGCTGGCGCTGGCGCCGAATGCGGTGATCCCCTGTTGATAGGCCAGCGCGTAACCCACGGGCGCCGGGGGTGCCCCGGGCGGCAGGTTGGGATTGATCCCTATCTCGGGAACCAATTGGGGAATCTTGCTGCTATAGCGGATGGCGTACAAACCATAATCCACTTCGCCCGCACGCATCCGCAGCTCAAGCCCCCCTTGGCCAGAGTTTTCAGGCTTGAGATCGCTCTGACGCGCCGCCCATATAGGACCGTACGGTCCCATGCCCAGGATCAGGTTTTCACCCCCCATCGGGGCCGGATCCGTGTTCGAGAAATAACTCCCCACAGGAGGCAGCCGATCCGCTTTCCAGGCGAATTGGTAGTACGCGCCTATCGTTATCTTCGAGCTCACCTGAAACTGGCCCGACACCTGAGGCACCGGACGGATGATTTCCTTGAACTGCGTATTCGGCACGGAAGCAAGCTTTACCACATCGACCGGCTGTTGCCCGCCCGCGATGGCGTTGGCTCCGAAGAACAGGCTCTCGCCCCACAGCACCGAATGCTGCCCCAGTCGCACCGTGGTCGAGTGATCGCCGATGTCGAATTTGCCGAACACGAAGGCGTCGAGCAACTCCACGTCACGCCCCATGAGGGTGCGGGTCGTATTCGTGAAGCGGTTGGAAAAAGGGTTGGCCTGGTTCACAGTGCCGCCGGGGTTGTCGTTGGACCCGTTGTAGATGGAGTCGTACCAGGCAGCGGCGCTGATCCGCGCTCCCCAGTTGCGCCGGTATATCAAATCCATCTCGCTGAAAAGGTCCAGGCGGTTCGAAATCAGGCCACTGCTGAAATTGCGGTCACCGTCGTCGCCGTTCGGATTCGCCGCCCCAATCAGGGCTGGACTTTGGGATTCCACCCGAGCGGCGGTGCTGTACTTCACGGTGGTGTCCCAACGCAACGAGATATCCTCATTGCCGGTGTTGATCTGAGCCGCCTGTACGGCACCGGTGAAAAGAAGCCCGGTGGCAGCGGCCAGCGGAACCAGATACCACCCCGTGGTATCTGCTGGTGTGCCCGTCTTACCTGTCATCGTGTGTCTCCTTACTGTTCTTGAAAAAAGCTTATGGGGCGACGCTACTCATGCGGGCGCAGTTCGCACCATCATGGCGCACTTAGGCCCCTCCTGTGGCGTCCGTTTGCCCGGTCGTCGTGCTCCGACCGGGGCCTATCGGTCGCCGCATGAACACTCCCTCTGCGAAGAGTAAAGAATACGCAGTGTTCATACAATATTCATGCGATGGACGGGGAGATATCTTCATCGTCACCCGAAATATCATAAATGTCAACGGACATCATACGTAATCATGCCCGTGCGCCGTGAAAAGGCGCCGGAGTGGGGATGATGTTCTGTCGCTCACGGCAAAGACGCAGGACTACACGCGGCGATCCCGCTGCGTGCTCTTTGCGCCGGCTGCGCCGTTCGTAGCGGCCTCTTAATCCACCGTGCAGTCGAACGGCATCCAACTCATCGCGGCCGCCGGCATGCCGTGCGCGACGAGCCATGGGCCGGCCGCAGTCAGCACCGCGAACACCAGCAGCAGCACCGCAAGCGCGTAGCGTAGCCCGGCGTGGGCGAGCAGCGTGCGCAACTTGATGGCGCCGACCGCGCCGGCAAGCACGGCCGGTACGGTGCCCAGCCCGAACATCAGCATCACCGCTGCGCTATGCCACGGATCCATTTCAAGCCAGGCGATGAACAGCACGGAATACACCAGTCCGCACGGCATCCAGCCCCAGATCGCGCCGATCGCGAATGCCTGCGCCAGATGCCGCACCGGAAAAAAACGGCGGCCATACTGCGCCAGAGATGGCCATAGCGTGCGCGCCAGCCATGTGCCTGGGCCGCCGCGCCGGCGCAACAGCGATATGCCGACCAGTGCGAACACGCACGCGCTCATCCAGCGCAGCGCGATGCGCGTCTGTTGCTGATCCAGGAAATGCAGGATCGTCGCGCCGGCCGTGCCGAGCACGATACCGGCAAGGCCGTAGCTGACGATGCGTCCAGCCTGATAGCCGAGCAACAGCGGCCAGCGCGCGCGGCCAGCGCTATTGGTCTGCGTAGCCATTGCAAGCGCGCCGGTGATGCCGCCGCACATCGCCAGACAATGTCCACTGGCGACCAGCCCGAATACGAACGCACTGCCGAGCGTGAGCGGTGCTCTCACTGGGGTTTGTTCTCAGCCTCGCTCGCGTCCTTGTCGCCATGGGCCAGCGGGGGCGGATCGTCGCAGAGCGGCATCAACGCGGGCGTCTCCAGATCGTCGAACTGCGCATTATTGACGCTCCAGAAGAAAGCCCAGATACCTACGCTCAGCAGCACGATGCTCAACGGGATCAGGACCAGGACGATGTTCATGCGGTTGCCACGATGGGATAGGTCGAGGATGTGCCGTCGCCGGCGGTTGCGCTCGTCTTTGCCGGCGCGATGCGCAGTGAATTGAGCACGACCAACAACGAGCTGGTCGACATGCCGATGGCCGCGAGCCACGGTGGGATATAGCCCAGGGCGGCCAAGGGGATGCCGGTGAAATTGTATACCGCCGCCCAATACAGGTTTTGACGCAGAATGCGCAGCGTGCGCTGCGCAATCGTGCGGCTGGCCGGAATCGTATCGAGCCGGTCGCACGTCAGCACGATGTCTGCATTGGACTGCGCGAGCGGCGCGCCGGCAGCCAGCGCAATCGCCACGTCTGCGCCAGCCAACACGGGCGCATCGTTGACGCCGTCGCCGACCATGGCCACGACATGACCACCCGCACGCAGTTCCTGCAAGGCGTGCAGTTTGTCGGCCGGCGTCAGACGTGCGCGATACGCGGCGATGTTCAAGCGCGCGGCGAGCGCCGCCACGCGCGCCTGGCTGTCGCCGCTCAGGATCGTCGGCTCGACCTGCTGCGTGCGCAAGGCGTCCACTGCTGCCGACGCGTCGGCGCGCAGAGTCTCGCGAAATTGGAAGCGGGCGAGAATCCGCGTTTCGTCCGCGAGTGTCACATCGTCCGTTTCGCTGTGCGCGGTATCCCTATCCGGCGCGGCGAAGTCGCTGCGACCGATCCGGTAACGGCGACCGTCGATCTCCCCTTCGATGCCCGCACCGACGACGGTCCGCGCGTTGCACGCCGTTTTCTTTGCGCCCGCCATGTCGCGCGCCGCCTCGCGCACAGCGCGCGCGAACAGATGCGAACTGGTTTCTTCCAGCGCCTGGGCAATGCGCAGGCACTCATCGGCGGATAATGTGGCGCAGGTATTGATCTGCGTCAGTTCGAGTCGATGTTCGGTCAGCGTGCCGGTCTTGTCGAACGCGATGCGATCGAAATGCGCCAGTTTTTCCAGCGCGTCGGTTTTGGGTATCAGCACGCCCATGCGCGCCAGCGAGGCAGCCGCACGCAGATGCGCGATCGGCACCGACAGGGCGAACGCGCAGGGACAGGACACCACCAGCACCGACAGCGCCGCGGCGAATGCGTGCGCGGGATCCAGCACCGACCATGCCACCGCAGTCAGTACCGCCAGCACCAGCACGCCGGCGACGAAATGCGCAGCGATACGATCGCCGAGCAACGCGGCACGCGGACGCTGCGCATAGGCACGCGAAATCAGACGCACGATGCCGGACAGGACGGTCTGCGCGCCGATACGCGTCACGCGTATTTCCACCGGCCCGGTTCGCGCAATGCTGCCGGCAACCAGGTCATCGCCGGCGTGGCGCAGACGCGCAGTGGATTCGCCGGTGAGCAACGATTCGTCGACTTCGCAGCTTGCGCTGCACAGGGTACCGTCGGCGGGAATCGCCGCGCCGTTGTCAATGACCACGATGTCGCCGGTTTCCAGCTCGTGCACGCCGACCGTTTCGAGCGCGTCGCCCGCGCCGCGGCGTTGCGCCAGCGCGGGTTGCAGGCGCGCCAGCGCATCGACGATATCGCTGGCCTTGTAGCGTGCGCGCATTTCCAGATAGCGGCCGGCGAGCAGGAAGAATACGAACATGCTCGCCGAATCGAAATACACCTGCAGGCCGCCGCGTATCGTTTCGTACATGCTGGCCAGATAGATCAGGCCGACCGCCGCGGCGATCATCGTATCCATGCCCAGTGTGCGCGCGCGCAGTTCACGCAACGCGCCGACGAAAAACGGCTGCGCGGCGTAGAACACAACCGGCGTGGTGACGAGCAGGCCGAGCCAGCGGAAGAAATCGCGCGTTACCGGGTCCATCCCTTCGAACGCGCCCGCGTAGAGGGCGACCGCGTACGTCATCGACTGCATCATGCCCAAGCCGGCCACGGTCAGCCGCTTCATCGCACTGCGCGATTCGTGCAAGGCCAGCGCATCGAGCGATTGCGCATCCAGCGGATGCGGCGTGTAGCCCAGGCGGGCAAGCCGCGCAAGAATCTGGCTCAGCGTCGTCGCATCGCGCCGCCAGGTGATGTGCAGACGCTTCGCCGCCGGGTTGATCAACAGTTCGCTGATACCCGCAGCGCCGTTCATCGCGCGCTCGATCAGCCAACTACACGCGGCGCAGCGCATGCCTTCGATGAGCACGACGGTTTCGCCGATGCCATCATCGAGTTCGCGTACGTATAACCGTTGCAACTGCGGCCGGTCCCAGGCGGAGAAATCGACCGTGCGCAGGGCGCGTTCGGCTGGCTGTTCGCGCAAACGGTAGTAATCGGCCAGACCCAGCGAATGAATCCACTCGGCCGCAGCCTTGCAGCCGATGCAGCAGGTGGGCTCGGAACGGCCACCAACGTTCGCGAGAAAGCAAGCGCCGTCCTCGACGGGCTCGCCACAGTGAAAACAGGCCAACGCGTGGGCCATGAGAGAACCCCGCTAGGGCGTGGTGGAATCTGCCGACCGCGCGTGCGGCGGTAGCGGCGTGGCCAACGGAGCCGGCGCCTCGGCGGAAGGATCGGAATGGATGACCGCTTCGTACAAAAGCCAGAACGAACCTATGACCATGCCGCCGAGAAAGCACAGAATCATCCACACTTCCGGTACGCGGTACCAACGATTTTTCTCTTGCTCGTTCATCGGGCCTTAGCAGGTTGTTGAGAAAGGGCTAGCAGTCTTTTACGACTTCACGTTTGACAGAAATGGCTAAAGTCATGAAACGGGGGCGAAAGAGCAGGGATTCTGCGACGCGCTACGCACTGCGGGGGAAAAGCGCCATTCTCCCCCCTGCGAAAGCGCCCCCTACTTCGTCATTCCCGCGTACTTGCGGTGGAAATGACGCGGTTGGATAGGCCGAGGAATCATCCTGCTCCCGCTGCAGGCGGTCAGACCGCAGGCCCAGAGGCCATGGCAGCCAATGCCGTTAACGGGGTTGCCTTCATGGTTTTCCTTCCAACATAAAAAAGTAAAGAGCGATCGCGGAGCCTTGCCAGAGTCAGTTCAGGTTGTTGCTGGTCTCCACCATCGTGTTATAGGCGTTGATCAATTTGTCGGGACTGCCCTCAACCATCCAGCCGCCGGAGGTGCCCAGCAGCGACCGCTCGCCGGTGCTGTAGGGCGTTTTGTCACGCAGGCGGCGGAACAACGCCTTGGCGGTCTTGCGGAATTCCTCCACGTTGTGGGCATAGGCATCCCACATGGTCGGCTTATTGCCGGAAGCCTTGGCCATTTCGTCCACGGTTTTCTCGAAAGCGTCGATCTTGGCGCCGGTTTTTTCGATATCAACGTTATCTTGCTCGAGCACGCGCATCAGTCCCTTGGCCTGGATCATGGTCGAGAGGTGGTAGTAGGCCAGGTTGCGGCCGCTTTGTTTTTCCATCCGTTGCAGGTGCTCCTGCTGCATGGCGTCATTGGCGTCTTCCAGCGCATCGGAGAACTGCCTGTTGGCGGTGGTGAACGCATTGGCCTGTTCGGCCAGCGCCTGGTGCAAGGTTTTGCCCTTGGCAAAGCCGTCATCCTTGTAGTTTTCCCGGTCATAATAGGTGTAGGCATCGTTGATCGTGGCTTGCAAGGGTTCCAGACTGGCGGCGTAGGCATTGGCGACCTGCTCCAGCGCGGGCATCTTGGGCGCTGCGGCATTGGCTGCCGCGATCGCTTTCTTGCAGCTTTGCGCGCCATTGACCGGGTAGAGGCCGTAAACGATGCGCTCGTTACCGGTGGGGCCTACCTTCATGTCCTTGACCCAGCTTTGATAACGGTTGAGCGAGCGGCGAAACGAACCGCTGGCCTTGTTGTAGCACTCGATGTAAAGGTTTAGCTTGGCTTGCGGGCTGATTTCGTCGGCTTGATCGCTCTGTGCTGGCGCCGGGGTAGCGCTGGCGCTGGCCGCAGCATTGGGCGCGGGCGTTGCCGGAGCCGCCGCTGGGGTAGCGCTGGCGCTGGCCTCAGTATTGGGTGCGGGCGCTGCCGGAGCCGCCGCTGAGGTAGCGCTGGTGCTGGCCGCAGCATTGGGTGCGGGCGCTGCCGGAGCCGCCGCTGGGGTAGCGCTGGTGCTGGCCACAGCACTGGGTGCGGGCGCTGCCGGAGGAGCCGCCGCTGGCGCGCTGGGCGCGGGGGCTTGCTCTTTTTGGGAGCATGCCGACAGGGTTAGCGCAACGAGAACAGCGGCGATCACTGCGCCGAAAGAAAATGAAAACGAGCGGGTTCTGCTTATCATCAGCGTGAAGCTCCTCTATGGCTTGTCAACGTGGGACTCCGGCGCAAAGAACTGTGTCGCCGGCGTGACCGAAATGCTGTTGCCGTCCGTGCTGACCACTGTCAGCAACATCTGCTTTCTGCCCGACACCGCCCCCTCCCGTAACGCGGCTTTGCCGCGATCGCGCATAGTCCTTTCCAATGATCCGCTAGTCTTTATCATCGGCGTGTTCTTTTGTGCTGCGATCTGCACGATGTTCCTCTATTTCATGATCGAGGTCGTGCTTGGGAGCGAAGAATTGCGTTGCAGTCGTGACCGAGATACTGCTGTCGTTCGTGCTGACTACCGTTAGCGAAATCTTCTTTCTACCCTCCAACGTCCCCTCCTTCACGCTGAGCGTCAGCGGCGGGTTGCCGACCTCGTTCGACGCAAGAGTGATTTCGTGCGGAGTGACAATGCTCAAGCCGTCCACGCCCGCCACGGACCATTGCAGATGCTGCGCGGTGGATGTCTTGTTGACGAGCTTCAAGGTGTAGCTGTTTTCGATCGTATCGTCGCTGGTTTCGCGATACAGAGCATTGCGGTCGCGCAGGACGTCGACGATGAGCGGCGCGCGGCTGAGGATGCCCCAGATGAATGCACCGCACAGCACGAGCAACATGCCGCCGTAGATCAACTCGCGCCAACGCAGCAGATGCCGCGGTTTGCCGACGCTCATGTTTTCGGTCGTATAGCCGACCAGCCCGCGCGCATAGCCCATCTTGTCCATGACTTCGTCGCAGGCATCCACACACGCCGCGCACGCAATGCACTCGTATTGCAGGCCATCGCGGATGTCGATGCCCATGGGGCAGACCTGTACGCAGGCCAGGCAATCCACGCAATCGCCCAAGCCCAGCGCAGCCGGATCGGCGTTGCGTTTGCGCGCGCCGCGCGACTCGCCGCGCTTGGCGTCGTAGGAGATGACCAGCGTGTCCTTGTCGAACATCGCACTTTGGAAGCGCGCATAAGGACACATGTACTTGCAGACCTGCTCGCGCAAGAAACCGGCGTTGCCGTAGATGGCTCCCCCGTAAAGCAGAATCCAGAAAACTTCCGTTATGCTCAGACCGCCGCCGCCCTGAGCAACCTCCCCCACGAGTTCCATGATCGGCGTGAAGAAGCCGACAAACGTGAAACCCGTCCACAGCGAAAACGCAATCCATACGGCCTGCTTGCCGCCTTTGCGGAGCAGCTTGTTCGCCGACCAGGGCGCAGCATCGAGCTTGACGCGCTGATTGCGCCGTCCTTCAAAGGCGCGCTCGATCCACAGAAACATCTCGGT
>JAISPQ010000021.1 GCA_031274955.1 Rhodanobacter sp.
TGTACATTGGCGTTTTTCATTTCATCAAGCAGAAGTGAATGACGCGGCGATGTCAAATTTGTACCCACCCAATGTAAGCCAGCCCAGCGCGGCTCTGCATTGGCTGGAGCTGAAAATGATTTGTTCATCATCAGCCCTCCCCATGACAATAATATGAGAATCAGAAACACATGTCGCATGCATAGTCTTTTCATGCAAGGGTCTCCATGCTGGCTATCTGCGCCTAACGCCAAGGCTAAGCGGCGGCGAAGCCGTCCGCCTTGAGCCTAATGTTAGCCTAATGTTAGCGAAGTAATCGGCCCGGATGTGCCGAAAACCGTTCCGAAAGAAAGTCGCTTGCATCTGATGCTGCCTATACAAATCAACAAGTTAGGCGTGAGTTTCTTGAGAGGCCAACCGAACATGGTTTATGCCGAATAATTTGGATGATGCGTTGCCATTTGAAATGCTTGACGTACAGATTTTGCAACATCAACTTGACTTGCACTTGATGCAAGCATAATGCAACTATTTTCCATTGGGCCACACCACAGATTTGAATTGAAGTTATCGTATGGGGTAATTTCATAACCTCCATCTCGATTGAGCCGGCGAACAACATCGACCAGCCGAGTATTGGTTTTTATATCATTTTGGCCTTTTGCCCCTAGCCATTTCTTTATATTGGCTCTTAGTTTTTCAGTCTCCCAAGGCTCAAAGTTTGGTGGTTCGGTGTCGAATAAGCCTAATGCTTCAATAATTTTTGACCCCAACAGATAATCCTCAATTTCGATAGAGACTTTTGCATACAAGTTAACATTCTCTGCAGCGCGTTGATCTTCCCCGTGTGCTGGATTGAGCGTAACCCCTTGCTGACCTCTTTGGATAAGGTAGAGATTGCTCTTGTATTCATATATGAGTATCTGCTCGTACTGATACTCGGTAAATGAGCTTCTTTTTGAGGTCATGGTGGAAAGGGGTGCTGTGAGTTGAGTAGCCTAACGCCAAAATTAACCGGCAGCGAAGCCGTCCAGGTTGAATGCAATGTTAGCGACTTTCTTTCGGAACGGTTTTCGGCACGTCCGGGCCGATTACTTCGCTAACAGGGCATAGGCTTTGCACCGTCAGCTAGAACTTGCGAATGGTCGGGCACAACACATGTTCCAGCGACCGGCCAAGTCGTGTGATGCTGGGCTGGATCGTTTCAGTCAAGCCAGCCTTCCACAAAGCACACGGGGAATGCGGTCTGTGTTCCGCATTCCCCGCATGGAACCGAACCGGCACGGACGCCGGCAGTTACCTTACCGCTTGGCGCCGGCGCGCTGGGCCTGGAACTGGGCCTCTTCGGTGGAGCCTTTGAGCGCCGTGGTGGAGGATTGTCCCTGCTGGATGGCCTGCGTTACGGCATCGAAATAGCCCGTGCCCACTTCGCGCTGGTGCTTCACTGCGGTGAAGCCGCGTTCGGCGGCGGCGAATTCCCTCTCCTGCAATTCCACGAAGGCGCTCATCTGGTGGCGGGCATAGCCGTAGGCCAGATCGAACATGCCGTAGTTGATGCTGTGGAAGCCGGCCAGGGTGATGAACTGGAACTTGTAACCCATCGCGCCCAGTTCCTTCTGGAATTTGGCGATGGTGGCGTCGTCGAGGTTCTGTTTCCAGTTGAAGCTCGGCGAGCAGTTGTAGGCCAGCATCTTGTTCGGGTATTTCGCGCGGATGGCTTCGGCGAACTTCTTCGCATCGGCGAGGTTGGGCTTGCTGGTCTCGCACCAGACCAGGTCGGCGTAGGGCGCATAGGCCAAGCCACGGCTGATCGCCTGATCCAAGCCGGGGCGGACGCGGAAGAAGCCTTCCACGGTGCGCTCGCCGGTGATGAACGGCTTGTCGTTGTCGTCGATGTCGGAGGTGAGCAGGTCGGCGGCATCGGCGTCGGTGCGCGCGACAACGAGCGTCGGCACGTTCAGCACGTCGGCCGCCAGACGCGCGGCGTTGAGCTTGTCGACCGCCTCGCGGGTGGGTACCAGTACCTTGCCGCCCATGTGGCCGCACTTCTTCACCGAGGCCAATTGATCCTCAAAGTGCACTGCGGCAGCGCCGGCTTCGATCATCGCCTTCATCAGTTCGAAGGCGTTGAGCACGCCGCCGAAACCGGCTTCGGCGTCGGCCACGATCGGCACCATCCAGTCGATACCGTCTTTGCCTTCGGCATGATGCAACTGGTCGGCACGCAGCAGGGTGTTGTTGATGCGCTTGACTACCGCCGGCACCGAATTGGCCGGGTACAGCGATTGATCGGGATACATTTCGCCGGCGAGATTGGCGTCCGCCGCGACCTGCCAGCCGCTCAGATAGATGGCTTTCAGTCCGGCCTTCACCTGCTGCATGGCCTGATTGCCGGTGAGCGCGCCTAGCGCGTTGACGAACGCTTCCTGATGCAGCGATTTCCACAGACGCTCGGCGCCGTGGCGGGCGATGGAATATTCCACCCCTACAGTGCCGCGCAGGCGCGTCACGTCCTCGACGCTGTAGTTACGCCGGACGCCGTTCCAACGGGCGCTGTTTTTCCAATCCAGAGTGATTTGTTCGGCTGTTGGCAAGGTATTTTTCATGGGGGGAGCTCTGTGTAGTCGTGATGTGTGTGAGGGTGAAACGGATCGGCTTACAGTTGCGCGTAAGCCGCCAAGGTGAGGAAATCGCTGAGTTGCTCGGCATGTGTAAGCTGCTTGAGCAGGGCCGCCGCCTGCTCGGCGCGCTGGGCGGTAGGTTCGCCGCTTTCGACCAACTGGCCGGTGTACTTGGCCAGTGTGTGATCGAACAGGGTGAAATCGATCGACGCTTGATCGTCGGCGAACTTCAGCGGCCCATGATGCAGCCATTGCCATAGTTGAGCACGTGCGATCTCGGCGGTGGCGGCATCTTCCATCAGGTTGTGGATCGGCACGCAGCCTTGGCCGTCCAGCCACGAGGCGGTGTAACGCAGCGCCACTTCCACGTTGTTATCGAAGCCGGCACGGGTAATGGTGCCAACACATGGGGCGATCAGTTGATCGCGGGTCACCGCGACATCGGCGCGCATCACGCTCAACTGGTTGGGTGTAGGCATGTGCTTGTCGAACATTTCCCGCGCCACCGGCACCAGTGCCGGGTGCGCCACCCAGGTGCCGTCATGACCGGCCTGCACTTCACGCAGTTTGTCGGCGCGCACCTTGGCCAGTGCGGCCTCGTTGGCGGCTTCGTCGCCCTTGATCGGGATCTGCGCGGCCATGCCGCCCATGGCGAAGGCGCCACGACGGTGGCAGGTTTGGATCAACAGCTCCGAATAGGCTTTCAGGAACGGTACCGTCATCTGCACCTGACCACGTTCGGGCAGCAGACGGTCGCGGTGCGCGCGAAAGGCTTTGAAATAGGAAAAGATATAGTCCCAGCGACCGCAGTTGAGGCCGGCCACACGGCCACGCAGCGCATGCAGGATTTCGTGCATCTGGAACACTGCCGGCAAGGTTTCGATCAGCACGGTGGCCTTCATGCAATCCGCCGGTAGGCCGAGCGCGGCTTCGGCGGCGGCCATTACCTCGTTCCACAACGCGGCTTCTTCCATCGCCTGCAATTTGGGGATATAGAAATACGGGCCGCGATCGCGCGCGTGGAGTTTGCGCGCGTTGTGAAACACGAACAGGCCGAAATCCACCAGCGACCCCGCCATCGGCTGACCATCGACGCAGATATGGCGCTCGGGCAAATGCCAGCCGCGCGGACGCACCAGCAATACGGCCGGATTGTCGTTGACGCGATAGTGCTTGCCTTCGGGCGAGGTGTATTGAATCGTGCCATCCACCGCATCGCGCAGGTTGATCTGGCCGTCGATCTGGTTGGCGAAGGTCGGTGCCGAAGAGTCCTCGAAGTCGGCCATGAACACCTTCGCGCCGGAGTTGAGCGCGTTGATGATCATCTTGCGTTCGACCGGGCCGGTGATTTCCACCCGACGATCCAGCAGAGCCGCCGGAATCGGTGCGACGGTCCACTGCCCCTCGCGGATGGCGCGGGTGTCGGCACGGAAATCGGGCAGCTCGCCGGCATCATAACGGGCCTGACGCGCCACACGCGCGGCCAGCAGGTCACGACGGCGCGCATCGAACCGACGATGCAGATCGGCCAGGAAGGTCAATGCTTGCGGTGTGAGGATGGCTTGGTGCTCCGGGCGAACATCGCCCGTGACCTGGGCAGGAACGACACGTTCCTTGGGGACAGCCATGACGGATCTCCGTGTTGCGGCGCAATAATTATAGGTTAGGCAATTCGCTTCGACAAAGCAAATGTTTCACCTTTTGGTAACGTAGTCTGTGTCCATTGAGCAGCGGCCAAGGCAACCAGCAACTTGCGCAAGCACGGTATTTTCGCGGCCGTCGCGCGTGCATCATCCGGTACAGGTTTGGCAGGAGGCTATGGACAGGCTCTCAACGGCGGTCGCGAAAGAACGCCGCCAGCATCGCACTCGCTTCGTTTGCAAGCACACCGCCTTGCACCTCGAGTCGGTGGTTGTGGCGATCGCTCAGCATCACATCGAACACGCTGCCGGCGGCGCCGGTCTTGGGATCGGTGGCAGCATACACGACACGGCCAAGCCGCGCGTGGATCATCGCACCTGCGCACATGAGGCAGGGTTCAAGTGTGGCGTACAGCGTCGCGCCGGGCAGCCGGTAATTGCCGACGCGGCGGCCGGCATCGCGCAGCGCATCAATCTCGGCATGTGCGCTCGCATCATATGTGCCGATCATGCGGTTGCGGCCCTCGCCGATGATCGCGCCTTCGCGGACGATCACCGCACCCACCGGTACCTCGCCTTCGCTCTGGGCACGACGCGCGAGCGCCAACGCATGCGCCATCCATTGCTGGTCGATTTGTTCCTGCGGCGGGATGTTCATTGCTTCGACTTCCCCCCTCTCCCACGTGTGGGAGAGGCGACAGCATGGCTTGCGGGAGGGATACCGGCAGGTGTCTTGGGTAGGGAAAAGCGATCAGTTGCTGGTGACGACGACCTTGACCATCGTATGTATGTCGGCGTGCAGATGCACCGCGACCTCGAACTCGCCGGTGTGGCGCAGCGGACCTTCGCTCATAACGACTTCGCTCTTGTCCAGCGCGATGCCGGCCTCGGTGAACGCTTCGGCGATGTCGCGCGGGCCGACCGAGCCGAACAGCTTGCCTTCCGGGCTGGCGTTCGCCTTGACCGTGACCGAGGCGTTCTCGAACTGCGCTCTGCGCGCTTCGGCGCCGGAGAGAAGCTGATTCGCCTTGGCCTCGTATTCAGCACGCCGCTTCTCGAATTCGGCGAGATTGGTCGCGGTCGCGGCCGTGGCCTTGCCCTGCGGTACGAGGTAATTGCGGCCGTAGCCCGGCTTCACCTTGACCTTGTCGCCGAGGTTGCCGAGGTTCTTCACTTTTTGCAGAAGGATGAGTTCCATGGGGTTTTCCTATTCGTTAGCGTCGGAAGGCTCCGGCGCAGCGGGTGCTGTCCGAATGTCGTTACGCTCCACTCGAACGAGGCAGCGCGTGGGTTTGGCTCAGTGCGCGTCGCTGTAGGGCAGCAACGCGAGATAGCGCGCGTACTCGATCGCGGTCGACAACTGGCGCTGATAGCGTGCCTTGGTGCCGGTGATGCGGCTGGGTACGATCTTGCCGGTTTCGCCGATGTACTGGCGTAGCATGTTGAGATCTTTGTAGTCGATATCGCTCACGCCCTCGGCGGTGAAGCGGCAGAATTTCTTGCGGCGAAAGAATCTGGACATGGTGGGTTCTCCTTATTCGGCCGCGAATTCGGTGGATGCCTCGGTATCACGCGGCGCACGCTCGCGACGCGGCGGAGGCGGTTCGTCCTCGTCGCCATAACCGATGGCTTCGTCGTCGCGGCGGCGGCGATCGCCCTTGTCGTCCTTGTTCTTCATGATCGGCGACATTTCCGTCACCGCGTTCTCGCGCTTGACAATCAGATGACGCAACACCGCGTCATTGAAACGGAAGCCCGATTCCAGTTCGGCCAACACGGCCGCGCCGCATTCGATGTTGAACAGCACGTAGTGAGCCTTGGCCAGGTGCTGGATCGGATAGGCCAACTGGCGGCGGCCCCAGTCTTCCAGGCGGTGAATCTTGCCGCCGTCGTTTTCGATCAGCGCCTTGTAGCGCTCGATCATGGCGGGCACCTGCTCGCTCTGGTCCGGATGGACCAGAAACACGATTTCGTAATGACGCATGTTGACTCCTTATGGGTATCGCGCGGTGGATTCCACACGACAGCCTCCCGCGACGCGGTGAGGCAAGGTCTTCACCGGAAGGTGAAGGGGCGCGGATGCTAATGGAATCGGGCGATCGGCGCAACCGCATGTTGGCAACAAATAGATTTGTCCGGTTTTGTAGCACATGAATTGTCCGCTTTGTGCAAGGCGGAGGAAGCGGCGGTAGGGACCGCGACGAGACGGCCGCACGCGGGGTTCATACCGGGCGGCGAATGTTCCAGGGAAATGAGGAGCGTTTTTCTCTCTCCATCTTGCGAGTGAGGTGAACAGTATTTGCCGGTCCGGCTCACTCGTTCCCTTGCTATGGCTGCGCTCCAGCCCAGGCAACAAGACGATGGAAGTCCACCGTTCCGTTGATGGTCTGCACCTGGCTATCCGGCGCAATGAGCAAGGTCAGCGGAATCTCTCCTCCCCAGTGGCGGTCGATCGCATAGCGTTGGGCAGCATCCAAACCGTTCGCGCTCAACCACTGGTCGCTGCCGGCCAATCCGGCCTGTGCAAGCGCCGCCTCCACCTCGGACGGTACCGCCTGCTCGACCTCAATGAAGGTGATACGGATTCCCGGATGGTCATGCACGAAGCGCCCCCACGCCGGAAGCTCCTGCCGGCATGGATCACAGCTCATTCCCCAGAAATGGACGATCCAGCGGCTCGACGCATGCGCATGGCGCAAAGCATTCCACGCCTGCGTGTCGTACCACTGCAACCCGGCGGCGCCCGCGATCTGGCAGATCGACACACAGGTCAGTGCGAGCAGAATTCGGCGGCGCTTCATCGCGGATTCTCCAGTTCAGTGAGTTGATAGCCGTGCTCACTGCTGAGCCAGGACAGGAAAACACGATCACGATAGCCGATCAGCATGGGATGGTCCGAACGGCCTACCGCACTGGCGATAACCGCAGGCACACTCCAGTCATGGCCATCGTTTCGTGACCTCTGCATCAACACCTGCGAAGCCTGACCATCGAATGTTTTCCAGACTCGCCATACCTGCTCCCCATGAGCAAAGACGAAGGGGCGCGAAGTAACATCGTCGGGATTGCCCAATCGCTGCGGGTCGTCGAAGCCGCGTCCGGCGTTGTTTGATCTTGCATAAAACACCCCCTGCCGCGCTTTGCCTTGGGTGTACCAGGCGACATGTATCGTCCCTTTTGTGGAGACCGCCATCGACGGTCCTTGATGCGGACAGGAGTCGGTGATCCAGTCGTCGACCGCGACCCGCCGCGGTTTGTCCGGCAGTCCGGAAGGGAGAAAGCGCAGGACGACATGGTCGCGTACTTTTCCCGGAAAGATCGTTCGGAATACCAGGATTGGCCATCCATCGACCGTGTTCGTCGCGCCGATACGGCAGCACTCGCAACTGGTGCTGGCTGCAATGGCCGAGGCTGAAAATGTCCGTCCGCCATCCGCAGACCAGGCATATGCGATAGAGGCGCCGGGAAGTTTTTGCGGCCCGCTCAGGCGCTTGTCCTGCCAGGCCATCAGGATCTTGCCCGACGGCACGGCATCGAGCAGCGGAAGCCGCTGGCTCACGGACTCCGGTTCGAATACGCGCGCCGCATCGAAATGCGCGCCACCATCAGCGGACGCCGCCAACCAGATCTGCGCGTTCCAGCGTTGATCCTTGAACGTGTCGTAAGCGATCAGCACGTGCCCCGCCGTATCGGCAACCACCTGTGGCCGTGCATCGCCACCGCCATCGAAACCGGCGCCGGTATCGCCGATCCACATGGGCAACGTCCAGCTCTGTCCAACGTCTTTCGAGCGGGCGAAATAGACCTTCTGATCCTGCGTCCACGTCAGCAACAACGTGCCGTCCGGCGCGAACGCTGCGGTCGCCCTATCGACGCACCCCAAGGGTTGCGCCGACTCGCAAGGCGGTGCCGCCATGCGATGCATCGTGGACATTTCCGGCATCGTCTGTGCCGAGCCGCGCTGGGCCAGCAGCAGCCCCAGCGCAATCGCAAGGCTAATCGCATAGAGGGTTCGGAAGCGGATTTCTGGCATGGACACAAGTGCTCTGCGTGGACGGTCTGCCTTCGCAGTCCAAGTACTGCCGGCGCGCAAATTATCGGGCGTAGCCACTTTGAAAACAGATTCTCAGAACATGACCCGGATGCCAAGATAAGCCATGCGCGCAGGAGCCAGCGTCTGCGTGTAGGGTTGGTTATACGTCCAGGTGCTATCGGTATAGGTTCGATTCAACAGATTATTCACGGCCAGCGTCAGATCGATGGCCGCCGTGAGATGGTAGCGGCCCCCTACATCCAGGACGGTATTCGAGCCTTGGGAATAAGTACCGGCCGTGGTCGAACTGTAGTAGTTCATGCGGCCGATGTAATGGGCCTGGGCCTCAAGCTGGAGTTTGTCCAGTGGACTCCACAGGACACCAAGGCTGCCCACCAGCCTGGGGATTCCGGCAATCTGTGCGCGCACAGGCGTATTGGTGGATGTGCGGGTGAGGACGGCATCGGTCAGCGTGAACGCGCCGTTGAAGAGCAGGTGCGGCGAAACCCGGTACGATCCGAGCAACTCGACGCCCCGCGACCGTTCATCGCCGGCATTGCTGTAGAAGTTGCAGAGGGTGTTCGAGAAGCCTGCCAGAAAGTAGTTGCACAACTGCTCCTGATAGGCAGAGGGCGCACCCGCAGCCGGGCTCGTCGTCGAAAGAATGACGTTGCGGATTCCGTAGAAGAAGTAAGTAGCACTCAGGCCCAGCCCGTCGCGATCATAATGGATGCCGATCTCGCGCCCGAGCATATCTTGTGGAACGAGATAAGGATCCGCAATCGAGGGGGTTGACGATACGCTTCCGTAGGAACGCAGCGTGTTGTTCAGACCTGGGCCGCGAAACGTCTGGTTCACCGAGGCACGCAACGAGAGGGCGTCATTGACGAAGTAACGTGCCGACAGGCTCGGATCGAACCGCGTCTTGGTGGTTCCCCCGCTCAACTGCGGATTGTCGCCCTCGGTGGAAGCGATGTTGCTGGAAAAACGATCCTCGCGGGCGGCGAGCGTGACCAGCAACGATGCCATCGGCGCGACTCTGGTCTGCATGAACAGTCCACTGTAGTCCTGCGTTCCACGACCGGTTACCGATGCGGCCAATGTCCCGACCGGTACACCGTAGATGGTGGGTGCGTTGTAAATCGACTCGTTATCGGCGGCGTTCAAACGCCGATAGTCCAGCCCCACCTGAATATCCCGCCACACGGTGCCCAAGGTTCTCAAATATGTCGCCGAGAACCCGCGCTCGTGGTAGCTCTGGTCTCCGTACTGCGTGTAGTACTGAGCCACGGGATCGTTCGCCTGTTCCGCCGGAAGGCCCGCCAGCGTGGCGGGCAACGACAAACAGCCGCCGGTGGGTTTCCAGTAACACGTCGCTGCGTTGTACTTGCCGAACGTTACTTCCTGGGCCCAAGTGCTTGCGGTCAGCGAACTGTGCTCATTCAGCGCCTTGCTGAGGCTTGCCGCGAAATCCGGGCTTGTCTGCTTGTTGTCACCATGCGCATAGAAGATTTTTTCGTCGTTGATGTGGTAGCCCAGACGCAGATATCCCTGCACGTCGGACGAAGGATGCAGATAGACCGTCATCTGCGCATTGGTATCGCGGGTCCGGATCGGCCTCTTGTCCGGATAGCGCCAGAGATAGGGCGAGGGTGTCAGTTGATAGCCGGACGAGTCGAGCCGGTCGACGGATAGATTCAAGCCCAGCGCATCGTTGACCGTGAAGTTCTTGCTCAACGATGCGTTTTTCGTGCCGAAGCTGCCGTAGCTTGCCGATAGCGTTCCCCGATTGTCTTTCGGCTTTTGGGTAATGATGTTGATCACCCCGCCAACAGCCATGTTGCCCCACACGACAGATCCGCCGCGCACGATCTCGATACGGTCGATAGTGGCCAACGGCACCTTGAACCACTGCACGGTTCCATAAAACGGATCCATGATCGGCACACCGTCCAGCAGCACGAGCACGGTCGAGTTGCCCAAGCCACGCATGCTCAGCGATTGCCCGGTCGGATCCTTGGAGGCCGCCGGGATACTGCTGAGGTTGATACTCGCCACATTGCGCAACAACTGGTCGAGGGACTGTGCCGGGCTGTCGTCGATGTGCTGCCGGGTGATGATGGTCGTGCTTTGCGGAATTTCTGCCAGGGTTGCGTCGTCGCGGCTGGCGCTGACGATAATCCGCGGCAGTTCGGTCGACGTATCCGAGCTATCGGCGAAAACCGGCTGGGCAAAAAAGAACAACGTCAGGGAGGTGGAGAATAGGAAGCGATTCATGTCGTGGAGCGCAGGCGAGAAGGAATTGCGGACAGGCTCAGACCGTGAAGCTCTCGCCACAGCCGCACTCCCCCACAGCGTTCGGATTGTGGAACACGAACGCAGCATTGAGGCCATTGCGCCGGAAGTCGATCTGCGTGCCATCGACAAACGGCAGCGCCTTGCGATCGACGAGCAGACGCACACCCTCCTGCTCGAACACCGTATCGTCACCGGCAATCGCCTCGGCGACCTCCACCGTATAGCCCAAGCCCGAACAACCCGTGCGCTTGACGCCGAAACGCACGCCGACCGCGGCGGGTGTGCGGGCGAGGAAATCTTGCATGCGCTGACGCGCGGCGGCGGTGAGTTGGATGCTCATAGTGTGTCGGTTCCCTGCCCTGCTTGTGAAGGATTATCACCCCCTATCAGGTTGTTGAGAATAGAGCCGCCCTGCCCTTTCTCAAGACGTACAGCGCGGTTCCGCCGCGCCGCGTGCTACGCCGATCAGCAACTCGCCTCGTTGATCGGTGGACGCCCCATCCATGGATCGCGGTATCAGGCTGTTTCTCAACCGCCTGCTACAGATTCGCTTTCCGATAGACTGCTAAAATACACGGCTCACGATGCACCGGACACGATATGAGCCGAATCCTCAAGCTCGCCCTGCTTCAGGAAACCGATCGCGGCAGCCGCGATGCGAATCTGAATGCCATTGAAGCTGGTTTGCGCGAGGCCGCCGCCGCGGGTGCGGCGTTGGTGCTGTTGCAGGAATTGCATAACGGTGCGTATTTTTGCCAGCACGAGAGTGTTGACGAATTCGACCACGCAGAGCCGATTCCCGGGCCGAGCACCGCACGCATCGGCGCTCTGGCTGAAGACTTGCAATTGGTCGTCGTCGCCTCATTATTCGAGCGCCGCGCGGCGGGTCTGTATCACAACA
This sequence comes from Rhodanobacter sp., assembly GCA_031274955.1. Classification (GTDB taxonomy): domain Bacteria; phylum Pseudomonadota; class Gammaproteobacteria; order Xanthomonadales; family Rhodanobacteraceae; genus Dokdonella_A. The sequence continues at coordinate 11,473 of JAISPQ010000021.1, forward strand.
CCGCCGTGGTGTTCGACCGCTGCGCGCAGATCGCCGGGAAGTATCGCAAGATGCACATCCCGGACGATCCGGGGTTCTATGAGAAGTTTTATTTCACGCCCGGCGACCTGGGTTTCACACCGATTTCGACCTCGGTCGGCAAGCTCGGCGTGCTCGTGTGCTGGGACCAGTGGTATCCCGAAGGCGCACGCCTGATGGCGCTGGCCGGTGCGGATTTGCTGCTCTACCCGACCGCGATCGGCTGGGACCCGGCCGATACGCAAGACGAGAAGGATCGCCAACGTGAGGCCTGGATCACCGTGCAGCGTGGCCATGCCATCGCCAATGGCCTGCCCCTGGCGGCCTGCAATCGCACCGGCATTGAGCCGGCGCCGGACAGCACGCGCGACGGCATTGAGTTTTGGGGTTCGAGTTTCGTCGTTGGTCCGCAGGGCGAATTCCTCGCGCAGGCTTTGACCGATCGGCGCGAACTCTTGATCGTCGATGTCGATCTTTCGCGCAGCGAAAACGTGCGGCGCATCTGGCCGTTCCTGCGCGATCGCCGCATCGACGCCTACGCCGATCTGAGCCGACGGTTCCGCGATTGAACACGCCCATCACACCACCGATGCCACTCGCGGAAAACGCCAGCAGCGACGTTCTGGCCGGACAGCCCCTTGCGCGCATCCGGCGCGACGATATCGAATTCGTATTGCTCGGCACCGCGCACGTCTCGCGCGTCAGCACCGATGCGGTGCGTGCGATGCTCGATCGTGAATCCTTCGATGCGGTCGCGGTCGAGTTGTGCGAAACGCGCTACCAGTCGATACGCGACCCCGAAGCATTCCGCAAGCTCGATCTGTTCCAGATCATCCGTCAGCGCAAGGTCGGCCTCGTCGCGGCGAATCTCGCGCTGTCGGCCTTTCAGCGCCGTCTCGCCGAACAGTTCGGCATCGAACCCGGCGCCGAAATGAAAGCCGCGATCGATGGCGCCGATGCGCGCGGCCTGCCGGTATGGCGAATCGACCGCGAAATCGGCATCACCCTGAAACGCGCCTACCACAGCGTCGGTTTCGTCGATCGCCTGTCGATTGTCGGCGGACTCGGCGCCGGCCTGTTCACGCGCGAGGAAGTCGGCGAGGACGATATCGAAAAGCTCAAACAGGGCGATCTGCTCGGCAGCATGTTCAGCGAGTTTGCGCGCGAATCGCCGCCGCTGTACGACGCCCTGATCGGTGAGCGCGACCGCTACATGACCGCGCGTCTGCGCGAACTGGGCGCGGAAGGCCGCGCGCACCGCGTGCTGGTGGTGATCGGCGCCGGACATCTGGCCGGTATGCAACGCGAACTCGCCGCACAGGACGAAACACCACGACCGCTGATCGACAAGCTGGTACAGACGCCGCCGTCATCGCCGTGGCCGAAATGGATCGCTGCCGGCGTGTTCGTACTCATCACTGCGGCGATCGCTTTCACGTTCACGCGCGGTGTGCGCGCCGGCACCGATGCCCTGCTCGCCTGGACGCTGTTCACTGGCGGCTTTGCCGCGCTGGGCGCCATCGCGGCAGCGGCGCATCCGCTCAGCGTGATCGCTGCGTTCATTGCCGCGCCGCTGAAACCGTTCCGGCCGGGCATTCCGGCATCGGCGATCAGCGCCGGCGTCGAAGCATGGCTGCGTCACCCGCGCGTGGCCGATTTCGACAGCCTGCGCGACGATGTAGCCCATTGGCGCGGCTGGTGGAAAAATCGCATTGCTCGTACTCTGCTCAACTTTATGTTCGTCACGTTCGGCACGCTGATCGGTGAGTACACTGCCGGTTTCCATATCATCAAGAATCTTTTCCCACCATGAAAATCCCCGGTTTTTTCCACAAACCGCGCTGGCTTTCCAAGGATGCGGCCACGCGTCGCCAGGCCGTCCTGCACGATACCGACGCGGAGCTTCTCGCCCAACTTGCGCGCATGGCCAAGGAAGATCCCGATGCGGACGTGCGCATCGCAGCGTTGAAACGGCAGGCGGATCCCGGCGTTGCGCAGAGTCTGGCCCGTGACGATGCCGATCCGAATGTGCGCGCGCAAGCGCATGCGCTATGGATGAGCCTTCTGACCGGCACGCATGCCGCATCGCCGCCGCTGTCGGAGCGTGTGCGCTTGCTCAAGGTGCAGGACGACACGGAACTATTCGAGCGCGTCGCCCGCCATGCGCGCGAGCCCGAGTTACGGCAAGCGGCGCTGGAACGGATCACGCGCCCGGCACTGTTGATCGAGCGTGCGCTGGAAGATCCCGATGTCGGAATTCGTCTGGCTCTCGTCGAGCGCATTGACGATGAAACACTACTTGCGCGCATCGCCGAACGCGCGCGCAAATCGGACAAACAAGTGAACCGCCACGCCCGCGAACGCATCGATGCCCTGCGCATTGCGCGCGGCGACGACGCGACGCTCGAACAGCGCGCGCGCGCGTTGTGCGAACGCATGGAGCGTCTGGTCCGCGAGGCCGCCGACGCGGATACCGAAGCGGAACTGGCCGCACGCTGGAGCGAAGTGGAAACCGTCGCACCGTCCGCGCTGCGCGTGCGTTTCGATGCCGCGCGCCATCTGCTGTTGGCTAGCCGCCAGCCGCCGGCAGTGGCCGGGGCCGTCTCTGCGTTGCCAGAGGAAGACATCGCCGCACCCTTGTCCGCGCAAGAAGATTTTGCCGCAGCCTGGGTCGATGAGGCATCTCGCGAATACCAGTACAAGCAGCACGAGCGCAAGGAACTGATCGACGACCTCGCGCAAGCGTTGCATGTGCTGGATGCGCACCTTAAAGCGGGTGAGAGCACGCAAGCCCATGCCGCCAAGTCGCGCATCGACGCGCTGCGCCGTGAGATCGAAGTACCCTTACCGCCCACACTGGCGCACGCGTTGGCGAATAGCGAAAACCGCTATGCCGAACTGGTGCGTTGGCAGCATTGGGGCGACGATCAGCGCCGCCGGCAATTGTGCGAAGACATTGAGGCCCTACCGGGCAGCGGCCAGCATCCGGATGCCGTTGCCTCGCGCGTGCGCGATGCGCAGACCGAATGGACGCATCTGGACGCAATATCCGCACGGCCCTCGCCGCTGGCGCGCCGCTTCCATGCCGCATGCCGCGCAGCCATCGCACCGACGCGCGAATACTTCAAGAAACGCCATGAACTGCGCGAAGCGCATGGACAGGAAATCAAAACGCTGCTCGAACGGCTCGATGCACTTACCGATGACAACGCCGACTGGGCCGCACTGACAACGCTGCGCCGCGAGACCGCCGTCGCATTGCATGGACTGGATCGCATCGAACCGCGTGAGCGCAAGGCGTTCGCGCAACGCCTGAAAACGCACTTGGTCGCGCTCGACACGCGCATCTCCCAGCAGGCCACGGACGTCGAATCGGCCAAGGAAACCCTGATCGCCCAGGCACGCGCACTCCTGGGCGAGGGCAACCTGCCGCGCGGCGTGGTCGCCAGCGTTCGCACATTGCAACAACGCTGGCAACGTGCCGGCAACGGCCGGCGTGCCCGCGATCAGGCGCAGTGGGCACAATTCCGCACCGCCATCGATGCGGTATTCGAGCATCTGAATACCGAGAAGGCCGAGCGTTCCGCGCGTGAAGCGGAACTGCGCACGCAGGCCGAAGGTGTGATCGCAGAAATAGAGGCGCTGGCCGCGGCGGAAACCACGGATCGTGGCGCGTTCTCGCGCGCACAAGCGGCATGGCAAGCCCTGCACGCACACGATGAGGATCTATCCCGGCGCTTTACCGCGGCGCAATCGAGTCTGCGCGATGCCATCACACGCCGCGAACGCGCACACCGGCACGCGCGTTTCCATGCGTGGCACGCTCGCTACGAACTATGCCGCGCCGCCGAATCGGCATCGCTCCCGGCCGAGGAATTGACCGTGCAATGGGCACAAGCCGCCGCCTCCGACATTGCGGCCGACACACTCGCTGCGCGTTTGGATGCCGCTCTCGCCGGCCATCCGCAGGCACCCAAATCGGATGAGATGTTCCGCGACGTGTTGATCGATCTGGAACTCTTAAGCGGCGCGGAATCGCCCGCCGAAGATCGCGACCGGCGCCGTACACGCCAGATCGAACGTCTCTCCGCACGCATGAGCGGTGCGGCCACGAACGATGTCGCTCGCGACATGACGGAGCTTCTGGCGCGTTGGAGCGCGCTGGGCCCCTGCCCGCACGCAGCGTTCCAAGCGCGCATACAGGCCGCTTTCACCACCTTGCTGGAAACGTTGCCTTGATCGCTGCGAAGTAGCCTGGTGTACAGGCTCCTTCGGGTTTCGCGGAAACCTGAGCGAGTGTCGAGTTTTACCTTAATCGAGCTCTAAACTATGGCGCGCTGTGCTTGAGCGCCTGGGCTGATCTATGACCTCCGACGACACTTTACGTCGCTGGCGACTTATTTTGGGTCGCTATGCGGCACGGCCATTGGCGTGCGCGCAGTTTTCGGCGGGCGATTGGCAGCTCGAGCAAACGCTCGAATATCTTTATGGCCGTGAATACGAAGGCCGCGGACTCACCCGGACCAGCGACAGGGGGCCGGGTTCACTCGATCCCAGTCAGTTACGTGCGGTTGACTGGTTGGCGCGTTCACGCAAACTCTTCCCTCGGGACGTGTTCGAGCGCATGCAAACGCAGGCGATCGAACGTTACCAACTCACCGCGCTGCTCAAAGATCCGGACGTGCTGCGATCATTGGACGCTACGCCGGGTCTTGCCAAGGCGTTGCTGGGCATGCGTGGGCGCTTGTCGACACACATGCGTGATGCGGTGCGCGAAGTCATCCAGAAAACCGTTGATGAAATCACCCGCCGGCTCAAAAGCGAGTTCGTCAATGCCCTCGTCGGTCGACGCAACCGTATGCGGCGCTCGCCGTTCAAAAGTGCGCAAAACTTCGATTGGCGCGCGACGATTGCGGCGAATCTCAAAAATTACGATGTCGAACGCAAACAGCTCGTGATCGAACGACCGCGCTTCAACGCGCGTGTCAAACGCAATCTGCCGTGGGATGTCGTGCTATGCGTCGACCAAAGCGGCTCGATGATGGACTCGGTCATCTACAGCTCGGTCATCGCCGGCATCATGAGTTCGCTGCCTGCCGTGCGCGTCAAACTCGTGGTATTCGATACCAGCGTCGTCGACCTCACGCATCTCGCGCACGATCCTGTTGAGGTTCTGCTCACGGTGCAACTGGGTGGTGGCACCGATATCGGGCGGGCGGTGCGTTACTGCGAATCGCTGATCAGCCATCCGCACCGCACCGTGTTCACGCTGATCAGCGATTTCGAGGAAGGTGCGCCGCCTGGAGCGTTGCTGTGCGCTGTCCAGCGCATGAGCGAAGCACGCGTCACCCTGCTCGGACTCGCCGCGCTCGGCGAAGACGCCAACCCGGTTTACGATCACCAGATGGCGCAGCGACTGGCCAATAAAGGCATGCACGTCGCGGCGCTGACGCCGACGCATTTTGCGCAGTGGCTCGCTGAGGTCATGAACTGACATGGCCTGGTTCGATGGTTACCGTGGCTACGACGACGCGACCCTGACCTCGCTCGCCAATGCCGGACTGCTACGCCGCGCCGCCAAGGACATCGAGGCCGGCAAGGTCGAATGGGCCGAGCAGAGCGCGGAAAACGGCGTGATCACCGCCGATGGCCAACGCGTGCAACTCGATGCGCGCGGTCCGCAGCAAGCTCGCTGCGACTGCCCAGCCCCCGGCATTTGCAAGCATATTCTCGGCGCAGTGTTGTGGCTGCGCGGCCAAGCGACCCGCTTACAGGCAGCCAGTGTGCCGGCAACACATGCGCAGAGCACAGGCGCGCCGACAACCGACGTACCGCCCACCAGTGAAGAGGCGGCGTTGGTATCCGAAACCGAATCCGCTGCCATCGCCGCGGAGGCGCCGGGCCCGCTGGCCGAAGTGCTCGCACTCGACAGCGCGGCTTTGTTCAAGACCGCCGGCGTGGCCGCCGTGCGCCGCGCCGCGGCCACGCCGATCGAAGCCTTGATCTGGCGTGAGCAAGACGCTGTCCTGGTGCTCGAACTGCCTGAACTGGGCGCGGTCTGCCGCTGGGTTGCCGGCGCAGGCTTCGCAGGCATGATCTCCGAAATACCTGCCACCGAACGCAAGGCGGTCCATCTGATCGCGCTGGCTGCCCTGCGGCGCGAGCACGGCCGTCCGCTCGAATGGCCGACAGATGTGCAGCCCATGCCAGTGGCACGCGACAACGCCACGCTGGGCGAGCGCGAGCAACGGTTTCTTGAGCACATCGAGGCCTTGTTACACGAACTACTCAGCGGCGGCCTCGCCCATGTCAGCGATGTGACTTCGGCGCGCCTGTTGGCACTTAATATGTCGGCGCGCGGCGAAGGGCTGCCACGGCTGGCCGCCTTGTTGCGCAACCTTGGCGGCATCGTGGATTTGCTCGCCAAACGCGATCATCGCGCACAGGAGCGCGACGCGCTCGCGCTGATGGCTCGTATTTACGCGCTGTGCGCGGCGCTGCGCTCGGCACAGGGCGGTGAGCTCGCTACGGTCTTGCGTGGCCGCCTGCAGCGCGATTTCGACGCCACCGGAATGCTCGACGTGCTCCCGCTCGGCGCGCACTGGTGGCAAACGCGCGGCGGCGCACGCGGATTGAGTCTTGCGTTCTGGGATAGCCACGGGCAAAGGATCGTGCACGCCACACTGGCGCGCCCTGACGGCAGTGATACCCGTTTCACTCGCCACACCGCCTGGGGCGTACAGGCGTTGTGGCCAGGGGCGGGAACAGCGCAGCGGATTTGCGAAGGCGCATTGCGTCTGGAACAAGCGCGCATTGCCGACGACGGCCGGATCGCACTGGGCGGCGCCGTCCGCGCGCAAATGGTGCCTGCCTGGAAGAATGACGATCCACGTATCGCCACGCTCGGCTATGACGATTGGGCGCAACTCGCCGAACAACTGCGTGCCTCCACGGGGCTTACTGGCACAGCCGTCGGTGCGGTGTTGCTGCGACCGGGCGCGAGCCAAACGCCGAGGCTCGACGAAGTGCGACAACGCTTGGACTGGCCCGTGCGAGACATGCAAGGGCGCTGGCTGATACTTAGCATCCCTTGCGGGACCGAGCATCGCGAGCGTATCGACAACCTCGATCGTCTGATCGCCCGTGGCGTCACCCTGCGGGCCGTGCTGGCGAGGGTCGATCGCAGCGGTTCAAATACGATGCTGATGCCGGTAGCCGTGTTGGTCGATGACGCGCAGAAAAAAATCTTGCAAACTATCTCACTGGATTTCGCCCAAGAACCTGTGCGCAAAACCACGCTTACCCATCGAATCTTTCGCATGTTCCAGGCGCGTCAGCAACAGCCGCCCGCGGTGGCTGCGCCTATGCTCGGTGTGCGTCTGCTCGCCCCCGTGATCGAGGTGATCCAAACCCAGGCCGAGACCGGCCGCATGCCGTTGACCGCAGCGCAGACACAAGCCCTCCAGACCGCGCGGGCACACATCGCCTCAGTTGGCCTGGACACCCTGTCCGACGCATTGGAGGCACATCTAAAAGAGTCGACACCCCGTGGATTGCTGCGACTGTCCTGGTTGAGTCAATTGCTGACCCAGATCGAAGGACTGCCCTTACCGGAATGAATGTTTGAAGATCAGGAGAAAGGAATGAGTTTTTTTGACAAGATCATCGGCGCGCTGACGGGCTCTGGCGCGGATGCGAGCACGCATGGCTTGAATAAGGAACAGCTCAACAGCCTGAAGCAGGCGCTCGAACCGCTGCGAGAAGTCGACAAGGCGATACCCGACCGCGCGTTTGAATATGTCCTGAAAGGCACGCAGGAAAACGTGCTGCTCGAATTGCAGAATGCGCAATCGAAAGATCCGGGTCAACTGCTCGGCAATCCAGGCCGCCTGCAGTGGCATTTTTATCCCGGTAACGCCACTGACAAAACGCTGCAAAAGCTCGTCGTGGCAAGCTTGGCCCAACGCGCGCACCTGTATGCCTCGATAGAAACCCCCACACCACCGCTCGATCCCCTCGTTCGCCTGGGGAAATTGCTGGCCGCCGCCGACAACGGTAAATCGCTCAACCATCCCGGTGCGCCGGTTCCCGATTGGTTTCAATACCTCATCAACGACGCGATCTGGGCCAGTTTCAACACCGGCAGCGGGCACGATCTGAAGAAAAAACGGCCCGCCTGGACCGTGCATCTGCTCGCCAGACTCCTCGCCCACGAAGGACTGGACGAAACACTCGTCCTTCAAGAATTATTCGAACGCAAGGGATTGGGCAATTATTACCATGACCGCCTCGACGGCTTGGCCGCGGCCGAGCAGACCGCCCAGTACATGCGCGCGCACGCCGACGCAGTCAATGCCTTGCCGGCGCAGCTGTCGGCCGATGGACGCCTGTCACTGACGACGCGCATCGGCAGCGATAAAGCGCTGCTGAACGATTTCGCCTCGTTATTCGTACGTCTGGCCGTCGATAGCAGCAAGACCGTGCGCACCGAAGCGGCGCTGCATCTGGAGGGCATCGACACCGCACAAAAGCTGGCCTTGCTCGATCAGTTGCTGCGCGAAGGCGATACCACGCAGCGCACGCAGGCCGCCGATCTGCTGGCGCGCATTCCCAGCGATGACGCGCGGGAGCATCTGGAAGCAGCGGCCCGGACCGAATCCAGCAAAGCCGTGCAACAGGTGATCCGTGCCGCGCTGTCGCGGTTGTCCGCCGCCGATGATGCGAGCGCGACAACACTGCCGCAAGCGCCGGCATGGCAGCCGTTCCAGGACAAGGCACTGGGTGATGAAGCGCTGAAAATAATGATCGCCAATCGCGACGAACTGATCGAAAAGGCACGTATCGCCGCCGAACAGGAGATCGCGGAAAACAAGGCCGGCAAGAACAAATACAACTGGCGCCAAGATACCTATTCCAAGCTCAAGAAGGTCTCCGATCAAGACCTGCACTGCGCGCTGCGCGTGCTCAACGGGCAAGGTAGCAAGCACGATGTGCAGCACGTCCAATCCACCCCGCTGCAACAGTGCGTCAAATTCAGCGGTCGCCTGCAAACCTTGCCGACCTTCGGGGCGACACATCTGATCCGCTGGATTGCCGCGACACTAAACTGGCGCGGCTTCTGGCATGACGAGGGGTTCCAGAAATGGCTGGATCGCCAGCCCGCCGGTTCGGTCGATCTGCGCGCAATCGCCGATCTGTTGACGCACGCGGATTTACCGATCGACGACGTCGCCTACTCAGCCTTGACGTCGTATTGGAATACGCCTTCGGCCAGCGAGGTCCTGTCCGCCGACTGCGTGTGGCCGTTCTTCGTCGAACACCCGGAATTCATCGACGAAGGGCTGGGCCTGACCCCACCCGTGAGACGCGAAAATCGCCGGATGGAACTCGAGGTCGCGGCGACCTTGCAGACGTTGGCGGTCTTTCCAGCCCTGCCGGCACGCTGGCTGCCGCGCGTGATGGAACTTGCGTTGGGTGAAGGCAAAACGCACCGCCCCGCGGCGCAGAAAGTTCTGTCCAAGCTACCCGACATCGGTCATCGCGTGATCGAAGCGCTCGCCTCGTCCAAGAGCGAAGTGCGCATCCAGGCCGCGAATTGGCTGGCAGACCTGAAATACACGCAAGCCGTCGAGGCCATCGCCAAGGCACTCGAAAAAGAGAGCCGTGAAACCGTCCGTGCGGCTTACCTGACCACGCTGGAAGCGCTTGGCGAGGACATTTCACCACGACTCACCCCTGCCACGCTGCTGGCCGAGGCCAAGAAGGGGCTCAAGGCGAAACTGCCGGCCGGTCTGGACTGGCTTGCTTTGGATGCCCTGCCCGCCTGCCTATGGGCCGATGGCAAAACCGTCGAACTTGAGATCGTCAAGTGGTGGGCCGTGCTGGCCTGCAAACTCAAGGAGCCAGGTGGCAACGCACTGCTCACTCGCTATGTAGGTCTGCTCGATCGCGCCAGCCAGCAGGCTTTAGGCAATTTCGTGCTGCACCAATTCATCGCCCAAGACACGCGCCATCCGCCCGTCGAAGAAGGCATCGCCTACGCCCAGGCCACGGCGCCAGGACGCTATCAGCATTATCAAAGCTCGTACATGAAGGCCAAACCCGAGTATCGCCAGTATTACGAAGCCGGTTACAACAAGACCCAGGAACAGGTCTTTGAAGAATGCAAGCGCGAGAAAATGAGCGAATACCTCGGCAGCGCGATTGGCGAGAAAGGACTCCTCGCGCTGACTTGGGTCGCCCCCGCGCACGAAGCCGTCACGCTGATGCAGCACTACATGCGCGACAACTACCAGCGTCGCGCGCAGATCGAAGCGATGCTCGAGGGCGTGGCGCCGGGTAACGACCCGATCGTCATCCAATTCCTGCTCGCCCTGTCGCGCCGATACCGCACGGCGTCGGTCCAGGAAAAAGCGCGCGTCCTAGTGCAGGAGATTGCCCAGCGCAACGGCTGGAGCCACGAGCAACTGGCCGACCGCACCACCCCCACGGCGGGCCTGGACGACACCGGCAAGCTGACGCTGCACTACGGCGAACGCGTGTTCACGCTCACGCTCGATGCCGCGATGAAGCCCGAACTGCGCAATCCGGAAGGCAAGCTCGTCAAGGCGCTGCCCGAGCCGCGCCAGAACGACGACCCGGCGCTGATCAAGGAAGCCAAATCGCAGTTATCGACCAGCAAGAAAGAACTCAAGCAGGTCATCGACCTGCAAACCGCGCGTCTGGTCGAAGCGATGTGCTCAGGACGCCTGTGGCCGCAGAATGAATGGCGCGAGTATCTGTATCAGCACCCGATCGTCGGCCGGCTGATCCAGCGGCTGGTGTGGCTCGAAGTCGATCCGCAGGGCGCGACTCGCGCGAGTTTCCGGCCCACCGAGGATGGCAGCCTGATCGATACACACGACGACGAAGTCGAACTTCAAGCCGACAGCCTGCTGCGGTTGGGCCATGCCTCGCTGGTCGATGAGACAACCGCCGCTGCCTGGGTCAAGCATTTCAAGGATTACAAGCTCACACCGCTGTTCGCGCAGATGACGCGCAGGCCGCCGGCGCTCGCCTTCACCGACGACAAGGGTAATCCCGTCACCGCCATCAACGATCGGCTGGGCTGGGTCAGCGACAGCTTCACGCTGCGCGGCAGTTTCAACAAGCTGGGCTACCAGCGCGCGCAGGCCGAGGATGGGGGCTTTTTCTACGAGTACACAAAGGAATTTTCCAGTGTCGGCGCGCGGGTGGTGATGGAGTTCTCCGGTAATACGCTGCCCGAGGAGAACGTGCCCGCTGCGCTCAAAACGCTGAGCTTCCAAAGTACTAAAGCGCGCGGCTACGGCGATCGTGCGATGGCGCTGAGCAAGGTACCGCCTGTGTTGTTGGCCGAAGCGTATGCGGACTACCTGACTGTCTCACACGCCTGCACTGGATTTGACCCGGAGTGGGAAAAGAAGATGCCGTGGTAATCCATAGCAGGCAAGGAACAAATGGCCAGACAAAGCAAGCAACTCGCCCTTCCCGCCAAACCGCTGCTGGAAGACATTCGCGACATTCTTCGCAATGCCCGTCAGCAGACTTGGGCAACGGTCAACACTCTCATGGTGCAGGCGTACTGGCATATTGGCCGGCGCATCGTGCAGGAAGAACAACAAGGCAAAGAACGCGCCGATTACGGCGCGGCGCTCATCCGCACGCACGCCGACATTGGTCAGATGGACATGTACGTGCGGCTCTTTGATGACCTCAAACGCAATCCGGACGACAACCCCACGCTTGGCATCATCGCGCCGACAAGGATGAAACGATGGTACGTTACTCGGTGCTACAAGAAAGCCGGCAGCTTTTCGCCTCCAAGTACCGCCTCATCCTGCCCAGTGAACAGGAATTGCAGCAGGAACTGGAGCGGCGGCACGTGCTCGATTGGGAGCATGTGGCAACGGCACAGCCGCCCGAGGATTCGTTACGGTAGCCGTCATCCCGGCATACCACCATCGACCATCGGGCTTCCATGCGCATCGGCGAAGAAGACGCCCCGATAAAGCCAACGACTTCAAACCTGCAAACACGATGACCCCATCCATCCCATCCCAAGCCGTCCGCCTCGCCCCCGAGCAGCGTTACGCCGACGAACTCGAACGTCTGTCCAAGGCCGACAAAGACACCCGCCCGCCGGGCTGGAAGCTGTCGCCGCGCGCGGTGCGCGGCTTCATTCTTGGTGACGACGCGATCAAAGTCAGCCGCAAGTTCTATGGCGACGATCCTCTCGTGGATCGCGCCGTCGTCACGCTGATGGGCAACCAGGGCCTGATGCTGGTCGGCGAACCCGGCACCGCGAAATCGATGCTCTCGGAACTGCTGGCCGCCGCGATCAGCGGCGACTCCGGTCTCACCGTGCAGGGCACGGCCGGTACGACCGAGGATCACATCAAATATTCGTGGAACTATGCGCTGCTGCTCGCCGAAGGGCCGAGCCAGCGCGCGCTGGTGCCGTCACCGCTGTACCAGGCGATGCGCGCGGGCAAGATCGTGCGCTTCGAGGAGATCACGCGCTGCCCGCCCGAAATTCAGGACGTGATGATCTCGCTGATGAGCGACAAGCAACTGATGATTCCCGAACTCGGCGACGACGCGCGCCTGTTCGCGCAGCGCGGTTTCAACATCATCGCCACCGCCAACCTGCGCGACCGTGGCGTGCATGAGATGTCCTCGGCGCTCAAGCGCCGCTTCAATTTCGAAACCGTCAAGCCGATCCGCGATCATCAGTTCGAAGTCGATCTGGTGATGGCGCAGGTCGAGCGTGAACTGGCGGGCAGCCAGACCCAGGCCGTCGTGCCGCGCGACGTGGTATCGCTGCTGGTGACGACTTTCCAGGAACTGCGCGCCGGCCAGACGCAGGAAGGCACGGCGATCAAAGGGCTCGACGCGGTGATGTCCACCGCCGAAGCGGTCAACGTCGCCTACGCCGCTGCGCTACAGGCCAGCCATTTCGGCAACGGCAAACTCTCGGCGCGCGAAATCGCCAGCCAGATGCAGGGCGTCATCCTCAAGGACAATCAGGACGACGCCAAACGCGCGCGTCATTATTTCGACACCGTGGTGCGCGAGCGTGGCAAACGCGATGCGCAATGGAAGGAGTTTCATGATGCGGCGCGGACATCATGGCAGTAACCATGGCCTTCGTCACAGCCGATGTCAGCACTTCGAAACGATGACGAAAAGATAAGCGCGATGCCCCCTGCTACCGTCGATTCTGTCGCCGCCGCACGTGAGCGCCTGTTCGGCCAACAAGACGTTTATTTCGCGCCCATCCGCCATCACAGCCCGGCGTGCGCGCTCGCGCTGCGGCATATGCTGCGCGAACTCAAGCCAGCGGCCGTGTTGATCGAAGGCCCGGACGATCTCGACCGTCTACTTCCTCTGTTGCAAGACCCGCGGACAAAAGCGCCCGTCGCCTGGCTGTGTCAGACGACGCGCCAGATCCCCAACGAAGATCCCGAAGCCGACGAAAAAACCCGCCCCGAAACACGCACCTCGTTCTTCCCGTTCTGCGAATACAGCCCGGAATGGATCGCGGTGCGCGAAGGTGGCGCGCTGGGCGCGCAGCTTGCGCTGATCGACCTCGCCTGGAGCGACAAGGCGTGGCAGCGCACCCATGACGAAACGCCAGACAATGCGCGCAGTCTGATGGAGGAACGCTACTTCGCGCACAGCCGCTATCTGAACGCGATGGCGAAACGACTCGGCTGTATCGATCATCACGAGCTATGGGATCGTCTGTTCGAACTGCGCGATCCCGCGTTGCTCGCCGATTGGCGCGCCTTCTTCGCCGACGTGTTCAGTTGGTGCGCAATGGCGCGGCTCGATTATGAACCCGAAGTACTCGAAACCGAGCTCAGCCTGCCGCGCGAGCGCCGCATGGCCGCGCATATCCGTGCGTGGCGTGACAAGGTCACCGGACCGATCATCGTGGTCAGCGGCGGCTTTCATACGCCCGAACTGCTGGCAAGCTGGCCATCCGCGAAACCTGTTACCGGCAAGAATAAGGCGGCTCCTGACAAAAGCGCCGCAGGAAAAACCGCCACCGCCGGCAACGATACCCAGGCCTGGCTGATCCGCTACAGCTTCGACCGGCTCGACGCGCTCAATGGCTATGCATCGGGCATGCCTTCGCCCGCCTATTATCAGAACGTGTGGGATCAATTCGAGCGCAATCAGCCGGATCCTTTCACGATAGTCGCACTCGATAGCCTGACGCGGTTCGCTCAGCACACGCGCGCGCAGGATCTAACCGACGCAGCCTCCACCGCCCTGGTACAAGCGGCGACCTTGCAAGCAATGCGCTTGGCAACGCTACGCGGCAATGCAGGTCCTGGTCGGCAAGACGTGCTCGATGCGATCCGCTCCTGCTTCGTCAAGGGCGCGATCGACGAAGGTACGCGCGGCTTGACCAACGACCTGCGCCAATTTCTCGGCGGCTCGCGGATCGGCGACATTCCGCCCACGGCCGGGTCGCCGCCGCTGGTCGAAGACGCGCGCCGCCGGGCGCGCAACGTCGGCATGCGGCTCGACGACAGTACGCCGCGCGTAGCGCGGCTCGATCTGTACCGCGAGTCTGCGCATCGCGAACGCAGCCGTTATTTTCACGCGATGGCGTATCTCGACGCCGGCCTGGCCACATGGCTCGCGGGGCCGGATTTCCTTGGCGGCAGCCGACTCAATCTGCTGTTCGAAGAATGGCGCGCGGCCTGGTCGCCGATCGTCGAGGCGCGGCTGATCGAACTGGCCGCCGACGGCGCGACGATCGAAGCCGTCTGTATGGCTCGCCTGCGCCGCGAGGAAGAAGCGCTGGGTGAGCAAGGCAAGGCGCGCAGTGCCAGCGCCGCCGTGATGCTGCTGGTGCGCGCCTGCCTGATCGGGCTGCATGCGCGCCTGCCGCAGCTGTTGCGGATGCTGTCCGCGCATCTGGACGAAGACGCATCCTTCGCCTCGGTCGTCGATTGCGGCCACCGCCTGGTCACACTGTGGCGGGGACGCGAACCACTGGGTGTGCAGCAGCACCCGCAAGTGTATGAATTGTTGCAGCGTGTATGGCCGGCCGCGCTTTTTCTGCTGCCCAATCTCGCACTGTGCGACGAGGCGGGCGAAACCGACGCGGTCAAACGATTGCTGTCGCTGCGCGAACTGGGCCGACTGCTGGCCAGCCTCGACAGTACGCACACCGATTTATCGCTGCTTCACGCGCAGCTCACGCGCTTTGCAAGCCACGCACAGGTTGCGCCGGCCGTGTGTGGCGCGGCGGCGGCCATGCTCTTTCTCGACGGCGTGTGGAGCGACATCGAACTCGAAACCATAGTCCGGCAACGCTTTGGCCCCGGCGCGCAAGCACGCGAGGCCGTGCGCTTCCTGCACGGTGTGATGACAGCCGGCCCTGAACTGCTGCTGCGCTTACCCGCTCTGCTGGCCGGCATGGATTCGTTGATCCGCGAATGGGACGACCAAGCCTTCATCGCCCATTTGCCCGATCTGCGTCAGACCTTCACACAACTGCGGCCGCAAGACACGGCAGACCTTGCGAACCGTGTCGCCGCGCTGCACGGCGCCGGTGAAGGCGAAGCCCTGCTTGAAATGCACTACGAAACAAGCGAGCACGATCTGCTCGAAGGCGTGCGGCTGCAACAGGCGCTGGCCGATGCTCTACGCAAAGATGGCCTGGAGCGCTGGTTATCGGGTGAGGCGCACGCGTAGGCGGGCAGAAGTCGCGACTCCGGACGGGACCAGACGAATGCTCATGGAGTGAGGGGCGACCTGAAGGATTGTCTGCCCGCGCTCAACGAGTTCGAGGCGCTGCTGCCGCGCTGAAACGTGTCGCGATCGCAGCACCAGCATGTCTATGGCGTTGCCGGAGCGAGCACGGCTGCCTAGACTTCAAGCATTCCTTCGCTCTTATCTGCCAAACTCCCATGCCCCAAGCCAGCGCCCGCACCCAGATCGCGCACTTCATTCACGGCGCACGCGCCAGCGGCCACGGCACCCGCACCCAACCCATATACAACCCCGCCACCGGTGCGATCAGCGCCCAGGTACGCTTGGGCAACAAGCAGGATGTCGATGCGGCGGTGGCCTCCGCCCAAGCCGCCTTCGCGGCGTGGTCCGATACGCCGCCGATCCAGCGCGCCCGCGTGTTCTTCAAGTTTCTGGAACTGCTCAACCGGCACAGGGACGAACTGGCCCATCTCATCACGGCTGAGCACGGCAAGGTCTTCACCGACGCACGCGGGGAAGTCGCCCGCGGCATCGACATCGTCGAATTCGCATGCGGCATCCCGCAACTGCTCAAGGGCGATTACACCGATCAGGTCTCCACCGGGATCGACAACTGGACGATGCGCCAGCCACTGGGAGTCGTCGCCGGCATTACGCCCTTCAACTTCCCGGCGATGGTGCCGATGTGGATGTTCCCGGTGGCGATTGCCACGGGCAACACCTTCGTACTCAAACCCAGCCCCATTGATCCCAGCCCCAGCCTCTTCATGGCCGATCTGCTCAAGCAAGCCGGTCTGCCCGATGGCGTGTTCAACGTGGTACAGGGCGACAAGGAAGCCGTTGACGCGCTGCTCGAGCATCCCGACGTGAAGGCCGTGTCGTTCGTCGGATCGACCCCGATCGCCCACTCCATCTACGCAACCGGCGCCCGTCATGGCAAGCGCGTGCAGGCCCTGGGGGGCGCCAAAAACCATATGGTCGTCATGCCCGATGCCGACATCGACCAGGCCGTGGATGCGCTCGTCGGAGCCGCCTTCGGCTCGGCCGGCGAGCGTTGCATGGCGATCTCGGTCGCCGTACTGGTCGGCGACGCGGCCGACCGACTCGTGCCGAAACTGCTGGAACGCACCAAGGCCCTGAAAGTGCTCAACGGTACCCATCTCGACGCCGAAATGGGGCCGATCGTTACCCCGGCCGCTCGCGCCCGCATCGCCGGCTATATTGATCTTGGCATCAAGGAAGGCGCGCAATTACTGGCCGACGGCCGCGACTTCAACGGTGTGGACGCCGGCGAAGGCTGCGCGAACGGCTTCTGGCTGGGCGGCACCGTGTTCGATCACGTCACGCCGCAGATGCGCATCTACAAGGAAGAAATCTTCGGCCCGGTCTTGATCTGCGTCCGTGTGCCCGACTTCGCCACGGCCGTGGAACTCATCAACACACACGAGTTCGGCAACGGCGTGGCCTGCTTCACACGTGACGGCAACGTGGCGCGGGAATTCAGCCGCCGAGTCCAAGTCGGCATGGTCGGCATCAACGTACCAATCCCGGTACCGATGGCCTGGCATGGCTTCGGCGGCCGCAAGAAGAGTCTGTTCGGCGATATGCACACCTACGGCGAAGAGGGTGTGCGTTTCTACACGCAGCAGAAATCGATCATGCAGCGCTGGCCCGAAAGCATCGGCAAAGGTGCGCAGTTCGCCATGCCGACCGCGAAGTAGGCAGGGCTCGCCCAGGCCGCTCCGGGCACCGATGAATCGGCGAAACCGCTACAGCGTTTCCACGCGTGCACGTCCAACCGCTGGCCGCAACTGCGCCTGCCAGTCGTTCGCGTTGGCGACTTGCGCCTCACGCTTGAACGCATCCAGCGCGGCCAGATCCAGATCGGCGATCGCCCAGTCGGCGCTCGTATCGGCGCGCATCGCGATGCCATCCGCGGGAAAACCGCGATCGATCGGCGTATAAATCGCCGCATTCCCAGTGTTCACATCCAGCGCCGGACTCCATGGCGCATCGCCCGTAGTGACTGCGCACGCGACATAGATCTGGTTTTCCAGCGCGCGCGCCTGGCAACCGACTCTCACGCGATTCGCGCCGGCGTCGGTGTCGGTACAACTGGGCACGAGTATCGCGCGCGCACCGGCCTCGACCTGCGCGTGGGCATACAGCGGAAATTCCACGTCGTAGCAAATATCGATACCCACACGGCCGAATGCCGTATCGAACACCTTGAGCGCATCGCCCCACTCGATGACGCCAGCGTCGCGTTCGAAACCGGTCAACGTGAGCTTATCCTGGAACGCCACCCCGCCTTCCGGCGAGACGAAGTACGCGCGATTGCGATAGCGACCGTCGCCCGTATCGAGCAGAAACGTTCCGGCAACAAGATAAATCGCATGCCGGCGCGCGAGTTCGCGCGCCAGTGCGAGGTAATCGTCGTGGTATGGCTGAAGCGCGGCCAGCGAACGCACAAAATCGCCGCACACCTCGGCCGGCAGCGCGGCGGCCAGTTCGAGCGAAAGATATTCGGGCAGCACGATCATCTGCACGCCCTCGCGCGCCACCATGGCGATGCGCGTGCCTGCACGATCGGCGAACGCGGCGAAGCAGCCGGGCGTACCGATACGGTACTGGGCGACGGCTATTTTCAACTTCATGCGTGATCCAGCGGACGCAGCCAGAAGCGCAAGTGATGACTGTCCGGAACATCACGGCCGATCTCCTGCCATTCAAGCAGGCAGAACATGTCATCTTGGCGTCGATAGCCGCGCTTGGTCCAGAACACATCGTTGGGCCGATACCCATCGGGCCGTCGCGGATCGTCCATCGCGCGCTCGACCGCGCAGAACGCGGTCATCGCGAAGCGGCCAAGCCGCCGCGCATGGCGCTCGCGCTCGTCGAAGAAACGATGCCCGAGTCCGCATCCGCGATAATCGTGCAACAGCACCGACTCGCCGAAATAGAACACCTCGGTCAGAGCAATGCCGCGCTCGACGAACGGCCGCTGGAACGCCGGTGTTTCGTCGGTGAGCGGAACGCCGGTCGATGCGCCGATCACGCGCTCACCATCCAATGCCAGCACGAACAGGCTTTGCGCAGAGCGCGCGTAGGTCGCCAAGTACTTGGTCTCGTAGGCGTGGTCGCCGGCATACAGGTACGGCCAATCGCGAAACACACGGATGCGCAACGCGGCAACGGCATCCAGATACGGTGCCACTTCGCTGCCTTGGCAGGCTCGAATTTCGATCATGGGCCGAGGTTATCGATCGCACCCGCCGCACGCTGCTCGCCGCCGACCTGCGCGATCCAGTTTTGCAGGTTGTAATAGTTGGTCACGCGCGCGATACATCCGTTGCGGATATCGAAGAACGCACCGCCGGGCAGCACGTAACGCTGCCCATGCGCCTGCGGCAAGCCTTCGTCGGATACCTTGTACGTTCCGTGCACCACGTATTCAGCGGCGGCGCGCGTACCCTCCATATTCGATGCGACGACGATATCGCGCAACTGCTCGGAATAACTGCGCTCCATGCGTGTGAGGAAAGCGCGGAACGCCTCACGGCCGGTTTCGCGCGGCCCCTGATTGAGATCGTGCACCACATCCTGCGTGAGGCACGCCAACATCGATTCCCAATCGCCGCGATTGAAGGCTGCATAGTAGCGCTTGATCAGCGCCCGTGTGTCCTGCATGCTCACGCGTGTCACCCACTTCGAAAGAAGCGGGTATTATCGATGCAGTTCGACGCAATTTGAATTGCGTGTCGACATCAGTAGACGAACCTTGCCACATTGCCGAGGCAGTGCGGATCTGATATCGCCTACTGCGTTCATCACCTTGTCGGCCGGCAACTCAAGGCAGCCGTAGACAGGGTACGCCGGTATGCCGCGAGTGTGCAGGAGTGCGACCAACAGTCCGCCGTTTCCTGGATTTCAGGCCCAGAGCAAGCCGACGACGAACAACAGGTGCGCGAGCAATACGGCGCGTACCGTAGACGCGAGCAGGGGCTGCATCGCCTGCGTACTGGGTTCGCGCAAAACCTGAAGCGCCAAGCGTATCCATGAGGGCACACTCAGCAGAAAAAGCCAGCCGCTCCAATGCTGCAGCACGAAGGCTGCGAACAGCGCGAGGCACAACAGCGCGCCGGCGAGCAGCAGCACATGGTAGCGGCGTGCACCTTGCGGACCCAAGCGCACAGCCAGGGTTTTCTTACCTGCCAACGGATCGCTTTCGATGTCGCGCAGATTGTTGATGTTGAGCACCGCAGCCGCCAACAGACCACTGGCTGTGGCCGGCCAGAACACGATCGCATCGAGGTGACCGGTTTGTAGCGCGTAGCTGCCGGCCACGCCGACCCAGCCGAAGAACACCAGCACCGCCGCATCGCCCAACCCGAGGTAGCCATAGGCATGACGGCCCAGCGTATAGCCCAGTGCGGCAGCGATGGACAGCAACCCCAGCAGTGCGAAAGCCGCGATGGCACCAGGGTCGCGGACGGCGATAGCGATCAGAGCACAGCCACACAACGCGGCCAGCAGCCCACACAGCCAGAGCGCGCGTCGCATCTGCATCAGCGTGATGGCGCCGGTATGTAGACCGCGCAAGGGGCCGATGCGCCGGACTGTATCCGCGCCCTTGCGTACATCGCCGTAGTCGTTGGCAAGGTTGCTGAGGATTTGCAGCAGCGTCGCGGTGGCCAGCGCCAACAGCGCCACGCCCAGCGAGAAACCGTGCTGCCAAACCGCGAGCGCGCTGCCGCTAACGATGGCCGCGCAGGACAGGGGCAGCGTTCTTGGCCGCAGGCTGTGCAACCATACACGAGTCCGCGTATGGCGCGTGATCGGTAGCGGTGATTCTTTGGCGGTGTCCATTTGTGGAGACAGGTTTCCGCAAGCGCTTGCCACCCACTTCGGGGAAGACGCGCAGTATGTCGAGTTTAAGCTGGAATTCTCGCTGAAAATCAAGTTATCCAGCTTTCAGGGAAAAGACTGTCCCCAATCCTGAATCTCGACTTTTGGTACACTGACCAACTCGCCCGCACGGGCATGCACGCAGTATTCATGAGCGAGGATCCTCCCAGTACTCCCCCACGATCATGGCTAGGGCGCATCGGCCAGGCGCTCTCGGGAGAACCGCAGAATCGCGAAGAACTCATCGAGGAATTGCGCCACGCGCAAGCCAATGGCTTGTTGTCCAACGACACCCTGTTGATGATCGAGGGCGCGATCGAAGTGGCGGATTTGAACGTCACCGATGTCATGGTACCGCGCGCGCAGATGGTGTCGCTGCCCATCGACGCGCCACCGCCGCAGATTCTTAAAGACGTGCTCGAATCCGGGCACTCGCGTTTTCCGGTGCATGCCGGCGACAAGGACGAGATTCTCGGCATCCTGCTCGCCAAGGATCTGCTGCGCTGTTTCGCTGAAGGCGCGTGCTTGGATATACGGACGCTGCTACGTCCGGTGACGATGATCCCCGAATCCAAGCGGCTCAACATTCTGCTCAAGGAGTTCCGCCTTTCGCGCAACCACATGGCGATCGTCGTCGACGAATACGGCGGCGTGGCGGGACTGGTGACCATCGAGGACGTGCTTGAACAGATCGTCGGCGACATCGACGATGAGCACGACGACGACGACGACACGCACGAGATGATCCAGGCCGCGCCGAACGGCGATTTCCTCGTCAATGCGCTGACGCCGATCGCGGAGTTCAACGAGCGCTTCGGCTGCGAATTCAGCGATGAGGAGTTCGACACGATCGGCGGCATGCTGACCGCCGAGTTCGGCCATCTGCCGGAAGCCGGCGAGGAAACCACGCTCGGCGGCTTTCACTTCCAGGTGACCAAGGCCGATGCGCGCCGCGTGCAGCAATTCGCGGTGCGCGTGCACGAGGCGTGAGCCAGGAATCCAGAATGAGGGTCGCAGAAGCAGCGCAACGCAGTCATGTGCGCGCACGCCGTATCCTCTCCTTCGCCCTCGCCCTCTGCATATGGCTGGCCGCTGTCGGCGCTTGCGCGCAGACGGACGAACCCACAGCCACCGCAGCGGTGGCCGATGCTCCGCTTATCAGCCTGCTGACGATTGGCCCCGGCGAAATCTTCTTCGAGCGTTTCGGGCACAACGCGATCGTCGTGCGCGGCGCCGATGGCCGCCCCCCGGCGGCGTACAACTACGGCATCTTCGATTTCGATCAGCAGGACTTCCTGCTCAATTTCGTTCGTGGCCGCATGCTGTACCGCATCGCGGTCGATACGCTGGACGAGGATCTGGCAATGTATCGCGAGGAAGGCCGCGCGGTCGTCGAGCAACACCTGAACCTCGCGCCGGATCAGGCACGCGTGCTGGCGGAATTCCTCGCATGGAACGCGCTCCCCGAAAACGCGCAGTATCGCTACGATTATTTTCTCGCGAACTGTTCCACGCGCGTGCGCGATGCGCTGGATCGCGCCCTGGATGGCGCGCTGCACGCACAGACCGAAGGGCGTTCGCGCGGCTACACCTACCGGCTCGACGCGCTGCGCCTGATGGCGCCCGAACCCTGGCTGATGCTCGCGATAGACCTTGGCCTTGGCCCCTTCGCCGACCAGCGCATCGACGTCTGGCAGGAGAGCTTCGTACCGGAAACCCTGCGCGATACGGCCACCCACGTACTCATCACTTCTGCCGACGGCCATTCCGTACCGCTGGTGGCCGATGACCATGTGATCGCGCAAGGGCGCATTGAAGAACCCCCTGCGCTCCCACCCGACCTGCGCTGGCCGTTCTTCGGCATCGGGATCGCGCTCGGTGCGCTGCTGTTTTGGCTCGGCACGCGGCATACGGCCGGCATCCGCATTCCGCTAGCGATCTTCGCGAGCCTGTTCGAATTGTTCTGCGGACTTGGCGGACTCGTGTTGTTGTTCCTGTGGTTCGGCACCGAACATCGCGCCGCATGGCGCAACGAGAATCTGCTGCTGCTCAATCCGCTGTGCCTGCTGCTGATCCCGGCCTGGCTCGGTATGCTGCGCGCGCACTGGCGCGTTCGCGCGTTCGCAGCCCGGATCGCGTGGATCGTCGTGGCCGGCGCCGCGTTCGGCCTGTTCTCGAAGCTCCTGCCGTGGTTCGTGCAAGTGAATTTTGCGTGGATCGTGTTGTTCCTGCCGATTCACCTGGCGCTGGCGCTGACATTGACGCGTGATCCCATGCCACGCTCACGCCGCACGCAGTGAGGCAACGGCTGCCCCAACTCGATCGCGGGGATACCGAACACAGAACGCTTCAGGATAAGGATAACCCTGCGGGTTTTACTCGCATGACATGCCTCCTGCTTATGACGTGCTGCGTCTTGACTTCGTGTGTTCGCGGCGTGACGCTCATCGTGAACCAACTTTGAATGAAGGATGGGGCATGACGACTATTGCGAACAAACTGGGTTGGGCGGTGTTGGCCGTCATCGGTGCCTGTTGTCTTGGCGTGATCGCGCTCCGGCAGGGCGAATCGATCAACGCGCTCTGGCTGGTCACCGCGGCGGCGGCGATCTTTTTGATCGCGCAACGCTTCTACGCGCGCTTCATCGCGGACAAGGCGCTGGGCATCGACCCGACGCGCGCGACACCGGCCGTGCGGCGCAACGACGGACTGGACTACGTGCCCACCGACCGCTGGGTCGTGTTCGGCCATCACTTCGCCGCGATCGCCGGTGCGGGACCGCTGGTCGGCCCGGTGCTGGCCGCGCAGATGGGTTATCTGCCCGGCACGTTGTGGATCCTGATCGGCGTCGTGCTCGCCGGCGCGGTGCAGGATTTCATGATCCTGTTCCTGTCCGTGCGCCGCGATGCGCGCTCGCTCGGCGAGATGGTGCGCGAGGAACTGGGCGATATCGCCGGGGTGATCGCGATGATCGGCGTGCTGATGATCATGTTCATCATCCTCGCGGTGCTCGCACTGGTGGTGGTCAAGGCGCTGGCGATCAGCCCATGGGGTACGTTCACGGTCGCGATGACCATTCCGATCGCGCTCTTGATGGGCATCTACCTGCGCTTCCTGCGTCCGGGCCGCGTGCTGGAGGTCTCACTGATCGGTCTCGTGCTGCTGCTGGTTTCGATCTGGCTCGGCGGCCGCGTCTCGGCCAATCCGGCGCTGGCGGAACTGTTCACGTTCGATGGGCGCGCGCTGGCATGGATGCTGATCGTCTATGGCTTCCTCGCCTCGGTACTGCCGGTATGGCTGCTGCTCGCGCCGCGCGATTACTTATCCACGTTCCTCAAGATCGGCACCGTGCTGATGCTCGCGATCGGTATCGTGTTCGTGATGCCGGAACTGAAGATGCCGGCCTTGACCCGATTCATCGACGGCAGCGGTCCGGTATTCGCCGGCGCGCTGTTTCCGTTCCTGTTCATCACTATCGCCTGCGGGTCCGTATCGGGTTGGCATGCGCTGATTTCGTCCGGCACCACGCCCAAGCTCCTGTCGAACGAACGCGAGGCACCGCTGATCGGCTACGGCTCGATGCTGATGGAAGCCTTCGTCGCGATCATGGCGCTGATCGCCGCCTGCGTGCTGCAACCGGGCGTGTACTTCGCGATGAATGCGCCGGCCGCGCTGATCGGCAGCACGGTGGACAGTGCCGCGCAGGCGATCAGCCAACTCGGCTTCGTCATCACGCCGGACGTGCTCGCGCAGACCGCGCAGGACATCGGCGAGAAAACCATCCTCTCGCGCGCCGGTGGTGCGCCGACGCTCGCGGTCGGTATGGCGCAGATCCTGCACGGCGTGCTGCCGGGTCTGGCGTTCTGGTACCACTACGCGATCCTGTTCGAGGCCCTGTTCATCCTCACCACCGTCGACGCCGGCACGCGCGTCGGCCGCTTCATGATCCAGGAACTGGCCGGCCTCGCGGTACCCGCGCTCAGACGTACCGAATCGTGGTCCTCCAACCTCGTCGCCACCGCGCTGTGCGTCGGCTGCTGGGGGTATTTCCTGTATCAAGGCGTGGTCGATCCGCTGGGCGGCATCAACACGCTGTGGCCACTGTTCGGTATCGCCAACCAGATGCTCGCCGCGATCGCATTGATCTTCTCTACGGTGTGCCTGGTGAAGATGAAGCGCGAGAAATACCTATGGATTCCGCTGCTGCCGACCGTATGGCTGGTCATCTGCACGCTCACCGCCGGCTGGCAGAAAGCGTTCGGCGACGACGTGAAGGTCAGCTTCCTCGCGCACGCACGCAAGTTCGCCGCTGCGCTGGACGCCGGCACCATACTGGCGCCCGCCAAGACGCTCGAGGATATGCGCCGCATCGTGTTCAACGACTATGTCGATGCCACACTGGCGGCGATCTTCATGCTGCTGGTGGTCGCGATGGTGTTCTTCGGCCTGCGCGCCGCACTCGCAGCGAGCCGCTCCAACACCGCGACGGTACACGAGACGCCGTACGTCGCGCTGCCTGCCGCGCATTGAGTTCCGGCCACTTTTTCACCTCTCCCGCCTGCGGCGTTCACGCCGCAGGCGGCCCCTCCCACACGCGGGAGAGCGCACAGGCATTGAGGTGCGGATTCTCAACAGCAGCGCCCGCTGCCGCCCTTATAGCGCGCCTGCTGGCGCTCGTTGAAGAACTCGGCATAGGTCGGAATCGCGCGCTCGGGATGGTGCGCGCGCAGATGTGCGATATAAGCCGCGTAGTCGGGTACGCCGATCATGCGTCGCGCGACGCGGACCGCTTCGTTCCACCACGCTTGCAGTTGCCGATACATCGGGTGCGACCTCCCGGATAGCGTGCACATCCTCCCCCTGTGCCAAGGCCAATGCAAGTGCACGCGCAGAACGCCTGGTCTGCGTCCCATTCCTGTCACGTGCGCAAGCGTTGCAGGATTTCCGCGCGCGCTTCGCGCAGGATCGAATCACGATCGAGGCTGGCCACGATGTCCGCCACTACACGCTTGGCGCCTTTCTCGCCCCAGGATTTGCCGGCGATGAGATAGTTCTCCGCGGCGCGGCCGACGAGTTCGGTCGCATACCATGCCAGCGCGCCTTGTGCGCCGGCGGTGACGACGGTGGACAGTCCCGCGCTCACGCCCTTCAGCACCGAGGCAGCCAGATGCACGCCCCAGATCGCGCCCATCAGTGCGACCAGTTGTGCGGAAATCACCGCGATCAGCGCGCCGGCCTCGCTGCGCGTGAGCGGCAGGCCATAGACACGACCCAGATGCATGACCAGCGCCGCGTCGAGCGCGCCGGCGGCGAGCAGATCGGCGACCGGAACCGGATTGAGCGCCACCGCAAAGCTCTTGGCGATGCAGTAGTGACGGATCACCTTGCCGGCAAGTTCGCGCCGCACTTCGGCAATACGTGCGCCGACCTGATCGGACAGGCGGCCGGCGAACAGACTCGCATTCAACGCGGCGAGCGTCTTGCCTTCGCGCTCGACCACACCGGTGAGCCGCTCGCGCAGCACGTCCAGATCGGGCATCCGTTCGACGAGTTCGGCGCGCTCGCCGCCGTCGGCATCCACGCGTACGCGCTTGAGCGGAGCGGGTTGCGCGCTGATCGCGATCACATCGTCGGCGCGCACGAGCCCAGCCGCGTGTTCGCGCAGGCGTCCGAGCAGGCGTTCGCATTCGTCGTCGCTGTAGCGGTCGGCCTTGTTGAGCGCAAGCAGCAGCGGGCGCTGCGTGCGTACGAGCAGATGCAAGGCATCACGCTCGCGCTGCGTCATGTCACCATCGACGACGAAGATCACCAGATCGCTGACCCCGGCGACATCGAAGGCGAGCTTTTCACGTGCTTCGCCATCGAGTTCGTCGATGCCCGGCGTATCGATCAGATGCACGCCGCTGCCGGCGACCTCGCGCCAACGGCGCTGTGCGGCTTCACGCGTCGTGCCATGCAGCACGCCGACCGTGAACGCATCCTCGCCGAGTAATGCGTTGGCCAGCGCCGATTTGCCGACGCTGACGCGGCCGAACACGGCCACATGCAGCTCACCGCGTTCGAGCTTGCCGAGCATCGCCTCCAGCCGCGCGAAATCCGCGGCGAGGCTGCTGCGCACAGCCAGCGGAATCTGTGGATCGTCGAGCAGCGCGCGCAGGCTCGCGCCGGCCTGCGCGCTGTGTTGCTCGCCGCGCGGTGCATCGCCGCGGCGCTCTTCCGGCGCGCGCGCGAAACGCGCGCGCAGACGCTGCCACCATGCGGCCGGATCCCATGCACTCATGTGCGCTCCCCACGCGCGGCATCCAGTGCCAGCCGCGCAATGTGTTCGATACGTTCGCGCTGCGGTTCGGCCAGCAACGCCCCGATGCGTGCTTCTACATCCGCAGCATCCAGCGCCGCGTGCGTGGCCAACGTAGCGGCGAGCGCATGACCCAGGCTATCGAACACGAGTCCGTAAGCGATCGCGTGCAGCACGCCGCCGCCCAGCGTACCCAGCCCCGGAAACGCCTTCAGCGCATTGCCGGCGATCGCGAGAACGACCGCGGTCGTGTTGCGCACGCTCAGGCCCACGCGCGCGAGCAATGCTTCCACATCCAGTTCGCGTACCGGTACGCCATGGATGCGTGCCAGTTCGCGTACCAGGGCGGTACCGAGCGCGCCCTGGATCAAAAGATCACTACCCGGTGCGACGGCAGCCATCGCGCCGACGATCGCACGACGCGTGTATTTCGCAATGCTCCGCTGCGCCTCATGCGCCGCGGTCGCACGCGCAAGTGCGTCGCCGCGGCGGCCGACTTCGGCGAGCACAGCTACTTCGCGTGCTGGTTCCAGTGCGTCCGTACCGGCCTGGGCGATGCGTTCCAGTGCGCTCAGCAGCGGCGCGATATCGGGTATGCGTTCGCGCTCGACACGCTCACGGCGCCCATCCGTCAGCGTGCGCTCGTAGCGTTCGCTGCCGCCCGCGCTGATCGCGACGATCTCGCGCACGCGCCTGGCATAGCGTTCGTGCAAACGCGCGAGCAAAGCCGTGCGTTCGACGGTGCCATAAAGATCGGTCTTGTTGAGCGCCAGCACGATCGGCTTGCGGAAATCCGCGAGCCAGCCGATTTCCGTATCCTGCGCACGCGTGAGATCCCCGGCGGCGAGATAAACCACGGCGTGCGCGCGCAATGCTTCGTCGCGTGCGATCTGTTCGTGCGCGATGCCATCGATTTCACGACTGCCGGGTACGTCGGCGAGGATCAGCGCACGGCCATCCGGCAACACGCCGCGATGGTGCTCGACCCGCCGTGTGGTACCGCCGCGCACATCCACGGCGGGCGCGGTCTGCGCGGCCAGCGCACGGATCAGGCTCGATTTGCCCGTGGAGATTTCACCGAACAGCGCGACATAGACCTCGCCCGTCACACGACGGCGATCCAGTTCGACCAGTTCGGCTTCCAGCGCCGTGGTGTCGGCCTGGCGCTCGCGCAAGGACTCGATGCGCGCTTCGACATCGCCGCGCGACAGCGGAACCGACGCGCCGAACATGGATGTTGCCGAGGGACGCGCCAGCCGCCACAGCAGCCAGCACAACGCGCCGAGCACCAGCGCGGCCACAATGATCGACGGCACGCGCAGCCAGAACGGCATCGCCTGCCAGCGCTGATAGAACTCGAACAGGCCGTTCAACGTGGCGACGACGAGCCCGAGCAGCAACGCGGCGCCGACGGCCAGCGCGGTCAACAGGATCAAGCGCAGCGGAAGTCGGGCTTGTGACACAACGCGATTCTAGCCTCTCAGCGCCTGTCCAAGGTTCTTCACTGGCTTGGCCCTCCCTACCCCCTACCCAGGAACCTGCCGGTCTCTACTGTCGCGCGGCGGGACGCCGTACGTCATCCAGCGACTTTGCTTTGGCGGTGGCAGATCAAGAGCGGAAGGTACTGGATTGCCCATCATTTCCGCGCAGATGGGAACAAGAACGCGCGAGAATGACGAATGGGAGGTATCTGCGAGACTTAGAGATGTGGTAAAGAGACAGGGCTTTACCGGGGGACTCCCCCAGGTTTGACCCATACAGCGGCCGCTGTGACTTTCATCCGTAAAACGGAGTTTTTCGCTATGTTCAAACGTTCACCCCATGCTTTGGTTCTTGCATTCTGCGCTGCACTTTCCATATCCGCTTTCGCGGCGCAAGCACCATCGTTCGACGTGAAGGAACTGGATGCCAAGATCAATCCCTGCGCCGATTTCGATGGCTTCGTCAACGCCAAGTGGGTGGCCGCCAATCCGATTCCGGCCGACAAAACGCGTTGGGGTGCGTTCGATCAATTGCACGAGCACAGCCTGGAAACGCAACGCGAGATCGTCGAAGCCGCCGCGCGCGAAGCGGATAAGGCACAAGCGGGTTCCCTCCAGCAGAAGATCGGCTGGTTCTACCGCGCGGGTATGGACGAGGGCTCGATCGAGAAGGCCGGTGGGTCGCCGATCAAGCCCGAACTGACAAAGATCGATGCGTTGAAAACGCCGTCGGATCTCGCCGCCTATATCGATGACAGTTTCGCGCATGGCCGGCACGATGTGTTCCATCTCGGCGCGGCTCCGGACTTCAAAAATTCCAAGATCCAGATCGCCTACGCGATGCAGGGCGGCCTGGGTCTGCCGACGCCGGACTACTACGTCAAGGACGAATACGCCGCATTGCGCGATGCCTACAAGGCGCATATCGCCAAGACGCTGACACTGGTCGGCGTAAAAGAGGACGAGGCCAACCATCAGGCCGAGCAGGTGTTCGCGTTCGAGGCGCGGTTGGCCGGCGTTTCGCTGATGCCGGTCGAGATGCGCAAGCCCGAGAACCGCTATCACTTTGTGACCTTGGCCGAAGCCGACAAGGCCACGCCGAATTTCTCGTGGACGAAGTTCTTCACCGCGCAGAAGGCGGATATTCAGGGCGGTTTTTCGCTGTCGCAGCCGAAGTTCTTCGCCGAGGTCGACAAGATGATCACCGACGTGCCGATGGCGCAGTGGAAGAGTTATCTGCGCTTCCATACCATCGACGCGGCAGCGCCGTATCTGTCGCGTCCGTTCGCCGATGAGGACTTCGCGTTCTACAGCAAGACGCTCAATGGCCAGAAGGAGCAAGAGCCGCGTTGGAAGCGCGTGCTGAATGCGCAGAACGATGCGATGGGCATGGCGCTGGGCGAGTTGTATGTCGCCAAGGTGTTCCCGCCGCAGTCCAAGGCACGCGCGCTGGAACTGGTCAACAATGTCAGGGATGCGCTCAAGGCGCGTATCGAACATCTGGACTGGATGAGCGATACGACCAAGCAGAAGGCGTTGGAAAAGTGGGCGACCTTCCTGCCCAAGATCGGCTATCCGGACAAGTGGCGCGACTGGTCAGGCCTCACGCTCAAGCCGGACGATTACTACTACAACGTCGCCGCTGCGCAGAAGTTCGATCATGAGTACCGCGTCGGCAAGATCGGCAAGCCGACCGATCGTTTGGAATGGGGCATGACGCCGCAGACGGTGAATGCGTACTACAACCCGACCGATAACACGATCAACTTCCCGGCAGCGATCCTGCAACCGCCGTTCTTCGATGCGCAGGCGGACGATGCACTCAACTATGGCGGTATCGGCGCGGTGATCGGCCACGAAGCCACGCACGGTTACGACGACCAGGGCAGCCAGTTCGATGCACAGGGCAACAACGCCAATTGGTGGACCAAGGAAGACCGCGAAAAATTCGAGGCGCGCGCGGCCAAACTCGTTGCACAGTTCGACGCCTACGAGCCGTTGCCGGGCAAGCACGTGAACGGCCAGTTGACGCTCGGCGAGAACATCGCGGATTTAGGCGGTCTCAACGTTGCCTACGATGCGTTGCAGGCCGCGCTGAAGAAGAATTCGACCGGGAACGGCAAGATCGACGGCCACACGCCGGACCAGCGGTTCTTCCTCAACTTCGCCCGCATCTGGCGCGGCAGCATCCTGCCGAAGGCTTTGGAAGTGCGGATCAATACCGATCCGCACGCGCCCATGCAGTACCGCGCGATCGCGGCCCCTTCGAATATGCCGGTCTTCGCGCAGGCGTTCGGCTGCAAGGCCGACGATGCGATGGTGCGCGATGCGGAGCATAGGGTGGCGATTTGGTAAGGGGAAAAGATATGGGTAAACCTCAGTCCATCTGTACGGGAGAGGTTGGGTAAGATGCCGGACAGGGTTAGACACACAGACTGACTTTTATTTGAGAAACAGCACAGAGGTTGATGCGTTTGCGCTGGCTTACTCTCCTGTGCTTGCGCTGCGTTGCGTTGGCGCACGACTTGCCGTCTCGTGCGCTACATCGCCCAGAAAATCCTGGCCTTCCAGACGGCTGTGTAGCCTATCGGCGGGTAACCATTCGGTATAGGTGGCACGAAAATCAGCCACTAGCTGAGCCAGCGGTACGTCATCGAAACTGCCGCGCTGGCGCACGTATTCCATGTGGCGATTACCGGCACGGTCGAGTTCGTGGTAGAGCGAGTCGTGTACGCCGTCGAACTCCAGCGGATGCAGACCGAACTTCTCGCACAGACTCAGATTGAAGGTCGGCGTGGCCTTGCGCCAGGCGCCGTCGATCCAAATGTCGGTGTAACCGTGCCAGATGAACAGGTCGGTTTTCATGGTCTGGCGCATGCGCTCGGTGGACAGGTGATTGCGCACATCGGCATAGCCCACCCGTGCCGGAATGCCCGCCGCCCGGCACACCGCCGCCAACAGCGTGGCTTTGGGCACGCACCAGCCGTAGCCGTTGGCAAGCACTGTACTGGCGGGGTGTGATTCAAACTGATGCACAGAAGTCATCACGCCGCCTCGGCGTCGACCGCTGACCAGTATGCCTGCCATTGCCGGTTGGCCCGGCAAACCCGCAGCGCCAGCATGTGATCCGCATTGGCCGCACGCCACCATGCCCCCGGCAGCTTCAATCGCTTTTGCACCAAGTACCGGTGCGC
>JAISPQ010000090.1 GCA_031274955.1 Rhodanobacter sp.
GGTGGTATCACTTATGCGGCAGCCGCTCAGGTACAGCAGCTCGTTATCATCAACCTGTCAACGCCGCCGACACCGCTGACCCCGCAAGAGATCACGGGCGCTTGGTACACACCCATCCATAACGGTTCAGGCTTCAACATCACCCAGACCGACCAAGGGCTGATCCTCTTCTACTACGGCTGGGATAGCAGCGGTCATCGCCTGTGGCTTATCTCGGATATCGGCCCCAGGCAGATCGTGCCGGAAACATCCATCACATTGAACATGAATCAGACGGTTGGCGGTCATTTCCAGACGCCTGCGCTACCGAGCACGCTCACGAAATGGGGCATGCTAACGCTCAGTTTCTCGACGGGCGGCACCACGGCAACCGCCACCCTGACCGGAAAAGATGGCACGGTTAGTCTCGGCTTGCAGAAACTGGCGGGTATGGTGAGTACGTCTTCGTTCACGGGCGCTTGGTACGACCCCGCTTATAACGGCTCTGGATTCAACATACTCATAGCCCCGCAGGGATTGGTCCTTTTCTATTACGGGTGGGATAACGACGGTAACCGCCTGTGGCTGATATCGGATATCGATCCCGCCGCGATTACGCCAGGGACACCCATCACGCTGAACATGAATCAGACAAGCGGCGGTCATTTCCTGACCCCTGCCAATCCATCGTCAACTCTGTCGCAATGGGGTACGTTGAAACTTGATTTTTCGAGTTGTACCAAGGGGACTGGCTCGCTGACCAGCACGGATGGCAGCAGCGCCGTTACCTTCGACAATTTGCAGATGATTGCCGGTGTGATGAATGCGCCAGGCTGTTGATTGGCGGTTTACCGTTCCGAAAAGCCCCCGATCAAGAGCACTTGGGAGGCAGGCTCTGCCCCCGAGACGTCTCTGATCGGGGGCAAGCGGCGGGATCGCCGCGCGTCATCCAGTGACTTTGCTTTGGTCGAAAGAAAATCAAGCGCGCAAGGCGCTGGGTTCCCGCCAAAAACACGCGGGAATGACGAGCAAGAGCAGGGATCTGGCCGCCATGCGGCAAATTCTTTGCCATGTCTGTCAAGAGCGAAGTCGCAAGAGACCAATCCCGGCTTTTTCGTGGCCTGTTAGCATTACGGTTCCATCAAAGCCGGAACGAACCGCGTGACCCAACCTAAACCGATTCTGCTGCTGATCCTCGACGGCTGGGGCTATCGCGCCGAAACGGCGCACAACGCGATCGCGCAGGCAAACTGCCCAAACTGGCGCCGCCTGCTCGCGGAGTATCCGCATACATTGGTGGACACGCACGGCGAATACGTCGGCCTGCCCGAGGGGCAGATGGGCAATTCCGAAGTCGGGCATATGAACATCGGCGCGGGGCGCATCATCTATCAGGAACTCACGCGTATCGATGCGGCGATCGCCGACAGCACGTTCTACGAGAACGCCGCGCTCGTCGGCGCTTGCGCTGCGGTGAACGCAAGCGGCGGCACGCTGCATGTGTTCGGTTTGTTGAGTCCCGGCGGCGTGCATAGTCACGAGCAGCACATCTTCGCGCTGCTGGATCTTGCCGCGCGCCGAGGCGTGACGCGCATCGCGTTGCATGTATTTCTCGACGGACGCGATACGCCGCCGCGCAGTGCCGAGCCGAGCCTGCGCGAGCTCGATGCGCGCTGCCGCCATCATGCCGGTGCGCGCCTCGCCTCGGTCAGCGGCCGCTATTACGCGATGGATCGTGACAAGCGCTGGGATCGCGTGCAGCTTGCGTATGCGGCGATCGCCGAGGCGGACGCGGCATACCGTGCGGAGGATGCGCTCACGGCGCTGCATAACGCCTACACGCGCGGCGAGAACGATGAGTTCGTGAAACCGACCGTGATCGGCGCCGGCGCGCGTGTGTGCGATGGCGATGCGATCCTCTTCATGAACTTCCGCGCCGACCGCGCGCGCGAGCTTTCGCATGCGTTTGTCGATGCGGATTTCACCGGTTTTCCGCGCGGCCGCCGCATTGCGCTCAGCGCCTTCGTGACCCTGACCGAGTACGAGCAGGGCTTGGCCGCCAGTGCGGTGGCCTATCCGCCGCAATCCACGCACAACACGCTCGGCGAATATCTGTCCGCGCGCGGCCTTACGCAGTTGCGCATCGCCGAGACGGAAAAATATGCGCACGTCACGTTCTTCTTTTCGGGCGGCCGCGAGGAACCGTTCGCCGGCGAAGAGCGGATTCTGGTACCCAGTCCCAAAGTCGCGACCTACGATCTCAAGCCGCAGATGAGTTGTCCCGAGGTCACTGCACGGCTGGTCGAGGCGATTGCTTCGGGCGCGTTCGATGTCATCGTTTGCAATATCGCCAATCCGGATATGGTCGGCCATACCGGCATCGAGGCGGCGGCCATTCAAGCGGCGGAAGCGGTGGATAGCGCGCTGGGCAAGATCGTCGCGGCGATCCGCGAACATGGCGGCGAGATGCTGATCGGCGCCGATCATGGCAATCTCGAACAAATGGTCGATGCCGATGGCACGGCGCATACGCAACATACGGTGGGGCCGGTGCCGCTGGTCTATGTCGGTCGGCCCGCGCGGCTGCATCACGGCGCCCTGTGCGATCTCGCACCGACCGTGCTCGCCTTGATGGATCTGCCCAAGCCGCCGCAAATGAGCGGGCACAGCCTCGTCGAGTTTCTTTGAATGCGTATCGCGCGGCAGGTGTTGGCCATCGTCGTCTGCTTCGCGGTAGTGGCGCCGGTCCTCGCGCGCGCGCAGGAAAGTGCAGATACCTCCGCACCGAAGCAGGAACAAGATGCGCAGAAGAAGCTCAACACGATCCGCAGTGAGATTGAAACGCTCGCCGCGCAGCAGCGGGCCGTTACCGATCGACGCAGCGATGCGGCGCGCACGCTGCGCGAAAAGGAACTGGCTCTGGCAGCGATCGCCAAGGACGTGCGCGCGCTCGATGAGAAACTCGCCGCGCAGCAGAGCCGGCTCGACGAGCTGGAAAAACGCCGGACGGTGCGCGAAGCCCGCCTGGCGGCGCAACGCGAAACGCTCGCGAACCTGCTGCGCTCGGCTTACGCGATGGGCCGCGATGAAGAGTTGAAACTCCTGTTGCAGCAGGACGATGCCGCCGCGACCGCGCGCGTGCTCGCTTATCACCGTTATTTCCAGCGCGCGCAAATCGAACTGATCGATACTCTGCTCGACAGCCTCAAACAACTGGTCGAATTGCGTGAAAGCATCCGCACGGCGACGGCGCAATTGCAGGCGACACGCGATGCGCGCAACACGGATGCGGCTCGATTGGAAACCCAACGCGGCGAACGCGCCGCATTGGTCGGTTCGATCGATGCTCATCTCAAAGACAGCCGCGCGCGCATCGATGCGCTGGGCAAGGACGAGGCCGCGGTGACGCAGATCGTGGGACGCCTGCGCAACGTGTTCGCCGATATTCCCGAGCGGATCGCGAATCAGGAATCCTTCACCGCCCTGCGCGGACGCTTGGCATGGCCATTGCCGGGCAAGATCGTCACCGCGTTCGGCGCGGTGGACGAGTCCGGCCGGTCGAGCAGCGGCGTTCTGCTGGCGACGCCGACCGGCACGCCGGTGCATGCGATCTCGCACGGCCGCGTCGCGTTTGCCGACTGGCTGCGCGGCTACGGCCTCATGCTGATCGTCGACCACGGCGACGGCTATCTGAGCCTGTACGGTTGTAACGAGACCCTGCTCAAGGATGTCGGGGATTGGGTGAATGCCGGGGATACCATCGCCACCAGCGGCGCCAGCGGCGGCCAGAAGGTGCCGGGCCTGTATTTCGAGTTGCGCGCGAAGGGCCGGGCGATCGATCCGCGCGGCTGGCTACATTAGAGGGCGGTTGACAATAAACTCTACCTGTCCAAAAACCTTCTGCCGTGACGGGTATTTTGCGCCGACACCACCGGCATGGGATTACACTGGGTGACTTAAAACTTATCCTCATGTTCCCACCGGCCCGCGCCGGAGGGTGTGTGTGTGTACGGGCCGCGAAAGAGCAAGGCAGTCTATGTCGATACATGACTTAAGGGTGGCAAAGGCCTGCGTGCACACCGGTCTGCCGCGAGCGGCGAGATATTTTAGACAGGCTCTTAAGGACAAGTTCTTATTCAGCGAGGTTCATTTCATGATCGGGCGTGTGCTTCTTTCCATTGCTCTGGCAGCGATATATCTGCCAGCTAGTGCGGCGCAGCCGGGTTCCGACCCGGCACCCACCACGCCCACGGTCACGCCGGTGCCGGCCGCGAGCGAGGCGGGCACGAATGAATCATCTGCGAATAAATCAGATACGAACAAAGCCGGTACGAGCGAATCAAACCTCGTCAATCTCACCGACGTTCGCGAGTTCACCGCTATCTACAGTCTGGTCAAACAGGCGTATGTAGAGGACGTGGACGACCACCAGTTGATGCAGGCGGCGATCCACGGTTTGCTGGCAGGTCTGGATCCGCATAGCGAATATCTGGGCAAGAAACAGATCGAAGATCTCGCCGAGGACACCAGCGGCAGCTACGGCGGACTCGGTATCGAGGTGATACAAACCGACGGCCTGTTGCGTGTCGTCACGCCGATCGACGATTCACCGGCCCAACGCGCCGGCGTGCGCGCCGGCGATACCATCGTGCGCGTCGACGGCAAAGCGGTGCAATCCGACGATCTGGACGGCGCGATCGAACGCCTGCGCGGCAAGCCCGGCACGCGGATCACTCTGAGCATCCTGCATGAGAAGCAGAACACGCCGGTCGACCTCACGCTCAAGCGTGAGGAAATCCGTGTGACCAGTGTGCGCGGACGCTTGCTCGAGCCCAGCTATGCGTATGTGCGCATCAGCCAGTTCCAGGACGAGACCGGCGCGCAGTTGCGCAAGATCGTCGAAAAATTACGCACCGACAACAAGGGGTCGCTGCGCGGCGCGGTACTGGATTTGCGCAGCAATCCTGGCGGTCTGCTCGACTCGGCGGTGGAAGTCAGTGATGCCTTCCTCGACAACGGCATCATTGTCACCACACGCGGTCGTATCAAGGAATCCGATCTGAGCTTCCACGCCACGCCGGGCGATCTGCTCAATGGCGCGCCGCTGGTGGTGTTGATCGACAACGGTACCGCATCGGCCGCCGAGATCGTTGCCGGCGCACTCAAGGACAACCACCGCGCGCTGCTGATGGGCCGCCGCACATTTGGCAAGGGCTCGGTGCAGACCGTGCTGCCGCTGGATGCGGAACACGCGGTAAAACTTACGACCGCGCGCTATTACACGCCCAGCGGTATTTCGATCCAGGCTGCCGGCATCCAGCCCGACATCGCACTGGCCGATCTCACGCTGAGCCAGCGCAACAGCGAGCCGACGCTTACTTTTGGCGAACGCGACCTGCGCAATCATCTGAAGGGGACGGACGAGCGCCCGGACGACGCGGCGGCGAGCCCCCCTGCCACGCGCGGTGCGGCGCAGGACTACGCGATCAACGAGGCGCTCAACGCGCTCAAGGCGCTGGTCTTGCGCAATAAGCCGGCCACCCCGCAGACGGCATCCGACAAGACGGCGCCTGACAAGAATGGGTGAGTGAAGCTACGACTGGAGACGCAGCATTTCCAATCCAGAACCTTCAATCCCTGCGTACGCAACCCCCAAGAGGTAATGCGCACGAGTGGAAAACCCAAGACAAGTCCCTACTTCGCCTTCGGCGGCGCCATCGGAAACGGCATGATCTTGTCGCCGCTGACCGCGTCGCGAATAGCCAGCGGACCGCGCCGCGTGACTTCCTCGATGCGTACGATGGCCTGGATCGGCACATGCAGTAGCGTGGTGTCTTTGAATTCCTCGCGCAGGCGTTCTTCGGTCGGATCCACGACCAAGCCCGTGCCGGGCGGATCGAAGACCAGATCGCCGATTTCCGTGAACCCCCACAGCGCGCTCGTCGCGACATGCCGGGCATACAATTCGATGCTCTTGCCCTGCGACAGGAACGTGACCTTGAATAACTTGTTTTTGCGCATGAGTGGACGCGGCGAAGACGGGGAGGGGAAAGCAAAGGATCAGGATAGCCCTTTTTTTGGCATCAGTCCCGTAACCGCCGCGCAATCGCCGGGCGCGACAACAGCGCGAACACGATGCCGATCACAAATCCGCCGATGTGCGTCCACCATGCCACCGCACCGAACGCCGGGCCCACATAGGTGAACAGCAGTTGCAGCATCGCCCAGAAACCGATCAGCAGCGGCGCCGGTATGCGCACGAATTCCAGAAACACGCCCAGCGGCAGCACCAACCCCAGACGCGCACGCGGGAACAGTGCGAAATAGGCGCCGACCACGGTGGAGACCGCACCACTGGAACCGATCAACGGCGCGCTGGTGCTGGCCAGCGTGTAGGCGCCGATCAGGTTCGCCAGCGCACCGCCGATCACGAACAGCGCGAGCAAACGCAGCGAACCCAGTACACGCTCGGTGGGCACGCTGAACACGATCAGGAACAACAGATTGCCGGTGATGTGCAGCCAGTCGGCATGGATGAAAATCGCGGTGACCAGCCGTGCCGCACGCAGTTCGGTCAACTGCCGCAGCCAAGTCACGTTGGCGTCCAGCAGTGCGGCCGGAACCGTGCCCCATTGCGTGATCACCGCTGCGCGTCGCCCCTCGGGCAGTGTCGCCAGCCATAGGAACACGATCACACACACGGCCACCACCAACAGCGTCGCCCACGGCGGCGCCGGTTTGTGTCGGCTCTGAAGCTGTACGAACACGGCGCACTCGCTCAACGGCCGTCGCGCGGATACAGGAATTGCTGACCGTGAAAATCGAGCACCATGCCATCCGGACGGATTTCGCGCAGCGTGACGCCGCCGCCGAGAGTGTCGCCTTCCATATGCCGGTCGCCCTCGACGATGACGAAGCGTCCGCGCGGATCGGCCGAATACACGTGCATGGTCAGCGTGATCTCGGGCAGACCCTTGCGCGTGGCATAGGGCAAATCCCAAACCGTCGGCAGGTTGGGCGCAGGCGGAGCCGCCGGAGGGGGCGCAGGCGGTGCAGCGCTGGCCAACTGGGTGGGTGGGGGCGCAGGCGGTGCGTTTGCCGGCGGCGGCGGCGCGGTTACCACCCTTGGTTCTGCCGGTGGCGCCGGGGGATTGGGCGATCTGACGGTCGGCGGCCTGACGGCGCCGCCGGAAATGGTGGATAGGCCGGCTACCGACCCCGGCTCGGGGCCGCTGATCATCGGCGGCAGTACGACGGAGCCGGGCGGCTGGCCAGCCGATCCCGGCCGCGCCGGGGGCGTGCCGGGGCGGTTATTGGCGGCGCTGCCGTCGGATCGTGCCGGCCTGGCGGTCGTCGGCTCGGATGGAGGTGCGGGCGGTGTAGGCGATGGGGTGGTCTCTATATAGGATGGCGCGGCATTGGCAGGCGCGCCAGGCGCCGGCGGTACAGACGCAACCGGTGCGTTTGCCGGTGGTGTCCGCGGTACGTGCAACAACCACCAACCCACGCCCAGCGCAAGCATGATCGTTACGAAGAGGAACGGCAGCAGGCTGCGCCGGCGCCGACCCACGATCACCGGTACGGCGAAAGTGGGCATTTCACTGGCGTGGCGCTGCCGTTCGGATTTCTTCAGAGCTTCGAGAATCAGCGACATGGTGTTTCCTTGTGGGTTCGCACGGCCGGCTCACTCCACAGCCCGCGACAACCGCGGACCCGAATCGTCGAGCGCCGAGAGGGCGAACAGGGTTTCCGGTCCGATGGCGCCGTCGGGCTTGATGCCATAGGCCTGTTGCAGCTTACGCATACGCTCTTCCAACGCGGCATCGAACGTGTTGTTGGCGCGGTCCTTGGCCACGGCGCCACCGTCGAACGTGGCGAGCCGATTGGCGATCCAGTCTACGCCGGCTCCGCTATCGCCGCGCTTGAGGTTCGCCGACACTCCGGACGGCAAGCGCCACAGCACGATGAAATCGCCATTCCACAGTTTGGACAACGATTCGCGCGCAAGTTCATAGCGCCGATCATCCAGATCCAGGCGCACCTTGCGTTTGCCCACGCCTTGCAGCAACGCATAGGCCGGATGCTCCGCCGTGCCCAGCCGCAGGATCAGCGGACGATCGAAGTGGATGAGTTGATCCAGCGTCGCATGGCCGCGCAGGCAGGCGATGCCGGGCACGACGCTGGCCGGGCAACGCGCGGCGTCGTGTGCCGATACCCGCTCCGCATCCACCTGCCAACGCGACAACAGTTGCGTGAATGCGGTCAGTTCCGTCTGCGAGGTACCCGCCAGATGTGCGCGCAGACGCGCCGCCTCGGCATCGGCCGGCTGCGCAACCGCGGCGGCGGGAGTCACCGCAGCCGCATCGGCGTCGGCCGGCACCTGGCGATACTCGCGCGCCCAGTAGATACCCCCTGCGATCGCCAGCAGGATCAGCGCGGCCATTGCGTAGCGGCGCATCTGGTAGCGTGCGTGGCCGTGCAGCATTTCGGCGACATCGTAATCGGCCAGCCGCTCGTCGATGGCATCCCGCTCGCGCCGGTCGGCAGCCATCAGTGCGTACTCCGCGATGGTGTTGAGCAGACGCAGAATGCTGCCCGAACGCCGGTACAGCGCCTTCAGCCCCGTCCACGTGAACGAAATGTGCGCGTC
The DNA here is from genome assembly GCA_031274955.1 of Rhodanobacter sp. Classification (GTDB taxonomy): domain Bacteria; phylum Pseudomonadota; class Gammaproteobacteria; order Xanthomonadales; family Rhodanobacteraceae; genus Dokdonella_A. The sequence continues at coordinate 8,630 of JAISPQ010000090.1, forward strand.
GGGCAGGGTTTCGTCGGCGGCGCGATCGACCAGCCATTCGCCGATGACATCCCGTTCGCGCGCGTAGGCGGCCGTCAGCGCGCGGTCGGCGATGATGTTGAGCAGACGCGGGACGCCGCCGGAACGCCGATATAGCGCCTTCAGCCCCAGCCGCGTGAACGGGATGCGCGAGCAACCGGCCACCTTCATGCGATGCCGCACATAGGCTTCGGTCTCGGCCATATTCAGCGGCGTCAGGTGATAGCGCGCGGTGATGCGCTGGGCGAGCTGGCGCAGTTCGGGTTGATCCAGTATCTCGCGCAACTCGGGCTGGCCGAGCAGGATGATCTGCAACAGCTTCTGCGTCGAGGTCTCCAGATTGGTCAACAGACGCACCTGTTCCAGCGTTCGGGTATTGAGGTTCTGCGCCTCGTCCACGATCAGCACCACGCGCAGCCCTTGTGCATAGGCTTCGAGCAGGAACGTGTTGAGCGTGTCGATCAGTCCCTTGAGGCTGTTGCGCCGGCCTTCGATCGGCAGTTTCAGTTCCTCACAGACCGTCTCGAGCAGCCCCACCGGCGAAAGCCCAGGGTTGAGCACCAGCGCGGCGCGCGTGTTCGCCGGCAACTGCTCCAACAGCAGGCGGCACAACGTGGTCTTGCCGGTGCCGACTTCACCGGTGAGTTGCACGAAACCGCCGCTGCCGCCCTTGCCGATGCCATACAACAGATGCGCCAACGCATCCCGGTGCCGTTCGGACAGGAACACATAGCGCGGATCGGGCGTGATTGAGAACGGCGGCTCACGCAGGCCGAAATACTCCAGATACATACCGCTACTTTACCCGAGCCGATCGTTAAGCCGCTGCGGGCAATCATCGGAATGGACAGAATTATCTGTGACCAGCCGAACGGGGTAAAGTTCAATCTACCCGCGCCGAGGCAGCGGCGTGCTTTTCCGCGGCCGGCAGAACTTCGCGCACCATGTGCGCGCTGCGCCAGCGGCCCCAGCGGTAATACGCGGCGATCAGCAACAACGAAACCATCGAACCCAGCGGAAAGCTCCACCAGATCGCGTCCGCGCCCATGCGGCCGACGAAACCGTAAGCAAACGGAATGCGCACGACCCAGAACGCGACGAACATGATGACCAGCGGCAGCACCACAGCGCCGGTAGAGCGCACCACGCTGGACAGCACGATCGACACCCCAAAGAACAGGAAGGCCCAGATCACAATGGCGTTCATGTGCACCGCGCTATCGAGCGCGAGGCTGTCGTCAGGCAGGAACATACCGAACGCGGCGCGCTCGAACAGCCAGATCACCGCGATCACGGCGCCGCTCATCAAGAGGTTGATGGCTACGCCGGCGCGCGCCGTGTGATGCACACGATCCCAGCGCTTGGCGCCCACATTCTGCGCGGCCATCGACGAAGCCGCCGCACCGATCGCGAACGCCGGCATCTGGATGTAATTCCACAATTGCATCGCCGCACCGAACGCCGCCGTCGTCTGCGAGCCAAAGCGGTTTACCAGACTGATCATCGCGATCATGCTGGCCGAGATCACGATGATTTGCAGCCCCATCGGCACCCCCTTGCCGACCAGCGCGCGCAGGATCGCCATGTCCACGCGCAAGTAATGTATCTCCTGCGCATACAGCCACAGGAAATGCTTGCGCCGGTACAGGTGCACGAGGATCGCCATCAGGCTGATCGTGTTCGCAATCAACGTCGCCATCGCCGAGCCGGCGATGCCCATGCGCGGAAGCGGGCCGACGCCGAAGATGAGAATGGGATTAAGCACGATGTCCAGACCGACCGCCAGCAGCAGGAAAAAGAACGGCGTCTTCGAATCGCCCGCACCGCGCAGGCACATCATCACGAACGCGTACAGATACAGCGCCGGCAGCGCGAGGAAGACGATGCGCAGATAACTCACCGCCAGCGGCAGCGCATCCAGCGGTGTGCGCATCCACACCAGCAACACGGGCGCAAGAAAGAAACCCAACAGCGATACGAGCGCGGCCACCACACCGAAAAACACCGCGCTGGTGCCGATCACACGTTTGGCCTGATCCAGATCCTTCGCGCCCACGCTCTGCCCGATCAGGATCGTCGCGGCTATACCCAAGCCGAACACCGCACCGAGCAGGAAAAACAGAATCGTGTTTGCGTTCGAGGTTGCCGTGAGCGCAGCCTCGCCAAGATAATGGCCAACCCAGATCGAGTTCACCGAGCCGTTGAGCGACTGCAACACGTTACCGGCGAGGATCGGCAGCGAAAAGAAGAACAGCGTCTTGCCGATCGCGCCCTCGGTCAGACGCGCGGCAGAGTGTGATGCGGAAGCCATGACGGAAGGTAGCATGGACATTTCTGCCCGTGCCAGCAGCTACCGCACGATCTGTTACCTCATCCTCACTTTGCTCCGTTCCGCGATGAGGAGCGCAATCACCAGCAACGCGCTACCCACCAGCAGGTTAGGATAATTCGCGCGCTCGCCGAAAATCATCACCGAGCACGCTATACCGAGCGGGATCTTGACGTTGTTGAAAACAGCCAGCGTCGCCACACCCACACGCGTCGCCCCGATGTTCCACCAGAAGAAACTCAAACCCGAGGCGACGACGCCCAGATAAGCCAGTACGCCCCATTGCGAAAACGTCGGACGGAACTGCGACCAGTGGGTCGCAAATGCCGACACCAGCAGGGTCACGATGAGCGCGCCGATATACAGGCAGGCGAAAAGCGAGGCATTGGAAACCGCTGCGGGCAGCGCCGCGCGCAC
>JAISPQ010000102.1 GCA_031274955.1 Rhodanobacter sp.
CTGCCAAGCCGTCGAGGTCCAGCATGCCCGGTTCCAGCGTCACGATGTCGTTGCGATTGGCGCCGCGGCTCACCGACTTGAGCGCGGCACGGCTGATCACGTGTTCTAGCTCGCGTACATTGCCGGGCCACGGATAGTGGCGCAGGGCTTCTTCGGCATGCGGCGATAGACGCAGGCCGCGCAGGCCCAGGCGCGCGCGATTGCGCTCCAGAAAGCGTCCGGCCAGCAGCAGCACATCGCCGCCGCGTTCGCGCAGCGGTGGAATCGGGATCGGGTAGACCGACAACCGGTGGTACAGGTCGGCGCGGAACGAGCCATCGCGCACCAGTTCGCGCAGATGACGGTTGGTGGCCGTGATCACGCGCACATCGACACGCCGCGTGCGGTCCGCGCCCAGGCGCTGGATTTCGCCGTTTTGCAGGGTGCGCAGCAGCTTGGCCTGGATCGCCAGCGACAACTCGCCGACCTCGTCGAGAAAAAGCGTGCCGCCTTCGGCCGCCTCGAAACGGCCCGGGCGCTCGCTGGTGGCGCCCGAAAAGGCGCCTCTGACGTGACCGAACAGTTCGCTCTCGGCCAGCGATTCGGGCAGCGCCGCGCAGTTCACATGTACCAGAGGCCGCCCGCGCCGGCGCGACAGACGATGCAGCCGGTGCGCAAATAATTCTTTGCCCACGCCGGTTTCGCCCAGCAGCAACACCGGTAGTTCGGAATCGGCCACTACCTGCACTTCGTGCAGCAGATGCGCGATGGCCTCGCTCTGGCCGAGGATGTCGCTGTCCTCGCCCAATTTTTCGTGACCGGGCAGCACATCGTGGTGGCGCAGACGCAGCGCGCGAACCTCGGCTTCGAGTCGGGTGACACGGATCGCGGTCTGCACGGCACTGCCGAGATGGCGCAAATCGGCGATCGCCTGTTCGTCGAAGAGGCCCACTTCGAGCGCATCGAGCGTCAGCACGCCCCAAGGCTGGCTTTCGATTGACAGGCTCATGCCCATGCAATCGTGCACAGGCAGGGATTGCCCCGCATGCGTATCGAGCAGGCCATCGTAGGGATCGGGCAGGTTGCTGTCGTGGGAGAAATGCGTGACACCGCTACGCGTGAGGATGGTCGCCAGACGCGGATGCTGCGCGAGTGCGAAGCGCCGGCCTAACGCATCGCGGACCAAGCCATCGACTGCGACCGGCCGCAAATGGCCTTCGTCGAGTTGCAGCAGCGCCACCGCGCCGCAGCGGAAATGCGCGCGCAGGGTGGACACCAGCCGTTGCAGGCGCACGGCCGATGGCAACTCGTTGGCGAGGTCGGACAGGAGCATCGCTTCGATCATGGTTCAATCGACCTTTGAGGGTAGACATGACCTTATTTAGAGATGGTTCATTTTACCATTGTCAGGCAATTCCGTGAATGAAAATAAATCGTTTACTCTTGGCATGATTTTTGCATCTTGCTCAACATCTCGATCTCAACCTCACAAAGATGTCTTCGATGGATTTACTGGATCAGTCTCTGCGCCGCATCGCGTGCCAGGTGGCCGGCGCGACGGCGGTCTTTCGCGACTACCAACTCGATTTCTGCCGCAACGGCAACCACCCGCTGCGTGAAGCGGCGGCCAGCGCCGGCGTGGATGCGCAGGCGATCGTGCAACGGCTGCACGATCTGCCGACGCTGCATGCGGTGGACGAGTGCGACTGGGCACAAGCCGCGCCGCACACGTTGATCGCGCATATCCTCGAACGCTTCCATGCGGTGCATCGCGAGCAGTTGCCCGAACTGATCCGCCTCGCGCGCCGCGTGGAACAGGTGCATGCCGAGCGCGAGGGCTGTCCGCACGGACTGGCCGACCGCCTGTGCGAAATGCAGCAGGAGCTGGAAAGCCACTTGCAGAAAGAAGAAATGATCCTGTTCCCGATGATCGAGCGCGGCGCCGGCGCGATGGCGGGCGGCCCGATCAACGTGATGCGCATGGAGCACGATCAGCACGGCCAGGCGCTGCAGGAACTCGCGCGACTCACCAACGACATCACGCTGCCGCATGAGGCCTGCACCACGTGGCGTGCGCTCTATCTGGGCCTGCGCACGTTTCGCGAGGACCTGCTGGAGCACATCCAGCTGGAAAACAATATTTTGTTCGAGCAGGCGCAGCACGGCGCCGCGCGAGTCTGAATCCGTATTGTCAGAAATCAACCGAGGAGAGACATCAAATGAAAACCAGCTACTGGAAATACTGGGTACTGCTGATCGTGGTACTGGGCGTCACCTTTAGCATGTTGGGTTACTACGGACATGAGGTCTATCGGCAGGCGCCGCCGATCCCGCAGACGGTGCGCAGCGCTGACGGCCAGACCTTGTTCACGCGCGATGACATCTACGCCGGTCAGAGCGCTTGGCAATCGGTCGGCGGCATGGAACTGGGCACCATCTGGGGCCACGGTGCCTATCAGGCGCCGGACTGGAGCGCCGACTGGCTGCATCGCGAGCTGACGGCCTGGCTCGACTTGGCCGCACAGGAAACGCATGGCCAGCCCTATGCGAAACTCCCAACCGATCAGCAGGAGCAATTGCGTGCGCAGTTGCAAGCCGAATACCGCAGCGACCGCACCGACGCGCAGGGCGTGCTGACCGTCTCCGCGCGCCGCGCACAAGCCATCGCGCAGACCACCGAGTATTACCAGCAGCTTTTCGGCGACGCCTCCCAGTGGCACAAGCGCCGCGAAGCCTATGCGATGAAGGAGAACACGCTGCCCGACGCGGCACGTCGCACGCAGTTGTCGCGCTTTTTCTTCTGGACCGCCTGGGTCGCCGCCACCGATCGTCCGGGCAGCGAAGTCACCTATACCAACAACTGGCCGCATGAGCCGCTGATCGGCAACCATCCCACGGCCGAAAACGTGGTGTGGTCGATCGCCAGCGTGGCGATGCTGCTCGCCGGCGTGGGCCTGTTGGTGCTCGGCTGGTCGTTCCTGCGCAAGCAGGAAGAACCCGATCCCGCTCCGGCACGCGATCCACTGACGACCTTCGCGCTGACCCCCTCGCAACGTGCGCTGGGCAAATACCTGTTTATCGTGGTGGTGCTGTTCGTATTCCAGGTGCTCATCGGCGGCTTCACCTCGCACTACACGGTCGAAGGACAGAGGTTCTATGGCCTGGATCTGTCGGCGTGGTTCCCCTATTCGCTGGTGCGCACCTGGCACTTGCAGAGCGCCCTGTTCTGGATCGCGAGCGCCTTTCTGGCGGCGGGGCTGTTCCTTGCGCCGATCATCAACGGCGGCAAGGATCCGAAGTTCCAGAAGCTCGGCGTGGACGTATTGTTCTGGGCGCTGATCGTGGTGGTGGCCGGCTCCTTCGTGGGCCAGTACCTCGCGATCGCGCAGCAGATGCCGCCCGAACTCAACTTCTGGCTCGGCCACCAGGGCTATGAATACCTCGATCTGGGCCGTCTCTGGCAGATCGCGTTGTTCGTCGGCATCGTGTTGTGGCTGATCCTGATGGTGCGCGGCGTGTGGAACGCGCTCTTCGTCGCCAAAGGCGGCGACAAACACCTGCTGGCGCTGCTCACCGCCTCGATCGCGGCGGTCGGCCTGTTCTACGGCACGGGCATGTTCTATGGCGAGCACACCGGCCTGTCGGTGATGGAGTACTGGCGTTGGTGGGTGGTGCATCTGTGGGTGGAAGGTTTCTTCGAGGTGTTCGCCACCACGGCCACCGCCTTCATTTTCTGCGCGCTCGGCCTCGTATCGCGGCCGCTGGCGACCGTTGCCAGCCTGGCATCGGCGGCGATGTTCCTGCTCGGCGGCGTGCCCGGAACGTTCCATCACCTGTATTTCGCCGGCACCACCACGCCGATCATGGCGGTCGGCGCCACCTTCAGCGCGCTCGAAGTGGTGCCGCTGATCGTGCTGGGGCATGAGGCGTGGGAGAACTGGCATCTGCGTAGCCGCGCGCCGGGGAGGGAGGCGCTGAAGTGGCCGTTGCTGTGCTTCGTCTTCGTCGCGTTTTGGAACATGCTGGGCGCGGGCGTGTTCGGCTTCATGATCAATCCGCCGATCTCGCTGTACTACGTGCAGGGTCTGAACACCACGGCGGTGCATGCGCACGCGGCCTTGTTCGGCGTCTACGGCTTCCTCGCGCTGGGCTTCACGCTGATGATCTTGCGCTACATCCGTCCGCGGATGCAGTTCAGCCCCGGTCTCATGAAGACGGCGTTCTGGTGCCTCAACGGCGGTATCGCGCTGATGATCGCCACCAGTCTGTTGCCGATCGGCCTGATGCAGTTCCACGCCAGCGTCATGCAAGGCACATGGTACGCGCGCAGCGATGAATTCCTGCAACAGGATCTGTTGCAGACCCTGCGTTGGGTGCGCACGCTCGGTGATATCGTGTTCATCATCGGCGCGTTGGCGCTGACGATACAAGTGATCAAGGGCGTGTTCGGTTCGGGCCAGTCGGCTGAGGCCGTCGGCGCGACCGCTGCCGCTTGAGTCGGTAGTCAAGACTTCCATGGTCCGGCGGGAGGGGAGACCGATTCTCGCCGGCCGTGGAAGTTTCGTTTTGGGAGGTCGAAAAACCGACACGTTCGTCGTGTCTGTTATGCTTTCGATCGGGAGCGGCCGAGAAGAAATCGAGCCTCGCTGCCTGGTGGTGGACGGCCGCGCCGTCTGGAATGGATGACCGTATTCAATGGGATCTTCAATGCTGCAAACTGATGTCGTGATCGTAGGTGCAGGCCCGGCCGGCCTGTTTCAGGTGTTCGAGCTGGGACTGCTTGACATGCATGCGCATGTGATCGACAGCATGCCGCAGATCGGCGGGCAATGCGTGGAGTTGTACCCGGACAAGCCGATCTACGACATCCCCGCCATTCCGGTGTGCAGCGCGCGCGAACTCGTCGATCGACTGCTCGAACAGATCAAGCCGTTCTCGCCGCAGTTCCACTTGGGACAACAGGTCACCGAAGTGCAGCCGCAGCCGTCGGGGCGCTTTGTGGTGCGCACGAGCGCGGGGACCGAGTTCGATGCGGGCGCGGTGATCATCGCCGCCGGCGTCGGCGCCTTCACGCCGCGGCAATTGCAAGTGCCCGGCGCCGACGTCATCGAAGGGAAATATCTGCATTACAAGGTCACCGATCCGCAGGTGTTCAGCGGCCGCGACATCGTGATCGCCGGCGGCGGCGATGCGGCGCTGGATTGGGTGCTCGCGCTGTACGACAAGGTCCACAGCCTGGTGCTCGTGCATCGCTCACGCGATTTCCGCGCGGCGACCAGCAGGGTGCGCCAGATGGAACAACTGTGCGCGGAAGAAAAGATGCAGTTCCTCGAAGGCGACCTGACCGGGATCGAGGTGGACGGCGGCGCGCTCAAGAGCGTGCTGGTGCGCGCGCGCAGCGGTGTCGTCAACCGCATCGACACCGAGCACCTGCTCATATTCTGGGGCCTGCATCCCAAGCTCGGGCCGATCGCGACATGGGGTTTGAATCTGGAGAAGAACCAGATCCAGGTCGATACTGCAAAGTTCGCCACGAACGTCCCCGGCATCTTCGCCGTCGGCGACATCAACGTCTATCCGGGCAAGAAGAAACTCATCCTCAGCGCATTCCACGAGGGCGCGCTCGTTGCCTTCGCAGTCCGCGAATATCTCAAGCCCGGCGAGAAGACTTATCTCCAGTACACCACGACCAGCCCGATCATGCACAAGCGGCTCGGTGTCGTGGTGGATGGGGTGTGAAAGAAGCAGGGGCGAGATCGCGCGCGGCCGTCGGGCCGCGCACGCGGGTGAGGCATGGATGCTGTGCGGCGATAGTTCCATGGATGGATGGTCACGCGACTTCCCCTCGCCCGCTTGGCTTGCGGGAGACCAGCAGATTCCTGGGTAGGGGAAAACCCCTCTTTCATCACCTTGGGCGGCGCGAACCGCCACGACCATTCGCGGGAATGATGAGGCGCGCGACGAGATCACCGCGCATGACTTCACTCGTTATGGTGCTCGATACTGGACTCGTCATGGTGTTCGATACGAGACTCGATGACCTTTTCGAGAACCAGCTTGATCGCGAACCCCATCATGCACAGCGCCAGCACCAGAAAGAGCACGAAGGTGCCGAACTTGCCGGCTTTGGATTCCCAGGCCAGTTGTCCGATGATGAACAGCATGTAGAGCATCAGCGCGCCCACGCAAAAGGTCACGCCGAACCATGCAATCTGCGCTTCGGTAAAGCCAAATAGAGTGTTCATGTTCACTAGTGTAGTTTTCTGATCAGTGGTATGTAAGTGCTGCTATCACGTATTCAAACAGGATCACCCATGAATCTGTGCGACAAGTGTGCGGATCGCCCCGCAGATGGCCGCGAAAGTGAGGAGCAGTCACTACGGTCTACCGGTTCGATTCGGCTAGCATTCAGGATACTTCATGAGGTATCCTTTGTCCGTAAGAAACAAAACGTCGGTGATCCGCGCACACCGACGTGCCGTGTCAAAGTTTCGTTGCAGGAATTGATTTCGATCAAGATCGGCTCAGGCTTTGGCAGCAATATGTGCGCGACGAGTAAAACACTGGAGTGCTGACGCATGCAAACCACGTACAATGACAAGGTCGTACGACAATTCACCATAGCCACGGTCCTTTGGGGGATTGTTGGCATGCTTGTCGGTGTCTTCATCGCGGCGCAACTGGCGTGGCCCGCGTTGAACTTCGATATCCCCTATCTGACTTTCAGCCGATTGCGACCGCTACATACAAATGCGGTGATCTTCGCGTTCGGCGGTTGCGGTTTGATGGCGACTTCGTTCTATGTCGTGCAGCGTACCTGCCAAGCGCGCCTGTTTAGCGACCAACTCTCCGCATTCGTGTTCTGGGGTTGGCAACTCGTCATTGTCGCGGCCGCGATCACGCTGCCGCTCGGTATCACGCAGGGCAAGGAATACGCCGAACTGGAGTGGCCGATCGACATTCTGATCGCCATCGTCTGGGTCGCGTATGCTGTCGTGTTCTTCGGCACGATCGCAAAACGCCGAGTCAAGCACATTTACGTAGCGAACTGGTTCTACGGAGGCTTTATCCTCGCGGTGGCCGTACTGCACATCGTCAATAATCTGTCCATCCCGGTCTCGCTCTGGAAGTCGTACCCGATCTACTCCGGCGCGGTCGATGCGATGGTGCAGTGGTGGTACGGGCATAACGCCGTCGGCTTCTTCCTGACCGCCGGCTTCCTCGGCATGATGTATTACTACGTGCCCAAGCAGGCCGGGCGGCCGATCTATTCCTACCGTCTGTCGGTGGTGCATGTCTGGGCGTTGATTTCGGTCTACATGTGGGCCGGCCCGCATCACCTGCACTACACGGCGCTGCCCGACTGGACGCAGTCGCTCGGCATGGTGTTCTCGCTGATTCTGCT
>JAISPQ010000136.1 GCA_031274955.1 Rhodanobacter sp.
TTCCGAAAGAAAGTCGCTTGCATCTGATGCTGCCTATACAAATCAACAAGTTAGGCGCGAGTTTCTTGAGAGCGAAGTAATCGGCCCGGACGTGCCGAAAACCGTTCCGAAAGAAAGTCGCTTGCATCTGATGCTGCCTATACAAATCAACAAGTTGGGCGCGAGTTTCTTGAGAGGTTCTTCAAATCCTTGATGAGCACGAACAGGTGCAGCGGATCGGTGGGGGGGCGGCTGGAAGTCGAACCGCTCGTAAAACGAGCGTGCCGTTTCGTTCTTGGCGTGAACCGCAAGTGCGCGGGCACTGGCGATGTCGGCCACTTGCAGAGTACGCAAGATGGCGTCGCATAACAGTCCTGAGCCGGTCCTCTTGCCCTGTCATTTCACACTGACGCCGAGCCGAGCCAGCCGCATGACCGGCACGGGATGCCGTGCCAGCCCCTTGATCAGCCGCTCGGGTGCTTCCTCGTAATGGACTTCGCCGACAACGAGCGTATAGAAACCAACGATAGCGTCGTCACCGGCGAGGCTGGCATAGGTCTGCGAGGCATTCGTCATCTGGTTCGGTAGGGCAAAGCGGACCAGAAAACGATTCAACGATTCCTCGCTGCAATCGAATCTCTCCACGGCATGACGGCGATGAAGCTTTTCGACCCGAAAATCCGTCGCGCATTCTGCAAAATTGTCTGACTCTGACATGGTCAAGACATTTCGCGAAACAATGCGCCATTTTCGAGCAGGTAGAGCCCGGCGAACATCTTGGGATCGATCGAATAGCCGGCGCGCATTTTCGCGATCAGCCAGGCCGCGGCTTGGGCGCGCGGCACTTCGTGGACCGTGATGTTTTCGGTATCGTCGCCGCCGCCAGCGTGGATCTTTGTAAGATCGCGGGCGCGCACGAGGGCGAGGATTTCGTTGCTCATGCCTGCCGAGGTGGGGCCTTCCATCAGAAACTGGATGTGTCCGGCGCGGTAGCCGGTTTCCTCAGTCAATTCGCGGTACGCGGCGTCCACCGCGCTTTCGCTCGATTTTCCGGCGACATCGCCGACCAGTCCGGCCGGCATCTCGATGGTCATGCGTTGGATGGCCGGGCGGTATTGCTCGACGAACAGGATGCGGTCTTCGGGGGTGAGCGCGATGATCATCACACCACCATTGGGATTGGTGCGTTCGGCGAATTCCCAACGGCCGCAGCGCTTGAGGCGCAACCACTTGCCGTTGCAAAGCGTTTCCGTTTCAGTCATGGTGTGCGGCTATCCTGAACTTTCTGGCGAGCGTTCGATGCGAGCGCCCGTGGGGCAGGTTATTGAAAAACGGCTTGCTGAGGCAATCCTGAAGACGGATCGCTCGCGGACCGACGCCGCAAGGCATTGATCCGCGTAGCACATGACGCAGCGGAGCCGCGCTGTGTGTCTTGAGAAAAGGCAGGATAGTCCTTTCTCAACCAACTCGTTTGTGAGGTATCCCCGATGAAAATCAAGTCCATTCTCTGCGCCGCCGCGTTGTGCGCATCCAGTTCGATCGCGCTGGCGCAGCAGCAACCCGGCGCGAGTGGTCTGGATTTGTCCAAACTGACGCAGACACAGATCGAACAAACACAGATGCCGGTCGCGCTGTACAGGCTCGCCGCCATGTACAAGGAGAGCGGCGATTTCCAGCGGCTGGCCTGGACGCTCAAGCGCCTGTCGGAGCTGCAACCCAATTCCGGCGACATCAAGCTCATGCTCGCCACCGCCTATGCGGTGCAGGGCATGAAGAGCGAAACTTACGATTTGCTGCTCAAGATGCAGAAGCAGGGGTACGGTTTCGATCTCAAGGACAATCCGAATTTCGCCAAGGTGGCCGACACCAAGGTCTGGGGTTACGTGTTGGATAATTTCAACCGCAACCTCAAACCGTTCGGCGAGGGCAAGATCGCTTTTACGCTGCCCAAGGGCGATACCTTGTTCGAATCGCTGGCCTACGATCCCAAGCGCCAGCAGTTCCTCGCCGGCAGCGTGCGCGAAGGCAAGATTTACCATGTGAGCAAGGAGGGCGTGCTGGAGGATTTCATCACACCCGACGCACAGAACGGCCTGTGGAGCGTCTACGCGATGGCCGTGGATGCGGATAACGACGTGTTGTACGTCGCCAGCACGGCATCGGTCTACTTCAAGGGGTTCAGCGCGGCCGATTACGGCAAGAGCGGTGTGTTCAAGTTCAGTCTGTCCAGCGGCAAGCTGATCGAAAAGTATCTGCTCACGCAGGGCAAGGAGCCCAATACGCTGACCAGCATTGCGGTCGGCAAGGGCGGGCAGGTGTTCGCGGCCGACGCGCTGCTCAACAAGATTTACCGTCTCGATGGCGGGGCGCTCAAGTTGATGGTGGAGAACCCCGCCTTCACCAGCCTGCGCGGACTCACCGTCAGCGGCGACGGCAAGATGCTGTACTTCGCCGACTACACGATGGGCGTCTTCGGCGTCGATCTCACCGTCGGCAAGCCTTTCGACTTGATCTACGAACCGGACAAGCTCACGCTCGGCGGCGTGGACGGTCTGTACTGGTACGACAACAATCTGGTCGTGATCCAAAGCGGCATGAGCCCGATCCGTATCATGCGTCTGACTTTGGATACCAGCGGCCACCGCGTCATGCGCGGCGTGGCGTTGGACGCCGCCAATCCGGCGTTTGTGCTGCCGACCTATGGCACGATCGATGGCGACGGCTTGTATTTCATCGCCAACAGCCAGAAGAACGAGTACGACACCTACGGCACCCCCAAGGATGCCGCTGCGCTGAAACCGGTAGTGGTGTTCCGCAGCGACCTGCGCTACAGATGGGACCCCAGCGCAGCAGAACAGTACGCGGAGCAGGTACACCGTGTACTGAGTACGACCAAGCACGGGGAGGGCGTGTTCAGCAACGTCGAAGGGGGCTCGCAGTCGGTCACAGGTAACTGATGAGGGGTTTCACGTTGTCGCCAACGCCCGTGCACGGGCGCACGTCAGCGGGCCAAAGCACAGGCGGTCGAGCAGGGCCTCCAGTGTGGCCAGTTCGACCACATGGCGCCGGTAAGCCTCGGCGTCGGTTGGTACCGGCGCATCCAGTGCGATGGTGGCCAGCGCGCGCGAAAGGCGTGCCAACTGCGCGTGCTCGCGCAGGCGCATCGATGCGCCGACCGCGCCGTGTGCACGCAGAAGCGCCACTTCGTCCACGCGTTCCAGCAGCGCGTCGAGCGTGCCGAAATGCTGCAGCAGGATCGACGCGGTCTTCGGGCCGATGCGAGGTACGCCGGGAATATTGTCGACCGCATCACCAGTCAGGGCGAGGAAGTCGGCGACCTGCGCGGGTGCGACGCCCAGCCGTGCCTTGACGCCGGCGTGATTCCAGCGGTGGCCGCGCGAGGGATCCCATTGTTCGTCGTCGTTGCCGATGAGTTGGCCGAAGTCCTTGTCGGCCGACACGATCACGCCGCGGAAGCCCACGTGGCGCAGACGGTCCAATGCGCTGCCGATCAGATCGTCGGCTTCATAGCTGCGATCGGTCATCACGGTGATGCCCAGCGTACGCGCAAGCGCCTTGCAATCTTCGAACTGGCGCAGGAGGTCGGGTGGTGTCGGTGGCCGGTGCGCTTTGTATTCCGGGTAGATCGCGTGGCGGAACGAGGTGGTCAGCGACTCGTCGAATGCGACGGCGATATGCGTCGGCCGTGTGCGTTCGAGCAAATCAAGCAGGAAGCGCGCGAACCCATGCACCGCGTGGGCGGGTTCGCCGTTGGCGTCGTAGACATCGGGAGCTTGCGCGAACCACGCGCGGCACACGTACAGGCTACCGTCCACCAGATGCACAGTCGGTTTCATAGCCATTCCTTATACACCTGCGTCAATTCCGGGCGCAGGCGTTCCGGCGCCGGTTCGCGTACCGTTCCCACATGTACGAAGGCGATGATGCGCTCGTGCGTCGCCAGGCCGAGCAGCGCGGCAGCGTCGCGGTCGTAAGCGGCCCAACCGGTGAGCCATTGCGCGCCAAAGCCCAGCGCCTGTGCGCCGAGCAACAGGTTGTAGGCGACGCAACCGGCGGATAACAGTTGTTCCTGCGCCGGAATCTTCGGATGGTGTTCGTCCACGCGCGCGATTACGACGAGGATCAACGGCGCAAAATTAAAGCGCTCGCGATCCTTGGCCAATACATCGGCCGGAAGATCCGGTGCCTTGCACGCATGCAGATCGGCCAGCTGTATGCCCAGCCGCGCACGCGCATCGCCACGGATCGCCAAGATGCGCCACGGCACAAATTTACCGTGATCGGGCACACGGATTGCCGCGTGCAGGAGCCGATCGAGCTGCGCAGCATCCGGGCCGGGCTCGCCGAGTTGATGCGCGGGCACCGAGCGGCGCTGATCGAGAAGATCAAGCGGATTCATGAAGGATTCCCAGTACAACGAAATGTAAAGCATAACGGCTGTCGGGGCCCGGCGACACTGGCGAGCATCGTACTCCCCCGGCACCCGGCACCCGTTGCCGGCACGCCTGCCGATTGGCGCGCCGGCAACGGGTGGGCTAGCGAAGAATCCTAACAGGCTCTAACATCTATGGATATCTTCACGGGGCAAAGAGGGCAGAGATGGCGACGACCGTAGCCGTGGTGCGTGAGACCGTTTCAGGCGAACGGCGTGTCGCGTTGACGCCGGAGATCGCCAAAAAGCTCGTTTCGCGCGGTGCGCGTATCGTGCTGGAACGTGACGTAGGCACATCTGCCTGCTTTGTCGACAGCGCCTACGCGGCCGCCGAATTCACCGATGCCGGCGCGGCGCTCGCCCAAGCCGACGTGTTGCTCGTGGTGCAGCCGCCCACGCTGGCGCAGATCGCCGCGCTGAAGGAAGGCGCGGTCGTCATCGGCCATCTGCAACCGCATCTGTCGCCGGAACGCACGAAAGCGCTGCGCGACCGCTGCATCACCGCATTCGCGATGGAACTCCTGCCGCGCACCACGCGCGCGCAGGCGATGGACGTGTTGTCCTCGCAGGCCGCGATAGCCGGCTACAAGGCCGTGCTGATCGCCGCGGAGGCAGCGCCGAAGTTCTTTCCGATGCTGACCACGGCGGCCGGCACGATCCGACCGAGCAAGGTGCTGATCGTCGGCGCCGGCGTCGCCGGTTTGCAGGCGATCGCCACCGCGCGCCGCCTCGGCGCGCAAGTCGAAGGGTTCGACGTGCGCCCGGAAACCAAGGAGCAGATCGAATCGCTCGGTGCGAAATTCCTCGACCTGGGCGTGAGCGCCGCCGGTTCCGGCGGTTACGCGCGCGAGTTGACGCAGGAAGAACGCGATAAGCAGCAACAGGCGCTGGCCGATTATCTCAAGGGCGTCGATGTCGTGGTGACCACCGCCGCCGTGCCGGGGCGCCGCGCGCCGCGCATCATTTCCGCAGCGATGGTCGCCGGTATGAAAGCCGGCGCGGTGATCGTCGATATCGCCGCCGAGAGCGGCGGTAACTGCGAACTCAGCGAGGCGGGCAAGACGATCGTGTCAGCCAACGGTGTCGCCGTCATCGGCACGATGAATCTGCCGGCCAGCACGCCGGTACATGCCAGCGAGATGTACGCGCGCAACCTGTACAACTTCCTCGAGCTGTCGCTGAAGGATGGCGTGCTGTCGCTGGACTGGGATGACGAACTGATCGCCAAGACCTGTCTGACCCATGCCGGCCAGATCAAGCATGAACCGACCAAGGCATTGGTCGAGCACAGTGGAAAGGACGGCGCATGAACGAAAATCAGATGCGCAGATGGGAGCGGACTCGCCGTCGCGGGATGGCCCACGGCGTGCTTGTCATCGGTAGTCTGTTTGGTGGGACGATGTGCGTACTCATGACACTCATGCGGCTCATGGCGGGGAAATTCCTCCTGAGCGATGCAGTGGTTCTTGCGCTCGCATGCGCCATCGGCGGTGTATTTTTCGGCACCGCCATGAGCCATGTGGGCGAATCCAACTATCGCCGAGCGAAGGCTTGTGGAGAAACGAAATGATCGATGGTTTTCTTGCGCTGTATGTCTTCATGCTCGCCGCGTTCACCGGCAAGGAGATTATCGGCCGTGTGCCGGTGATCCTGCACACGCCGCTGATGTCCGGCTCGAACTTCGTACACGGCATCGTGCTGGTCGGCGCGATGATCGCGCTGGCGAATGCCGAGTCAGTGCTGGCGACCGTGATCGGATTCGTTGGCGTGATCCTGGGCGCCGGCAATGCCGCCGGCGGCTATGTGGTCACCGAACGCATGCTCGAGATGTTCAAATCGAGCAAGGATCGCTGATGTTGGCCGGGGGCGTATTTTCGCGTACGCAGTTCATGAGGTTGCCGCAGGCATATCGAAGCAACGTGCCTATGCATGGCCGGCGCCGTGGCGAAGATCGATTGATAGTGCGGCAGGAGGAGAATTCTCGATGAATACGCAGATGATGCTCGTCAACATCGCCAAGGTCAGTTACTTCCTGGCCGCGGTTTTGTTCATCCTTGGCATCAAGCGCATGTCCTCGCCGGTCACGGCGCGCAAGGGCATCGTGCAGGCCGGTATCGGCATGGTTATCGCCACGCTGGCGACGTTCGCGATCACCGGCGGCCACAATATCGGTTGGATCATCGCCGGCATCGCGATCGGCGTGATTCCCACCTGGCTGTGGGGCAAGAAAGTCGCGATGACCGACATGCCGCAGATGGTCGCACTGTTCAACGGTATGGGCGGCGGCTCGGCCGCAGCGATCGGCGCGGGAGAACTGCTCAAGTTCACGCAGATGGTAGACATGTTCAAGCCACCGCTGGCGACGCTCGCGCTCGCCGTGATCGGCGCCTTGATCGGTTCCATCTCGATGACCGGATCGATCATCGCCTGGGCCAAGCTCGATGGCCGCATGGACAAGCGGTTCACCTTCGACAACCAGAAAATAATCAATTTTGCGGTACTGGCTTTGGCCGTGCTCGTTGGACTCGCATTGGTGTTGTGGAAGCTCAATGCGGCGCTGGTCGTCGTGTTCTTCCTGCTCGCGCTTGCGTTCGGCGTACTGATGACGCTGCCGATCGGCGGCGCCGACATGCCGGTGGTGATCTCGCTGTACAACGCGCTGACCGGCCTTGCCGTTGCGTTTGAAGGTTACGCGATGGGCATTGAGGCGCTGATCGTCGCCGGCATGGTGGTCGGCGCGGCGGGCACGTTCCTCACCCAGTTGATGGCGAAGGCGATGAATCGCCCGTTGACCAATGTGCTGTTCTCGAATTTCGGCGGCGGCGGCGAAGGCAGCGCGATCGCCGGCGCGCAGAAGCCGATCGATCCGGCCGATGCGGCCTCGCTGCTGTACATGGCGGAGAAGGTCATCATCGTACCCGGCTACGGCATGGCCGTGGCACAGGCGCAGCACAAGATCTGGGAACTGTCGCAGGCGCTGATCAAGGCCGGCAAGGAAGTAAAATTTGCGATCCATCCGGTCGCCGGACGCATGCCCGGCCACATGAACGTGCTGCTTGCCGAAGCCGGCGTGCCCTACGACCTCATCGCCGACATGGACGACATCAATCCCGAGTTCAAAACCTGCGATGTCGCCATCGTGATCGGTGCGAACGACGTGGTGAATCCCGCCGCGAAAACCGATAAGTCATCGCCGATCTTCGGCATGCCGATCCTCAATGTCGTGGATGCGCGCCAGGTGATTGTCATCAAGCGTGGCAAAGGTACCGGCTTTGCCGGCATCGAGAACGCGCTGTTCTATCAGGACAACTCGCGCATGCTGTATGCCGACGGCAAGGAAGCGGCGAACAGCCTGATCGCCGAACTCAAGGCGCTGGACGGCGGCGGCGGGCATTGAGCCTGTCGTGTCAGGGAGATGTCGAACGATTCGCTGTCGCTCACTGCGCGTCCGCAATGGCGAGCACTGCACAGGCACTGGGCGAGGCAGAAGGACATCCACCTGCGCGAATTGTTCGCCGCCGATCCCCAGCGCGGCGAGCGCCTGACCGCCGAAGCGGCGGGCATTTATTTCGACTATTCCAAGCAACGCATCAACGACGAGACGCTGCGCCTGCTGCACGAACTCGCTGATGCCTGTGGGCTTTCTGCGCGCATCCGCGCGATGTTCGGCGGCGAGCGCATCAATACGACGGAAGACCGCGCGGCACTGCATGTCGCGCTGCGCGCGCGGCGTGGCGAACGTATCGAAACCGACGGCGCCGACGTAGTCCCTGAGGTGCACGCCGTGCTCGAACGCATGGCCGCGTTCGCGAATCGGGTGCGTGACGGAAGCTGGAAAGGACACACGGGCAAGCGTATCCGTACGCTGGTCAATATCGGCATCGGCGGTTCGGACCTCGGCCCGGTGATGGCCTACGAAGCGTTGCGCGGCTATACGGACCGCGCGCTGAGGTTCCGTTTCGTTTCCAACGTGGACGGCGCCGATTTCGTCGAGGCCACGCGCGATCTGGATGCCGCTGAAACGCTGTTCATCGTCTGCTCGAAGACATTCACGACACAGGAAACGCTGACCAACGCGCATGCCGCGCGCGCCTGGTGCCTGCAGGCATTGGGCGGTGACGAAAAAGCCATCGCCCGACATTTCGTCGCCGTATCGACGAACGCGGCGGGCGTCGCCGAATTCGGCATCGACACCGACACCATGTTCGGTTTCTGGGATTGGGTCGGCGGCCGCTATTCGATGGATTGCGCGATCGGACTCTCGACGATGATCGCGATCGGTCCCGACCATTTCCGCGCGATGCTCGATGGTTTTCGGGCGATGGATGAACACTTCCGCAGCACACCGTTCGCACGCAATGTACCGATGCTGCATGGCTTGATCGCGGTCTGGAACGCAAATTTTCTCGGCGCCGCGAGCATCGCCGTACTGCCGTATGAGCACTACCTGAAACGCTTTCCGGCTTATCTGCAACAACTGGCGATGGAGAGCAACGGCAAGCGCGTCACACTGGATGGCGCGCCCGCCGATTACGCAACCGGGCCGATCTACTGGGGCGAGCCGGGCACGAACGGCCAACACTCGTTCTATCAGTTGATCCATCAAGGCACGCAGGTGATCCCCTGCGATTTCATCGGCTTCTGCCAAACGCTCGCTCCGCTGGGCAATCAGCACGATCTATTGATCGCGAATCTGTTCGCGCAGAGCGAGGCGCTCGCATTCGGCAAGACGCTGGCCGAGGTAAAAGCCCAAGGCACGCCGGACGCGCTGGCGCCGCATCGCGTATTCCAGGGCAACCGGCCGAGCAGTACGCTGCTCGTCCAGCGGCTCACGCCGCATGCACTGGGTGCGCTGGTTGCGCTGTACGAACACAGCGTGTTCGTACAGGGCGTGATCTGGAATATCGATTCGTTCGATCAGTGGGGCGTCGAGTTGGGCAAGGCGCTTGCCCAGCGCACGGCGGACGAACTGGCCTGCACCGCCGAGCCGGCGCTGAACCATGACAGTTCCACCCAAGCCTTGATCCGGCGCTATCGCCGCTTGCGCGAGCATTCTGCATAAACGCGCCTCCCAGCCGGCTGCGGGCTGATCCGGTCCTCAAATAGCTCCACACAGCGCACTTGACGCAGGGGCCGCAGTACATGGCTGCGCGCCCGCACATCGGTAGTGATCTGCGTCGTTTCATCGCCCCCGGATGACGGCACGTGGAGCCCATCAGAACGCGTCGTTCATTTACATGAATAAAACATAAATAGAAGTGCGGGCTTTTGTCAGGAAAGCACACGCAATCTCGTATCCGTACATGTACTCCCGTGACATCGAGCGGGAAGTGCCGAGACGAACCGTTCAATCACACGCAATTTCTGGAGAACTGAAATGCCGAACATTTGCTACGGCGTTGAATTCCTCCGCAAGAGGGCACCCCGAATGGCCGGCTGCCCCCAGCATGCCGCCTGAAACGCGTTGAGGGCCGGATCGATAGCTATGGGCTGGTCGAGGAGGGTGAACCATGAGTAATGGCGCCAAAATTGCGCACTCAAGCGTCAGTGGGTTGAGGCGCCGTGCACGCGCTTTCGTATTGAGTGATACGCGTCTGCTGCGCGATGGAATCGTTCTGGCGCTTTCGCAGGAGCGCTCGATCGAAATCGTAGGGTCTTCCGGCTTCTCGGTATCCCTGGTCGAAGTCGTCGATGCGACTCCCGATGTTGTGCTGTTGGATATCGCCTCCCAACGTAGCCTGGAGATTTCGCAGCGCATTTGCGGCTCTTTGCCCGCGGCCAAAGTGGTCGCTCTGGCGGTGACCGAGGTCGACGAGGTGGTGATCCAGTGCGCCAACGCCAACGTGTCCGGGTTTGTCGCATCAGGCGACTCGATATCTGAGGTTGTCGAGGCGGTTCATTCGGCCATTCGGGGGGAGATGAAGTGTTCGCCGCGCATTGCGGGGATACTTCTGAGTCGACTGAGCGCTTTGTCGGTTCGCAACCGGAATGGTGTCTTGAGCGATGAGCTCACGCCACGGGAGCGGCAGATAATGAGACTGATGGCAGAGGGTATGTCGAACAAGGCAATCGCGCGAGCGCTTACCATCCAGGTGGCCACGGTCAAGAACCATGTCCACAACATCCTGGGGAAGCTTGGGGTGCACTGCCGAGGCGAGGCGGCTGCGCACGCACGCAACGGGCTTGTCGAACATGCCATGAATCCTCGCCTGCACCGGCTGACACAGAATGGTTACGGGTATGGACCACTGCACCAGCGAGACCTCATGAATCGAGTGATCCAGGCCAACGGGGCGGGTTCGTTGCTCGGTCGCGCGGTCGAATAATGCGCACAATTTGCGGCAAATCCACGGAAGTACCGAGTCCGTTCATGGCGGTGATGCCAGCGACATGGGTCTAGATTCTCAACGTGTATTTTTCTCTACCTGAGTACTCAGTTCCATTAATGAGATGACGTATGAATACGGCTTATCCCGTGTCCTGAAGTCCCCGCAAGCCTTCCGGCTCCCCTCAAAATATTCTGGACAGTAGTACGAGCCGTTGGGTATGGCACCATCGATGGTGGGAGCACACAGGACCTGTTGGCAGCTATACTGGTCATGCGCCGATTTGTTCCAGCTTGCGGGCGCATTACAAATTCAGCTAAAGACGGATGTCCTGCCCGGCCCTTCGTTTTTGGTGAGACCGGGTTTTTTATTGCATGACATTCGAAGTCTTTCCGCGATCCATGTCTTTCGACACGCCGTTGCTTTTGCGCAGCGGAGCGTCCGTCGCCAACTACACGCTGGTCTACGAAACCTACGGCACGCTCAACGCGAAGCGCGACAACGCGGTGCTCGTGTGTCACGCGCTCAATGCCTCGCATCATGTGGCGGGCGTGTACGCGGGCAAGCCTCATTCCAAGGGCTGGTGGGACAGCATGATCGGCCCCGGCAAGCCGGTGGATACCGACCGTTTCTTTGTCGTGGGCATCAACAACCTCGGCTCATGTTTCGGCTCCACCGGGCCGATGCACACGAACCCCGCCACCGGCCGCGCCTGGGGTGCGGATTTCCCGGTCGTCACCGTGGAGGATTGGGTGGATGCGCAGGCACGGCTGCTGGACGCGCTGGGCATCGACACGCTGGCCGCCGTGATGGGCGGCAGCCTGGGCGGCATGCAGACGCTATCGTGGACGCTGCAATACCCGCAGCGCGTGCGGCATGCGGTGGTGGCGGCCAGCGCGCCCAATCTCACCGCTGAGAACATCGCCTTCAACGAAGTGGCACGGCGCGCGATCGTGAGCGACCAGGATTTTCGCGGCGGCCACTTCTACGAACACGCTGTGGTGCCCAAGCGTGGACTGCGTATCGCGCGCATGATCGGCCATATCACCTACCTGAGCGACGATATAATGAACGCCAAGTTCGGGCGCGAACTGCGCAATGTCGTTGAGGGCGCTGGAACGAATGGCTATCGCTACACCACGCAAGACATCGAATTCCAGATCGAGAGCTACCTGCGCCATCAAGGCGACAAGTTCAGCGAATATTTCGACGCCAACACCTACTTGCTGATTACCCGTGCGCTCGACTACTTCGATCCCGCGCGTGCACATGGCGGCGACCTGCGCGCCGCGCTCGCGCCGGCCAGCGCGCAGTTCTTGATCGTGAGCTTCAGCACCGATTGGCGCTTTTCGCCCGCGCGCAGCCGCGAGATCGTCAAGGCGTTGCTGGACAACCGCCGCAGTGTGAGCTACGTCGAAATCAATACGACGCATGGGCACGATGCCTTCCTGCTCAACGATGCGTATTACATGAGCATGATGCGTGCCTATTTCGAGCGTATCGCCGGGGAGAACACGCCATGAGCAGCGTCAAGGTTCAACGCTCGATCGCGCGCCTGGTGCCGCAAGGCGCGCGCGTGCTGGATCTTGGCTGCGGCGACGGTGCGTTGCTGGATTTGCTCGCGCGCGAGCGCGGCTGTACCGGTTACGGCGTGGAAATCGCCGACGACAACGTACTGGCCTGCGTGCGACGCGGCGTCGATGTCATCCAGATCAACCTCAACGAGGGCTTGGCGATGTTCGATGACGCCTCCTTCGACGTGGTATTGCAGATCGACACGCTGCAACACCTGCGCAATACCGAGGTAATGCTGCGCGAGACCGCACGCGTGGGCCGCATCGGCATCGTCGCCTTCCCCAACTTCGCGCACTGGCCCAACCGCCTCAGCATCGCGCGCGGGCGCATGCCGGTCACGCGCCGCATGCCGTATCAGTGGTACGACACCCCCAATATCCGCGTGAGCACCTACAAGGATTTCGCGGTGCTCGCGCGCAAGAACCACCTGCGTGTGCTGGATGCCTTTGGCCTGCAGAACGGACACGAAGTACGCTGGCTACCCAACGCGCGCGCGGGCACGGCGGTGTTCAAATTCGAACGCGGTTGACCTATCCCGGCTATAGGCTATCCGGATAGCGATCAGCTTTCGTGGAAACGGCGGATGAAATCGCGCACGTCGGGATAGACAACGTTGCGCCAACGCCGGCCACTGAAGATACCGTAGTGACCGGCGCTTTTTATTTCCAGATGCTGCCGGCGCGAGGCCGGGATGCCGGTACACAAATCGTGTGCGGCGCGCGTCTGGCCGGGGCCGGAAATGTCGTCGAGTTCGCCTTCGATGGTGAGCAAGGCCGAGCGTTTGATCGCTTCGGGCGCGACGCGCTCGCCCTTCACATACCACGTGCCCAGCGGCAGATGATGTTCCTGGAACACGGTGCGGATGGTGTCCAGATAATACTCGGCGGGCAGGTCGAGCACGGCGTTGTATTCGTCGTAGAAGCGGCGGTGCGCGGCGGCGTCTTCCTGATCGCCGCGCAGGAGGTTCAGATAGAAATCCCAGTGCGCGGTGAGATGCCGGCTCGGATTCATCGCGATGAATCCGGCTTGTTGCAGGAAACCCGGATGCACGCGGCGGCCCTTGCCGGGATAATTCATGGGCACCTCGAACACGACATGGGTCTGGAACCACGAGCACGGCTTGGTCGTAGCCAGATCGTTTACCTTGGTCGGGCAGCGGCGCGTGTCGATTGGGCCGCCCATCATGGTCAGCGTCAGCGGTGTGGTTTCGCCGGCCGAGGCCATCAGCGAAACCGCCGCGAGCACCGGCACCGTGGGCTGGCATACCGAGATCACGTTCAGCTTTTCGGCGCCCAAGTGGGCGATGAAGCGGCGCACGTAGGCGATGTAGTCGTCCAGCCCGAACGGGCCCTTGTCCAGCGGCACCATGCGCGCATCGACCCAATCGGTGATGTAGACATCGTGATCGCGCAGCAGCGTGCGCACGGTGTCGCGCAGCAGCGTGGCGTGATGGCCGGACAACGGGGCGACGACGAGCACCAGCGGATCGTCGCGCAACTGCTGCAGGGTGGCGGGGTCGTCGCTGCAGCGCTTGAAGTGGACGAGATCGCAGAACGGCAGACGGGTCACGCGCTCCTCGATCACCGCCACTTCGCATCCGTGCGCAGGCACGGCAGTGATGCCGAACGCGGGTTTCTCGTAATCTTTGCCGAGCCGGTATATCAATTCGCAGCCGGCGGCGGCGCGATCCATGCCGGGCCAGTATGAAAACCAGTTGTCCGGTGACGACATTGCTTGCGCGACCAAGCCCGACCATGTTACCCAAGGACGGAACAGGGCACGGTTGATTTCGTGCAGGTGGTAGAGCATCGGGGGTCCCCAGATATGACAGGCTATCAATTCTATATGCATCTGCAGCAAGTGCAGGGCATGCCGGAACATGGGCCGAACGGGTTATGACTCGCGCATGCGTAAATGCTGTCGCGCCGCGCCGTATCGGAGCGCAGCAGGCGCGCCATCTGCATCTGGCCGCGCAGGGATTGTTGACGCGGCCGCGCCGCCGTGCGCGCAAGAGCGACGTACTCGCGGCGATCGAACGCATGCGCGTGTTGCAGATCGATACCATCCACGTTGTCGCGCGCAGTCCGTATCTGGTGCTGTTCTCGCGCCTGGGTGCTTACGCGCCGCATTGGCTGGACGAACTGCTCGCGCAAGGTGCGATCTTCGAAGCCTGGGCGCACGAAGCCTGTTTTCTGTCGTATGCCGATTTCGCCTTGCATCGCAGCCGCGATCTATCCGGCCGTGCGGATCGCTGGTGGGCGCAGCATGCGCAGCGCATGCGCGAAGAGCACGGTGCGGCGATGGAGGATCTACTGGCACATATCCGTGAAAACGGTCCGGTGAAAGCCGCCCAGTTCGCGCGCGACGATGGCGTGAAGGGCGGCGGCTGGTGGGGCTGGAAGAAGGAAAAACGCTGGCTCGAAGCCCTGTTCGCACAAGGCGAATTGATGATCGTGCGGCGCGAAAACTTCCATCGCGTCTACGACATCGGCGAGCGCGTGCTCGCCGCTGCCAAAGCGCGCGGCGCGGCGGCGCACGATCTGGATGCGCGGCTGCACGCCGATGCGGCGCAACGCGCGTTCACGCTCGGCGCCGTGCGTGCGCTGGGCATTGCGCAGGCGCGCTGGATCAACGATTACTTCCGCATGGGCCCTCGACTTAAGGATCGCGACCTCGATACGTTGGTCGAAGCGGGCGAACTGGTGCGGGTCGACGTCGAAGGTTGGAAGGCGCCGGGCTATGTGCATGCGGAGCATCGCGATCTACTCGCCAGTGCGGCGGCCAACCGTCTACGCGCGACGCACTGTACGCTGCTGTCGCCGTTCGATCCGGTTGTGTGGGATCGCGAACGCGCCGCGACGATGTTCGGATTCGACTACCGCATCGAGTGTTACACACCGGCGCCGAAGCGGCGCTACGGCTATTACGTGTTGCCGGTCCTGTATCGTGGGCGTTTGGTCGGACGTCTGGATGCCAAGGCACACCGCGCCGAGGGTCTGTTCGAGGTGAAGGCGCTATTCCTGGAATCCGGTGTCGAGCCGACGTCCGCGTTCGCCGATGTGATGGCCGATGTGCTGCTCGAATGCGCGCATTGGCACGGCACGCCGCAGGTGCATGTGAATCGTACCGATCCGCAACGCTTTCGCCGTGAATTGCAGGAAAGCCTGCGCCGCCGTGGTGGTTGATCGTGGAAGAGATTGGGAGTTTGCGCACGATGTCCATGACCGAAGTTCGTGAAAGCGTTCGTCTGGATGTGTGGCTATGGGCCGCGCGCTTCCTCAAGACGCGTTCGCTGGCCAAGCAGGCGATCGAAGGCGGCAAGATTGCGTTGAATGGCACAAGGCCGAAACCCGCGAGCGGCGTGCATCCGGGAGATCGCTTGCATATCGTGCGCGGTGAGGAGCGATTCGATATTGAAGTGCTTGGTGTCAGCGGTGCGCGTGGTCCGGCACAGATCGCACAGCGCTTGTATCGCGAAACGGAGGCGAGCCGGGCGGCGCGCGAAGCCGCCGCCGAACAGCGGCGACTGATCGGCGCCGATCTGGCCAAGCCGCCGGGCAAACCGGACAAGCGCGCGCGGCGCCTGATTCGTGCGCTGGGCGATATCGATGCGTTTTAATCGGGTGTGGTCGCGCCGGTGTTCACGCGGCCGCGCAGAGAATGAGCCATCGCCTGGGTAATGACGACGTCGACGAATTGGCCGATCAGGCGTGGATGGCCGGGGAAATTTACCGGGCGCATGTTTTCGGTCTTGCCGGTGAGTTCGTGTGGATTCTTTCGGCTTGGGCCTTCGACAAGCACGCGCTGCGTGCTGCCGATCATCGCTTCGCTGATTGTTCTCGCGTTCGCATCGATCGCGGCTTGCAGATGGGCGAGGCGTTGATGCTTTACGGCGTCCGGGGTGTCGTCGTGCAGGTTGGCTGCGGGCGTTCCGGGGCGTTTGGAGTAGATGAAGGAGAAGCTCTGATCGAAACCCACATCGTCAATCAGTTTCATGGTCTTGGCGAAGTCCGCATCGGTCTCGCCGGGGAAGCCGACGATGAAGTCCGAGGAGATGCTGATATCCGGACGCACCGCACGCAGCTTGCGGATTTTCTGCTTGTATTCGAGCGCGGTGTAGCCGCGCTTCATCGCGGCGAGCACGCGGTCGGAGCCGGACTGCACCGGCAGATGCAGGAAATCGGCCAGTTGCGGCACGTTGGCGTAGGCGTCCACCAGCGAGTCGGAGAACTCCAGCGGATGCGAGGTCGTAAAGCGGATGCGGCCGATGCCATCGATGTGCGCGACGGCGTGGATCAGCAAACCCAGGTCGGCGAGCGCGCCATCGTGCATCGCGCCGCGATACGCATTGACGTTCTGGCCGAGCAGGTTGACTTCGCGCACGCCCTGTTCGGCAAGCACGGCGATTTCGGCGACGACATCGTCGAACGGGCGGCTGATTTCCTCGCCGCGCGTGTACGGCACGACGCAGAATGAGCAATACTTCGAACAGCCTTCCATGATCGAGACGAACGCGCTCGGGCCTTGCGCATGCGGTTCGGGCAGCCGGTCGAACTTTTCGATTTCCGGGAACGAGATATCTACCTGCGCCTTGCCGCTGGCGTGACGCGCCTGGATCATTTCGGGCAGCCGGTGCAGCGTCTGTGGGCCGAACACCAGATCGACGAACGGCGCGCGCGCAAGGATGGCATCGCCTTCCTGACTGGCGACGCAGCCGCCGACGCCGATCACCACGGATTTGCCGCTGCGCCGTTTCAGTTCGCGCCAGCGGCCGAGTTGGCTGAACACTTTCTCCTGCGCTTTCTCGCGGATCGAGCAGGTGTTGACCAGGATGACATCCGCTTCAGCCTCGTTCTGGGTCAACTCCAGCCCATGCGATGCCTTCAGTACATCGGCCATCCTGGCCGAGTCGTACTCGTTCATCTGGCAGCCATGGGTTTTGATATAAAGCTTGCCGGTCATGGATGAAGTTTCGAAAATGCCCCAGTTCGGTGGGATAATGAGACAAATTACCAGTCTACGTGGTAAAAGAGCATCTCGCCAATGCTTGTATGCGGCGTTCACTGCCTATGTGGCGTAAGGTAAGGATGCCGAATGGGTAAATGTTCTGGGGAAGGATGGTTGTGTTGACAGGTTTCTATGCGTGAGGTTCCCAGTGTGGCACAGTCGCTCCCATGGAACTTGCACGTAAGGATAAGGATCAATATCGTCTATGCCTCGTTTTCATCGTTTCGCCATCGCCATGCTCGTGCCTGCATTCCTAGGCGGGCCTGCGCTGGCCAGTGCAGGTGTGCTTTACAAGTGCGCGGCCGGGGACGGCAGCATTGCGTACGTGAGTTCCACTACGGGATTTAGCCACTGCAATATCGTTTCCATATTCCCGGATACGCCGAAGTCGCAAGTCGCCAAGACGCCGTCGCCCGCGCCGGATGCTTCCCAGAGCCGGCATCGCATCACCGATACCTCCATCAGACGCGGTTGGGTTTACGAAGAAGATCACGCCGATTTCTCCAACGTAAAAGCCGCCGTCCAGACCGTGCCGCCGCATATCGTGCGTGCAGATTTTTCCCACGTGTACGGTGTGGCGATGAGTACCGCGCGTATCATCGAGCCGAAGGATTTTTCGACCGTTCAGGCGGATGTCGCCAGCACCGCGCGCATGATGGGCAGGCCGTTGCTGGTGGCAGCGCCGTATCGGATGCCGGCGCGTGCGCAGCAGCCGATGGACGGTGAAGCCTCCGTGGCGTCCAGAACCTTGCGCGGAGCCGTGTATAGAGTCCAACGCACCAACGGCGTGACCGAATACACCAACATCAAACCGGATTCCGGCCGCTTTGCGATGCTGTTCACGTATATCGCGACGTGCTTTGCCTGCGATGCGGATTCGAGAGTCGATTTCGCGCGTGCCTCGTTGAACGTAAACGCATACAAGGATGAGGTCACCCAGGCCGCCGCCGATTACGGCGTGGATGTCGCCTTGCTGCGCGCGGTGATCCATGCCGAATCCGCGTTCAATCCGATGGCGATTTCTAACAGAGGCGCGCGTGGGCTGATGCAGTTGATGCCGGGAACGGCGGACGATCTGGGCGTCACCGATGTGTTCGACGCCACGCAGAATATCCGCGGCGGCGCACGTTATCTTGCGCAGCTGCTCAGGGATTTCAATGGCGATGTGCAGTTGGCCACGGCCGCCTACAACGCCGGCTCCGGCGCGGTACAGAAATATCACGGCGTTCCTCCGTATGACGAGACGCAGGTCTATGTGCAGCGCGTCGCGACGCTGCGCGATCGCTACCAGAAGGCGCTGTGAGAACCCACACTCCGGATCCGGTACGCCGTTTTTAGGGCTCTATAGAGTGCGCAGGATTTTAGGTTGATCTGTCCGCTTGACAGCGGCGAACGCGTTTTTGTCATAGTGATCGCAAAGCCACATTTCATAGA
This sequence comes from Rhodanobacter sp., assembly GCA_031274955.1. Classification (GTDB taxonomy): domain Bacteria; phylum Pseudomonadota; class Gammaproteobacteria; order Xanthomonadales; family Rhodanobacteraceae; genus Dokdonella_A. The sequence goes on from JAISPQ010000136.1 coordinate 18,775, forward strand.
GAACGGCAACGGCACGGGATGACTACCGAAGAGGTCAAGCCACGTGGGCGGATGCGCAAGTGGCTGGGTCGGCTCGGACTGGCGGTACTGGTCAGCGCCTTACCCTTGGCGCTGCTTGCCATAGTGGCGCCACCGAACGATTACAAAGCCGAGGGCATCGATGCGGTGGATTGCGATGGTCCGGCCGTCGTTTTCCTTCTTGCGGTACCCGCGTTGTTCCTTTATGGATGGGGCGCGTTCGCTTACGGATTCAACTTCCGCCGTCGGCGTTTGAATCTCGCAATAGCAGTACTGTGCACGGCGCTTTGCGTGTTGATGGGGAGCAATATCGCCCGCGCAGTCAAAGAGCAATGGTTGATGGATGCCGACCCGACCGTATGCCGCTGGTAGTGATCTGCGCTGATCCTGCACGCATCACGCTCATGTGCCGGTCGTGCCCGGCGCGGGTCGCTGCGTCAGTGTGATATCGGTCACGAAAGGCCCGTTTTCGCGCACGCCTTCGAGGTGTACCTTGGTGCCTGGTGCGAGCGCGGCTTCGCGGTTGCGTAAGTCGATCTGGTCGATGATGGGCGTGCCGTCGAGCTTGAGCAGCAGATCGCCGGGTTGGAGGTTCGCCTGCACTGCCGGGCTTTCCGGCGCGATATGCACGATCTGCACGCCCTGCGGGCGCGAAGCGGTGCCGTTGGGCGGCGGAATATCACCGTAGTCGGCGCCGATCCAGCCGCGGATCACGTGGCCGTGCTTGACGATCTGGTCGAGTACCGCCTTCGCCGTCGCCACCGGAATCGCAAAGCCGATGCCTTCGGCGCCTTGTGTCACGGTGCCGCGCCCGTCCGAAGTCGGTGTGCGCGGATAAATCGCGGTATTGATGCCGATCAGCGCGCCGAGCGCGTTGATGAGCGCGCCGCCCGAATTGCCGGAATTGATCGCGGCGTCGGTCTGGATGAAATCTTCATAGGCCGACATGCGCAACTGCCGCCCGGTCGCGCTGACGATGCCCATGGTCACGGTCTTGCCCAGTCCGACCGGATTGCCGATCGCCAGTACCACGTCGCCGACATCGGCGGCATCTTCCGGTACCGTGATCGCGGGCAGGTTGGCGATATTGATTCGCAATACTGCCAGATCGGTTTCGGCATCCGTACCGATCACTTGCGCTTGCGCAACACGGCCGTCGTCGAGCAGCACCTGGATATCGTCGGCGCCGTTGATCACGTGGTTATTGGTCAGTACGTAACCGTCGGAACTGAAGATCACGCCCGACCCCAGGCTCTGATCTTTACGCTTCATGATCGGTCCGGGTACGTAACCGAGCAGGCGCTGGGTAAGCGGATCGGGGATCGGATACGCGCTGCGGAACGTGGTGATCTTGTTCGCGTAGATGTTAACGACGGACGGCGATGCGCGCGCCACCGCTTCGGCATAGGAAACCGGCCCTTGCCGTGTCGCGATCGTCTCGGTTCGCACGGGTTCGCTGGAACCGCCGCGCAGGCGCTCGACCAGGCGCGGCGCAAGCAGACTCAGCACGAACGCGGCCGCGAGGCCGACCACCGCGCTGCGGACGATAAAGGCGAGCGTGTTATAGAGCGGACGCATCAAATGAATACGGTCGTGGATGGGAGCGGCGGCGATGTGCGCTTAGTGTGAAAGTACGGTGTCCATTGTCCCCGTTCCCGCCTTTCCCGCCACACGGCCCCCGATCAAGAGCGTTTCAGGGGCAGGCTCCAAGGGTCGTGCGCGCCCCTCTCCGGCAGGCAGGAGCGGGGAGAAAAAGCCCTTCCTCCCGATCAGAAGCACTTCAGGGGCAGGCTTTTCAAGGGCAGGTTCCCGCCTTCGCGGGAATGACGTCTTTGGGGGGGGATGGTGTTGGATCGACCAGTTTTTCATCATTTTGGGCGGCGCAAACCGCCATGACAGTTAGACAGGTTCTTAGATTGTGTGGCGCGAAGGCATTGGATAAACTATCACGTAATACGATTTTCGGGCTGGGTTTAGGCTTTCGCGAGTGTGGTGCGGCGCGGATGCGCCGCGGGGTTCCGGCCCGATGATTGTGAAATAGCGCACGAATCGGCTCCCCGGCGAACGCTGGTCTTTTAAAATTCCCTAGAAACTCGGGGTGGAGTGCTAGATGGCAAACGATGCTGTGGTGAACAAGGGGCGCCGTCGATTCCTGACCGCGACGACTTCGGTCGTCGGTGGAGCAGGGGCCGTAATGGTGGCGATCCCATTCGTCGAAACGTGGCTGCCCAGTGCAGAGGCCAAGGCGGCCGGCGCACCGGTGCTGGCCGATATCGGCAAGATCGAACCGGGGCAGAAGGTCACGTTCGCGTGGCGCAAGCTGCCGGTGTTCGTCGTGAACCGGACCAAAACGCAACTGGATGCGCTGACGGGGCAGGATTCGCACCTGAAGGATCCCAAGTCCTCGAATACGGATCAGCAACCTTCCTATGCGCAGAATGAGACGCGTGCACTCAAACCTGAGTGGCTGGTCGTGATCGGTCTGTGCACGCATCTGGGCTGTGTGCCGGAGTTCTACCCGGAACTCAAGCCCGAGCCGTTCGATCCGCAGTGGAAGGGCGGTTTCTTTTGCCCCTGCCACAGGTCGCGCTATGACCTGTCCGGCCGCGTTTTCGAGGGTGTGCCGGCGCCGGCCAACCTGCAGGTTCCCCCCTATCAATTCGTAGACGATACGCACATTCTGATCGGTGTGGATCCTGGCAAGGGAGCTGCGTGATGACCAACGTATTCACTCGTCTTGGTGATTGGGTCAACGAGCGTGCGCCGGGCATGATGCCGGTCTACCGCAAGCACATGACCGAATACTATGCACCGAAGAATTTCAATTTCTGGTACTACTTCGGCGTGCTGGCTATCGTCGTGCTGGTCCTCCAGATCGTGACCGGCATCTTCCTTGCGATGCACTACAAGCCCAGCGCCGCCGACATCGCACCGGGTATCTCGGTCGCGTTCGCCTCGGTGGAATCCACCATCATGCGCGATGTGGAGTGGGGCTGGCTGATCCGCAATATGCATTCAACCGGCGCTTCGCTGTTCTTCGTCATCATCTACCTGCATATGTTCCGCGGCTTTCTGTACGGCTCGTTCAAGAAGCCGCGCGAACTGGTCTGGCTGCTCGGCATGCTGATCTTCCTCGCGTTGATGGCCGAGGCGTTCATGGGCTACGTGTTGCCGTGGGGCAACATGTCGTTCTGGGGCGCGAAGGTCATCATCTCGCTGTTCGGCGCCGTGCCGTGGATCGGCGATTCGCTCATGCAATGGATCATGGGCGATTACCTGCCGGCCGATGCGACGCTCAACCGCTTCTTCGCGCTGCATGTGGTCGCACTGCCTCTGGTGCTGTTGCTGCTCGTGGTGCTGCACATCTTCGCGCTGCATGAAGTGGGCTCAAACAATCCCGACGGCGTCGAAATCAAGAAGGGGCCCAAGGGCAACCGCTGGGATCCGCACAAACCGGCTGACGGCATTCCGTTCCATCCGTACTACACCGTGCACGATCTGGTCGCGATCGGTGTCTTTCTGATGATCGGCGCATACATCGTCCTTTATGCACCGACTTTCGGCGGCTGGT